>CAYOAK010000078.1:0-14171 GCA_964401925.1 uncultured Bdellovibrionales bacterium | reverse complement strand
AGCTTGCTCGTCCGAAGATTCGACACGGCGTCGTTCGAGAGCACTCCATGGGTGCTGCAAGAGATTACCTCCTTGGCACCGGCTTCTAACAACGCGTCCGCGGCTTTGATCAGGGTCCCGCCCGTATCGACAATATCGTCGACAAGAATCGCGATCTTGTCCTTCACGTTACCGACGACGTTCATCTCGGCGACCTGATTCGGAACCGCGCGCCGTTTATCGATGATCGCAAGCGCTGCATCTAAGCGCTTCGCGTATGCGCGTGCTCGAGAAACGCCGCCAGTATCAGGTGACACGACGCAGAGATCATCCTGGCCGACGCCCTTCTTTGCGAATTCCGCGAAGAGGTATTTCAGCATCACCGGACGCGCGTAAAGGTTATCAACCGGCAGATCAAAAAAGCCCATGATCTGTCCCGCGTGAAGATCGATGGTGAGAACACGTTGCGCGCCGGCAACTGTGATCAGATCCGCGACGAGCTTTGCCGTGATTGGCTGGCGGGGACGATTCTTCCGGTCCTGCCGGGCGTATCCAAAATACGGAACGACAGCCGTGATCCGCTCTGCGCTCGAGCGCTTGAGAGCATCGATGATGATCAGGAGCTCCATCAGGTATTCGTTACCGGGGTAGCAGGTGCTCTGAACGACGAAGACATCCTGCCCGCGAACGTTCTCGCCGATCTCGATGCTTAACTCGCCGTCTGCATGCGCATGCACATCGCACGGCGTAATTGCGACGCCGGCATAGCGCGCGGCGTCGGAAGCAAGCGCCGGATTGGACCTACCCGATATGACCGCCAGGTCCCCACGCTTGATCGACATCTAATGCCTTATGAAAAATTTCCGATGACGCTCTGTAATATCGTTCGTTCGACTGCAACCGAACGATAAAATAAAATCGAAAAAAATGCTGGGAGGGTAGGACTCGAACCTACGAATGCCGAAACCAAAATCCGGTGCCTTACCAACTTGGCGACCCCCCAATCTGTGTCCGCGCGATCCACCAGCTATGCAGAGAATCGCGCAACCGCAATTCTGCGGTCGCGCCTTTTTCCGAAGGAACGAAGCCGCAGATGCAACTTCCACTCCCGCAGAGCACTACAATTTCCGCACCCGCGGATCTGAGTTGCTCACTGCCTTCGATGAACCAGGCGGCTCTTTCAACAGCCTTCTCGAAATCGTTCGTAACTCCTCTTTGCAGAGAGTCAAAGCCGACACGAGTGGAGCGGGCCGAGTTAGCGAGTTCTCTTTGCAAAGTCAACGCACTTTCAGCTGCGTTTGTGGAACGAATCTCAAGAGTTACGCGAAGCGCGTGGAGTGCGCTCAACCACACGCCGTTCGTTGAGAAAACGCCGCGGCTCCCAGCCTCATCCGTGGCGGCAGACCGATTCAGAGCGGCGTAAGCCTCACCGGTCGAAACTCCGGCTTCAGGTTTCACGAGTAACAGGTCACAATCGCTCAGCTCGTCACCCACCCTGCACGGAATGACCTCCTCACCGGTTCCCATGAGGACAGCCGGAGATCCGAGCAGAAGAGCGGGAACATCCGAGCCAACTGCTCCCGCGATCTCCAGCAGCTCATCCACTGACAGCGGCATCCCGAAAAGCTCATTCAGCGCCAGCAGCGTCGCTGCCGCATCGCCGCTTCCTCCACCGAGTCCCGCTTGCAGCGGGACCCGCTTCACGATTCGGATCGCGACACACTCCTTAGAGCGGAGATTCGCAAAGAACTTACCGGCAGCCCGAGATGCGAGGTTATTTGCTGAGCTTAACTCTTCCACGATCGCCCGACCGTTCTCCGGGAACATCCTGGCGAGCTCCGGCTCCAAACCGACCGTGCACGCCAAGCTCGCGCTGCGTGAAACCTCGACCGTATCCCCAAGCCTGAGCGGGACGACGACCGAGTTTATCAGGTGGCGCCCCGAACCGACGCGCGGCCCCACCTGGAGGAAGAGATTGACCTTGGCAGGCGCGTGCCTTGAGACCTTCAACACCAAAAAATGCCTTCAGTTGTCTGCACCGGCGAACTCCTGTACTTTCCTGCCCCGCGCCTCTGTAGTGAAACGGATATCACGCAGCCCTCCGAAGGCTGAAGTACAGGTTCGATTCCTGTCGGAGGTACCAGCCAATCCAGCTACACCACGTGGATCCCGCGCAGCCTGAGCCCCGCGCTCTAACATTGCTCGGGCCACTGTAGTCAATTATAAGCGCGCTAGTCGTGACTTACTGCAATTCCCATAGTCGCCAGGCGGGACAGGCGATGGTTGAGTTCGTACTCATCGCCATCACGTTCCTCTTTTCGATTCTCGCCGTGCTCCAACTCGCGATGGTGTTGAATGCCGCGGCCCTCGTCCGATACGCCGCCTATAATGCTGCCCGTGCCGGAGTCGTCCACGGCGGCGATCCGGAGATGATGAAGGAAGCAGCGAGACTATCGCTGATCTCGATCTTCCCGACGCATGGACGCGCAGACCACGTCCTCGGGGTTACCGAGAACTATCTCGCCGCTAAGGGCACGGACTCGGATGCGTCGATGTCCCCGCTTGGGACCCCGATCACTGAGGTGAAGATCGTCAACAAAGAAGGGATGAACTGCAACACGGTGAACACCTTCGACGATCCGGCACAGGCCGGAGACGGTCTCATCACCGTGGAAGTGACGCACCAGTACCATCTCGTCGTGCCATTGGTGAATCGAATCTATTACTGGGTCTACCAGAAGTTTCATTCCGGAGACGCCTACGACGGGGCGGAGACCCTCGACTATTTAGCGGCAGAGACGGATCGGAAAAGACGCACCGGCGACTATCAGGGCATCGAATATCGGATGCCGCTTGTCGCTCACTATACGATGCGCTTGCAATCCGATTACGCCGCAGACGCGTGTCCGACAACTACGACTACGACCACGATAACAACAACCTCTTCATCCACGACGACAACCACTAATCCCTGCCCTACGAACAAGACAACGCCGTGCGGGAACGTTACTGCGAATTGGGTGTGCCAACCCGGGTACCCTTCCAATGTGTGCGTGATGCCCAAGTCGCTCGAGCCTGCGAACTGCGTGGCCTGCTGCCACGGGCAGTTTGAGGACGGAGGCATGATCTTCGGGTTCCACTGCGGGCACAGCGCCGGCAATCCTTGCTACTGCTACTAGAGACGGATCCAGTAACTGGAGTGCATCAGCTTTTTCGCTTCTTCACGAGAAGCATACGCACTCCTGTGACGATCAAAATGAGGAGTGGAACACCGCTCATCGCTGTGAGCGTCTTCGCAGTTCCAAAGAATTGGAACTGATGCAGCTTCGTCACCCAGAAGTGAAAGCGGCGAACGGTGTCGCTCTCCTCCAGCACCTCGCCGGTTGAGGCGTCGATTACGATCTCCGTCTCTTTCGAATCGCCGTAACGAACCACCCATGCATCTCGCGGCTTCGCGCCGGGCTTCCGATCGAGCCAAGCCGAACTCCGAGTGAGATTGCTCACGACGAATCCCGCCGGCACGTACTCATCGGCGAATGTGCGCGCGAGCTCATCAGAGAGCGGAGAAAGCACGAGTCCCGAAACCGCGTCGATCAGAACGCTCTTCTCGGGGCATTTCAACTGCCAGACCCACCGGCCGGCGCGGACCGAGAGGTTGAATGCGGGCGGGTTGACGCAACCCGCGCGGGCCGCAGATTGCTCGACAGCATCGAGACTCACGCGATTAGCCGAAAGCTTCGCTGCTTCGAACTTCCGTTTCGCTTCCTTGTAACCGGGCTGCCAATAAAGGTGCGGTGCATAAGCCCACAGCAGCCCTGTGACCGCACTTATCGTGAGGAACAGCACGGCGCTCAAGCTCGTCAGCCGATGAAATCGCCGTGCTTGTTTCAAGAGTGTCTCTCCATTCCGTCAGAAGCGGACCACGAGCCCGGCATAGAAATTTCGCGGGGAAGCCGGGTCGATACCATTACTCCGGATCCGCGAATAGTACTTCTCGTCGAAGAGGTTCTGTATCCCCGCGACAACACCGACGGTGTCTCCATAGAGTTGAACTTCACTCGTTAAATCCCAGACGGTATATGACGGAATGAATCGCTCCGCCGAATTTCCGTCATCGGCGAAATGCTCATCAACAAACGTCCCGAGGAGCGCAAGTTTTGCGTACTTCGGAAATTCGTAGATTGCGCCGACACGAAGAAGGTAGTCCGGGGCGTATTGCGGGGTCTTTCCGTCAAGCGAACCTTCTGTGAACTCCGCCTCGAGAAGAGAGACGTTCGAATACAGACTGAACTTTCCGAACGATCCATTCATGCCGGCGCCGAACGCCTCGTCAGCTGCGCCGAGAAGGTCTGCTTCAAACGCAAGATCTACGCCGCTGTATCGGCCTCGACCGGTGTTCTGAATGACAGGCCCGACTCGCCCGAACTGATTGTCGAAATCATAATAGAACCAGCTCGCGTCGAAATTGAGAGCAGGGAGCGGCGAGCCGCGAACACCGATCTCGTAAGAGTATGAATCGGCCTCGTCAATATCGGTGCTGATCAAATCACCCGTCGAGAGCGGTACCGAATCTTGGAAAGTGACCGGCTTATAGCCCTGTGAGAAGTTCGCATATATCTCGCTGTGACTCCCAAGGTCGAATGCGGCTCCAACCGAGACCAGCGGCACTGTGTTTGTCTCGTCGGTCGAGCGCAGAGGAACGAGCGAACCCGCGTTCGTCTCCTCATCGACCTCTTGGTGCACGTTCTCAAGACGGAATCCGGGCGTCAGAGAGAACCGCCCCAGGACGAACCGGTTCTCGGCAAACACCGACGCATCGATCGTCTCGCGGGACACCTCTTTCACCAAATCTCCGCCGCGGGAGAACGCGCTCTGGCCTTTCTCCTGACGAAAGGGGGAATCGTTCAGGAAGAAGAAGAATCCCCCTGTAAACTGGTGTTTCTCTCCACCGAGCTCATACTCGTGCAACGCCCGAAGGTCGCTCGTGATCGTGCGGAACTCCTGAACCTGAACCGTGTTCGTCGTCCCAAGAGGCACACCACCGAATGCAGGTGCAGCGCCGAGATCTTGGCGGTAGCTCGCACGCCGGTAGTAGCCGCCCGTCGCCCGCCATTCCAGCTTTGTGCTTTCCGATAGGTCGGACACCATCTGAATCGATGGATAGTAACGCTCGATCTCGAGGCGATCGAAGTTGAGCGTGCTCGCCCAACGGTTCTCGTTAAATCCGAGTACGCCAGGCGCAGAGTTCAGCGCCAAACCGCCGGCCTCACCATGGCTCGCATCATAGAGATCGAATTCGATATTCCAATGCGTGCGTTCACCTGAATCGAAGGCGACCTTCAGCGAGCCGTTATTGACATAAAAATCGCTATTCTCGTCACGAAACCCGTCACCTTGCCGCCGGTGAAAGAATCCAAGCACACCCACACCGCCTGCGCTCGCAGTGACCTGATTATAACTCGACCAGAGACTCTTAGAGCCGAGGACCTGTTTCGTAAGAAACGCGTTTGCCTCCTGCGAAGTGGGCCTGCGCGAGATGAAATTCAGCGCGCCTCCGACCTGAGGTCCATAGAGCAAGCTTGAGCCGCCCCGGACAAACTGCATGCTCTCGATCGAATCGAGCGGCGGCTGATAATAGACCGCGGGATACCCGAACGGGTCGGCGTTGATCGGCAGGCCGTCTTTCAGGATGTTCAGGTTGAAGGATTCATGCGGATCTCCCAAACCCCGATAGCTGAAACTGGTGAAGCTCTCGTTCGCAACCTCGCTCACGAGGAGTCCGGGGGTCTTTGCGAAGAGCTGCCGATAGGTATTCTGCGGCGGAACCGGAATCTCCTTCAGCTCCATCTTGGAGGCCTTCTTACCGGAAAAAATCGCCGCCCCTTCGACAGGGCTGAGGAATGGTGACTCAGGCAGAGCAGAATCCTTTACAACGACTTCCGGAAGCTCCGTGCCCGCCTCGCCTGCGGCCGAAGAGACCGCGAAAGCCACCAAAACAACCGGAAAAGCTAAGTGTGAAAGACGCATGCGAAGCTCCAAAGTCCAATGAAAGAGTTTTCAGTGTAGGGTTTATGAAACTATCGCTCGGTATGTCAAGTGCCTCATCCAGCAGTGATGCGCGGACGCTGAACAGCGGGAACCCATTGGCTAGGCGGGAGCGAGCTTGTCCAGGTATCGCTGGCTTTTCGATGCGAAGCTCCGATATCGTCCCGCGGTTGTCGGGTTCCGCCCCGGGCGAGTCGGCTCAGGAATCGGTGGGATGCTTAGTTGTGGTTGAGGTGAGGAAGATATGCCGGACGCGAACCAATCATTTCCCCCGTGTTTGAAGTGCAACCAAGGGATTCTCATCCCTCTTTCCGACTATGGCCAAGACGGAGCTTCGGTGACTTATAAAGCTTGGGCGTGCACGAATCCTGACTGCGGATTCTCGATCCGTGTCGACAAGGGTGAAGTGAGTTACGGCAAGAAGATCCAGCCGAAGCAGTAGCGGCCTATTGCTCTGAGGGTCCCTCATCGGCGATGCCGAGCTTATCCATTTTGTATTTCAGGATTCGGCGGCTGATCCCCAAAACTTCGGCAGCGCGAGTCTGAACCCAACCCGTGCGTTGCAGTGCCTTCAAGATCAGCTCTGTCTCAAATGCCTTCTCTGCCGCTTCAAACCCGATCTGTCCCGAGAGAACATCCGATTTCAGATCTCCGCCCGCTTCCTGCCGGATGCGAAGCGGAAGGTGCTCCGGAAGAATCTCCGGCGCGGAGGTCAGCGCAAGAAGGCTCTCGGTGACATTTTCTAACTCACGAACGTTTCCCGGCCATGAATACCTCTCGAGAATTTCAAGCGCGCGCGGAGCAAGCGCTATCGTCCGCGAGTAGATCGTCGAGAATCGTTCAACGAAGAAGCTGAAGAGCGGAGAGATATCCTCTCTCCGATCCTTGAGTCGCGGAAGATCGAGGTGAACGACATTGATCCGGTAGAAGAGATCACTGCGGAAACGGCCATCTTTTACGGCCTCCAGCAGATCGCAGTTAGTCGCGGCGAGAACGCGGATGCTGCATTTGATCGGCTTCGAGCTTCCGACCCGGCATAACTCCTGCTGCTGAATGAAGCGCAGAAGCTTCGCCTGCACGACCGGACTGAGCTCGCTGATCTCATCGAGGAAGAGCGTGCCCCCGTTTGCGAGCTCGAGCTGACCAATCCGTTGCTCACTGGCGAGGGGGAACGCACCCTTCTCGTGGCCGAACAACTCAGAGTCGATCATCGATTCCGGGATCGCCGCACAATTCAACGCAACAAACGGACCCGTGCCGCGAGCGCTCCGCTTGTGGATCTCATGCGCGACGAGTTCCTTTCCAGTGCCGGATTCTCCGGTGATGAGCACGGTGACTTCGTTCACGGCGATCTGCGTGATCTGCGCGTAGAGCGCCTGCATCAGCGGATGAGTTCCAACCATTGCACCAAAGTTGCCCTGACCTTCCGGAAGCTCGGGCCGTTCGATGTGGTGAGTGATTGCCGGGATCGGACCCTCGTCAACGAGCAGTGTTGACTCGATACGCTGGAGAAGATCATCGACATCGAAAGGCTTATTCAGGTAGTCGACCGCGCCCACCTTCATCGCTTCAACGGCATGCTTCACGCCGCTGCTGGCCGTGAGCATGATCACCGGAAGTTCCGGGTGACTTCCCTTCAGCTTTTGCAGAAGGCCGAGACCATCAATGCCCGGCATCATGAGATCGACCAGCACCAGATCCACCTGGGCATCCCGCTTTTTCACGAGCTTGAGGGCCTCTTCAGACCCTTCCGCTGTGGTCACATCATAGAGCCGCCCGAGAAGCAGCTTCAGCGATTCGCGGACATTCGACTCGTCGTCGACAACGAGGATATGTTTTTTCGCCTCCAACCTAAGACTCCCTCAAAAACCGTCAAAACCTGGGAAGAGCGCCCGCCGCTACTGTCTACGGTCGCGTCCCAGAGATTAGGATGCGGCTGAGCCCGGATTTTGTTCGTCTTTGTACACTCTTAATCGACCCGGAAAGACCGCGGGGTTAGCCCCTTTTGAGCGATTCGGCGCTACTGCTATTCTCCCCCGGCCGCACACTTTTGGACGCGTTGAAACCTATATGACCACGAGACGTTACACCCTGTTAGCAACTGCGTTCCTCGCCGTTATCCCGCTGGGAGCAGTCACTCGATCAAACGCCGAAACCCCTGCCCCCACCGCTGCTGCCGCGACGCTTCCCGTTTCGTTATCGAGCCTCGACCCGGCAACTTTCGCCTCAACGCTCGTTCCCGCCGCGCGGGCGCTGAGTAGCTCTGACAAGCCGGAGATCGCCAAAGAGGTGTTGAATCAGCTGCAAGGAATGCAACCGAATCGGGGGACGGAATCCGACAGGCTCCTCCTCCAGGGGATCGCCCAATATCGATTGAAAGATCTTCCCGCTGCAATCGGTTCACTGCGCAGCTCATTGGAGCTGCGTGATTCAAATCCCAAGGCGCAATACTATCTCTCCCGTTCTTTGAAGGACGCCGGCCGCTGCGGTGAGGCGCTCAAGCAGCTTGAGGAGCTGCGTTTTCGATTGCCCGGGAAGCATCCGGACTATTACCAGTTACGCGGTGAGTGCTTACTCGCCCAAGGAAAGGAAGCCGAAGCAAAGACCGCGCTAGATGAAGGCTCAAAGCTTGCCGGTGCAGACCCCGCTCTGAAGCAACTCCTCCTTTCACTCCGCCAAGGAGAGCTTGGAACGGGCAGCCTCGACATCGGAACAGCCGCGCAGATGGACGCCGACCTTGGAGCGCTTGCGAAGGCGAATCCGAACGATAAGAAATTGCAGCTGCTTTACGCTCAACAGCTGGTGCGAAAAGGTGACATCGTTCTGGATCCAGTAGATCTCGACGAAGCTGAAAAGATTGTCTCCGCACTTGCAGAGCAGAGTAACTATTCCAACGAGACGGCAACAAAGTTGTTGATCATGGTTTTACTTAAGCGCCGCGCTTATGACCGTGCCGATCAGGTCATTCAGCGTGCAATTCGCGCTCTTCCGGGCTCCGAGGTCTATGCCGATGCTGCCAAACAGCTCGAAATCGAGCGATCCGGCTGGGATTTTTTACGGTTCCAGAAGGAGTAGGAATCCCAGCCATTTAACCCCCCAATGAAGCATTGCGCCCCGGGGGGGAGATAAGAGTGCGTAGGTTGTTCAAAAATTATGACACTCAAGCGCATTCATTATCAGGGCGGACTTTCCCAAGACCGGTTTTTCGAGAACGGCGGCGGACGGCGTAAGCCCACACTTTTACGAGTGAAAGCGCTCCTCGGCGACGACTCGGCAACGCAGCCCCGCACCTTCGGCCTCGTCATCGAGAACGACGAGCCGGCACCCCGGGCAAACGACGACATGCCGAAGATTATCCCGAACTTAACGCTCCATAACGGCGGTAAGTCGAGCGCGGATAAATCCTAGTCGTTACTTTTCGAACCGGGATTTTCCAACTGCGGCGAGTTCGTTCATCATAGCGCCTTGCTGTTCTCTCCAAGCCTCCATTCCTGAATATTTAGTACACTCGGACTGGATTCTCGACGGATCCGAACTGGGTGTGCACAGAGAATAGGTTTAATCACTGGCCATATCTCTCGAACATGTCGCCACGTTTCGGCAGATATGGCTACCGAACACTTAACAATTGGAACAATTCCTCTCGCGGACTACCGGGACATGGAGATCGATGCGCTGAAGCGCATTCACGGAGCATTTATGCTTCTCAGCGTACTCTACTCTCAACTGCTGCGCGGGCAATTCAACATCGATGACGCCACGTGGAGAAGCGCATTCGCCGCTTGCTGGCAGGGCTGGGTTACGCACTTCGCACAGTTTAGCTACGTAGCGCAGGAAGATGACGGAACGCCCCAGGCTCTGCTTCGGAGATTCCGGGCATCGCAAGCCCATGCCGCCGACTTCGCACAAGCGCTTTCATTCGCGGTCAATGCTGAACCGTCGGATCCCGGCGGACCCACTGCCGATCAGATGCAGGAGACGCTGCTCGATCTTATCGAGAGCTTTCCGGCTTCTGATATCTTCCCTGGAGCCGCCGTGCCTTTGACAGCGGCCGATGAAGATGAGCTTGACCCAGTTCGCGGCATTCTCGGCGGTATCGTCTACGGCCTTCGGGCAGGAGCCGGCATGCTGAACGAACTCCGGCGCATTCGCATCGGCTAGCCGAGTTCCTTTGGATCGAGAGGAGCCTCCGTCTTCTCAATTTCACTTCCCTCTGTGCGCACTTACGTTTTTCTCATCTTAGAAGCGCAACAACTGAAGCGCGAGACCTGGCTGTTGATTGGCTTGAACAAGGACCGCCTGCGTTGCTTGCTGCAAGATTGATCGCTTCGCTAACTCCGAACTTTCTGTCGCAACATCGACATCGAGAATCCGTGAAGCGGCAGCGTCACCGTTCTCTCGCGCCACAGCGAGATTCGAGGCAGCAGTCGCCAGTCTGCTTTGCAATGCGCCGAGGGAGCCGCGCTCAGCATTTACTCGGAGCAGTGTGGCATCAAGCAGCTCCATCGTATCCCACGCCTGCTCTTGCGTCCGGATGTTCAGCACCGGTAATCGGCTATCAAGGACGCTATTTCCGAGAAAGATCGCTGTCGTTCCGGGAGCGCCCGACGCTCCAACCACAATATCAAGCACGCCGTCACGATTGATATCTGCGAGGTCATTCGAATGCCCAGTTTCCAGGGCAGCGGAAACCCGGAACGTCTGATCTCCGTTTGACAGTAACGTGAAGACTCGATCCGTGGTGAGTGCTCCGACCGTAAGGTCTGTCCATCCATCACCGTTCAGATCTCCGGCCTGGACGCTCTGCCAGTTTGTCGTTCCGTTCAACACCTGGCTCAGTCCAATCCGGAACGTGCCATTGCCGTTCCCGTAATAGGTTCGGATCGCTCCATCAACGTGCACAGCGAGGTCGTCGAATCCATCATTATTGAGATCCGTCGTAACGATGCTCCGGGGATTTGCGCCGACCGCGATGGAGATTCCGATCCGAAAAGTGCCGTCGCCGTTTCCGGCCAGAAGCCGGACCACGCCGATTGAGCGCTCCCCGACAAAGATGTCTTCCACCCCGTCGCCGTTATAGTCGGCAATTGCGATTGCTGTCGGATCCGTTAATGCGCTCGCTCTCCGGGCGAGGAACGTGCCGTCTCCGTTTCCGAAGCGCACCGTGACGTTCTGACCGAAATTTCCCGAGACAATATCGAGATCGCCGTCTCCGTTCATATCCGCAAACTGTGCGTCCCATGCATTTGTTTCGGCGGTGAAATTCTGAGCCGCCTTGAAGCTGCCGTTGCTGTTCCCAAGATAGAAAGCGATCAGCCCGCCTCCGGAAGACGTCGCAACAAGGTCCAGATTCCCGTCATGGTTTACGTCCGCAGCCGCGGGGAAACGGATTCCGACAGTGGCGGAGTAGAGCGTTCCGGCATTGAACGAGCCGTCCTCGTTTCCGAGAAGTACCCGAAGACCGAAGCTCGCCGCATCCGATGTCGCAAGGAGGTCGATGACACCGTCGTGATTTACATCAGCGAGCACTGTGCCCGAGTTCGTCCCTGTTCCAGGAGAGGTCGTGTAAGTGACGGGAGCGTAGAATGTTCCATTTCCGACAGTTCGTGCGAGCTTGTCTCCAAGCCCGACTCGGATGCTTCCTGAATCTCCGTAGCCCGCTTGGATGGCGAGCACACCGAACTCTCCATCCAACAGCGCACTGCCATTGAACGAGGTGGTCGCAACGAGCCTGTTGTATTCCTCGACCAGAGCATCCGCCTCGGCATCGAGACTCCGCCTCTGGGTCATGCTGAGCGTCCCGTTCGCGGATTGAAAGGTCAGCTCCTTCAGCCGAATCGTTATCGTCGACAGTGAGTCGAGGCCCCCTTCCGCGATGTTCGAAAGACTAATGCCGTCATTGATGTTTCGGATCCCTTGTTGGAAGACTCTTGAGTCGACCTTGAGCGACGACGCAATCGCGAGTCCCGCAGCGTCATCCCCCGCCCGGTTCACTCGAAGTCCGGAGCCGAGCCGGTTGAGGCTCGCACTCAACTCAGAGGTGTGCTCGTTGAGCCGACGTTGGCTCATAAGCGAAGCGATGTTTGACCTCAGGGCGATTGTCATCAGAACGCTGATTCCTTTCGGCGTTTCGTGGAACTTCGACCCTCTACTGATCGACCGAATCCCGCAGAATCTATAGGGTGCCCGGAGGATTCCTGGTGCCGGCGGCAGCGGTTGATTTATTTTATGCGATACAGGGCTTTACCGGTTTTCACACGGCGGGCTTTTCCCCTATTCTGACCAAATGAACCGGCTCCTTCGCTGGCTGATCGCCGTGGTCGGCCCCGTCTTCTTGATTCTTGTCTTTTACTCCGTGCACCTGATCGGCACGGGGCTCCACAGTCAGAAGATTAACGAGCGGTTGCATCAGGTACTCACAGAGCGCCCCCTCGATCCGTCAATACTGGAGGACATCGACATCGCCGCTCTCGTCGAGCCGCTCAGTGGTACACCCCAACTCAAGTCTGCCCAGCAATTGCTGGCACTTGGCGCGATGCTCGAGCGGGGTGCCTACGACGAGTTCCAAAAGCAGCTCCCGCGGCCCGATCTGAAACTTCCAAGGGCGACCGTCGAACACTGGAACGGCCTCACTGCAAAGCTTACTACCCCGTCAGAAACCGGGATCGATCAGGCAGCGCTGAAGCAAATTCGCAAGGAGTTAGCCGAGGAGCTTACCCGGCGGCTCACTCCCCCCCTCTCGGATTTTGAGCGAGACTATTACGAAACGGTGAGAGTCATTTCGGCATATGCGGGCTACAACCTCCCGGAGTTGCCACGGGCTCAAACTTTAGAGATGACCACTTTGCAGCTTCCCGTTTCTTGGAGAACAGCACGCCTATGTTGACCTCATTCGTCCGCCGACACATCGGCCCCTCCGACTCAGAGATTACTGAGATGCTTAAGGAGATCGGGGTGAAGAGCCTGGACGAGCTGGTCGAAAAGACGGTGCCGGCGGCGATCCGATCCAAAGCGCCTCTGACGCTCAAGAGTGCCGGTGACTTTCCCGAAGGGATCGAAGAGCAAGCAGTGCTCGACGAGCTAAAAGGGATTCTCGGCAAGAACGAAGTTCGCAGGTCATTGATCGGCATGGGCTACGCCGGGACGCTGACGCCCCCGGTGATTCTACGAAACATCACGGAGAATCCGGGATGGTACACGCAGTACACTCCCTATCAAGCAGAGATCTCTCAAGGACGACTCGAAGCGCTGCTCAATTACCAAACGATGGTGATGGAGCTGACGAAGCTCGACCTCGCGAATGCTTCGCTCCTCGATGAGGGAACGGCAGCCGCGGAAGCGATGATGCTTTCGTTCCGTTCAAGCTCGACGATCGGAAAGAACCTGTTCCTGATCGATGAATCCTGTCACCCGCAGACGATCGCCTGCGTTCAGACTCGCGCAAAACCGCTCGGTGTCGAGCTGATGGTGGGCCCGATCGAATCGGTCCCTGCGGACTGCTTTGGGATTCTTGTTCAGTACCCCGGTACCGACGGCGCGATCCGGGATTTTTCTGCACTCGCGGCTGAAGCAAAGAAGGTCGGGGCAGTAGTGACCGCGGCGACGGACCTGTTAGCACTGACGGTGCTGAAGCCACCCGGAGAATGGGGCGCTGATATCGCCGTCGGAAACTCTCAGCGTTTCGGCGTGCCGCTCGGTTTCGGCGGGCCGCACGCGGCATTTTTCGCGGTGCGAGATGAGCTGAAGCGGCAGATGCCGGGCAGACTGATCGGTGTCTCTCGCGATCGATTCGGACAGCGGGGTCTTCGGCTCGCGCTCCAAACTCGCGAGCAGCATATCCGCCGTGAAAAGGCGACGTCAAACATCTGCACTGCGCAGGTGTTACTCGCCGTGATGTCGAGCATGTATGCCGTCTATCATGGGGCGAAGGGGTTGAAGGCAATCGCTGAGCGCGTGAACAAGCATGCGCGCACACTTGCTCATTCGCTCTCGACAAAGGGATTCACGGTAAGAAACGCCGACTTCTTCGATACGATCCGCGTTGAGCTGCCTGTGTCTCAACGGCCGCAGCTTCTGGCTGCTCTCGATCGCGAGCAGTTCAATGTTCGTCTCTTCAATGACGGCTCAATTGGAATCACCTGCGATGA
>CAYOAK010000077.1:0-14320 GCA_964401925.1 uncultured Bdellovibrionales bacterium | reverse complement strand
GGGCCGGATTCGCGATCTCGCTGTACCTCTTTATGCCGTTCCTTGTGATCGACCTGCTTGTGACATCGGTGCTGACTGGAATGGGAATGATGATGGTCAATCCGGTTACGATCGCATTCCCACTGAAGCTGCTGCTCTTCGTCAGCTGCGATGGATGGCTCAATCTGACGGAGGGGCTCTTGCAGAGCTACAAACAGTAACGATGGAACCATTTGTCGAGGAGAGTGCTCTAATCGCGCTCTTGATCTCCGCTGTGCTGCTCGGCTCAGTTACCATCGTCGGACTGGTGATATCGATCCTTCAAGCCGCGACACAGATTCAGGATCAGACTCTTTCGACAGTGCCGAAGCTGATGACAATCATCATCCTGCTCTTCATCTTTGGCGGCTGGATGTTTGAGCAGTTGGAACGAATCTTTCTCAACTCGTGCCGCGCACTCTCCCTCTACGGTCCGCCGGGCGGGGCCGGATAGTGTTCTCTCAAGGAATACTCTCCGCCGTGACGATGTGTTCGTTTCTGACAGCGCTGCCCGCTGCGCGCATGTTCCTTCATCTATCGGGAATAGGAGTATGTTCGGCAGCGATTGGAAGTTACTCCCTGTTCGCGAGTCGGAGTGTTACGGAGCTGTCTGTCTCGTCCTTGATCGGTGCGGTTCTCATCGGGTTTCTCACGTGTGTCCCAGTCGCGCTCAGCCTTGAGGTGGTCTCGACCTCCGGGCGTTTAATCGATCTAATGCGTGGCACTCAGTTCGCCGAACAGATGGCGGGTGAGGACAGAACCTCGGTGCTCGATACGGCACTACTGCTCGTTGCTCTGTGTTTCGTGATGAAGAGTAATGCTGTCTACGGCGTGTTGACCTTGCTGCTTGAACGTTCGAGTGCCGCCGATATCGCTGTGCTCTCGAAAGAAGGCGCGCTTCTCGAATTACTCGAGCATGCAGCGCTGACGCTTCGTCGTGCAGTGCATGCGGTGTTTCCACTTCTCGCCTATGCGTTCGTCGTTGAGATTTTGCTCGGAGTTGTTGGCCGAGTCACCCGGCGCGGATGTCTTGGAGCGGAGCTTGCGCCGCATAGATTAATCGCTGCTCTGCTCTTTCTCCTTTTGCTATCGGAGCGAATCTTCGAAGTCACCTATCCGGCGCAAATCCGGTGAGCCGCAGGTTTCCCCCGACGCTGCGCAAGCTTCGAAAGGCTCGAGAGGAGGGCGATGTCGCGAGGGCGCCTGAGTTGACCGCATGTTGCGTAACAGGAGCGGGACTCCTTTTCCTCGGAGCCACTCTCTGGGTTCTTCAGACGCCCATTGACTTCGAGCCGAGTGGGGAGGCGCTTGAGTTGCACTTTCCGGTTACTGCAGTCATTGGGCTGAGCGCCATTCTTACCGGGTTGTTCTTCGTGAGCTTGGCGAGCGAGATGCTCCAGACCGGATGCCAGTTCCATTTCGGACAGCTCTGCTTCAAGAGCCAGCGGCTGGATCTCTTTCTGGGGCTCCGGCGGATTTTCGGAATTCAGAATGAGCCGCGTTCGTTCTTTCGGACACCGCTCTGGGAGGCAGTAAAGATTCTCGTTCTCGAGGGAGCGATCCTTATCCCCGCATTGTTTTCAATTCGGAGTGTGACCGCAGCTTTTGAACTTGAGCCGTCCATCTCTGCCTTACTTCTCCTCGCTCTGTTTCCGATTGCCGGAGTGCTTCTCTCTCTCATCGCTTTCTCGGCGCTGATTCTTTTGTGTGCGCATCTCGATCGCCGGATTCGTCTCTCAATGGATCTCGAAGAGCTGAAGCGGGAGATGCGGGACAGTGAGGGCCGGGAGGAAATCCGCCGCAGGCGTAATGAGCTCCTTGGAGAGATCGCCCACGGTGCGCCGTATAGACGGCCGAAGCTCATCATTACGGAGACCCGCCGCCGTTAAACTGGGCGCTTCTCCCACTCCCAGATCGCCGGAAGGAAGCAGCACACGAAAAACAGAGCGTAATACTGTCCGTTCGGAACCTGTAGATATCGCAAAACACAATCAAGCAGCGCGACGGAGAACCCGAAGGCGATGCGCCACCCTCGTGTAGCGGGCGTAGTCATCGGATCGGTGATCATGTGAAAGCTGAACACGATGAGCATCGGATTGAGCGCCTGGAGGGCGAGGGGGAACAGGGAGAATTGGGTGAGCCAACCGCGCAGGTAATTGAGGCCCACAAACGAGACGTACCAAGAGAGCGCGACGTCGGCCATCCGGGCATAGAAGGCAGTGAAGATACCGAGCACGAGAAACAACACCGAGATTCCGTAATACCCGCTGAAAAGCGCTGGTGCGCCAACGACAAGTGTGGGGAAGAGCTCGAGCATCGCGACGATCGCAAAATTCGCCGGATTGAGAAAATGTCTGCCACGGTAGGTGATGAAACCCTTTGAGAGGATCGCGAGCGATACGGAGATGAAATACGGATACGCAGCGGGGGAATAAATCTGAATCGTGGATCCGGTGGCGATGATCAACGGCACCGCGATGTTTCGGACCTTTCCGTATTTGAGCTTCCCGATCAGCAGATGAAGGGCTACGCCGAGCGTCAGGGCGCTGGCGAGCACCCAATCTGGCCGTTCGAAATTGAAGAAATGCCGGGAAAGAATGCTGTACGAGAGGATGATCGCGAGCTGCACATACAGCGGCGAGATCAGTTTTCGAATCTTGGCCGGCATCACTGCTCCTCGACCGTGTGGTAGCCGCCCGGCTGGAGCGCGCCGAGTGATTGGCGTTTTCCCGACGGCCAAGTGACCGCAACTTCGACAGGCTCGCCTGATCGGAGGCCAAAATGAACGCGGGGATCGGAGGAGGCGAGAAATCCACTCCGTCCGCCGGTGAGCCAGCGGGTTTGAGAGATTCCGTTTTGCACTGCTTCGATTCGAGCGCCTGCTGCATCGCGGTTCGATTGCTTCCCCTGCAGGAGCAGTCCGATCCATTGTCCGTTCTGACGGCTCTCATTGTGCAGCAATGTGACCGGGCCATCCCGGTAAGTGACTACCAGGTCAAGGAGTCCATCGTTGTCGTAATCAATAATCCCGACAGCGCGGCCGTCCCGCCTTTGGACGTCAATCTTTGCCTGCCCGGCGATATTGATGAATCCAGCATTTCCCGCATTCAAGAACAAACAATCTTGGTGATTTCCCGCGACATTCTGTCCGCGAAAATCGGGCCACCGCCGGATGTCTTCACTGAGCGTTCCGGGCAGAGAGCGCACAGTCATAAGTTTGAAATAGAGATTATCCCGCTCCGCGCTGCGTGCGATCGCTTGCTTGGAATTCGGCTTTGGTCCGTCGGAGATGAATCCGTTTGCAACGTATAGATCTTCATACCCGTCGAGATTAAAGTCTCCGGCGGCGCCCCCCCAAGCAAACCCGCAGTTAAAGAGCCCTACCTTTCGCGACTCATCGCTGAGGGAACCGGGGTTTCCCCGCCAAAGGAAGTTGCCGCTGATTCCCCACGGAGGTCCGTCATACGCATTCGATACGTAGAGCGAGGGCTTCCCATCATTTGTAAAATCCGCGAGCGACGCGTTCATCCCGTAACGCCGGTCAGGTACGGCAAAAAGATCCGGGCGCTCCGTCAGCTGGCCATTGAGGATCGAGTAGACGATGTCCGGCCCATAATCATTGGCGATGTAGATCTCTCTCGAACCGTCGCCATCGAGATCGGCATACGATGCGTCCATGCTCCAGTGAGAGTCGCCGCCGCCCGACGTACTTGTGACATCGGCAAAGCGCCCGCCCCCCAGATTCCGGTACATCGAATTCTGCCCGGCGTTATCGGCGTTAAAAAAATTGTTCACGTAGATGCGCGGATTCTTAAGGTGCTTGTAGTTCTGTGGCCCCCAGTAGCGGAGGACGTAGAGGTCAAGTAATCCGTCGTTGTCGAAGTCAATTGGAATTCCGCTCATCGAGTTCCGGCAATCCCGTAGTCCCGACGCTTCGGAGACATCGGTAAACGAGGTGCCGGTGTTTTCCAGTAGAACCGAACATCCAAGACCGGAGAGATAGAGATCGGGCCGTCCATCGTTGTTGTAATCAAAGAAGGTCGCCCCATCGGCGGCGTGCATCTTTCCGTGAGCGCGATCGAGCTGCCACTCCGCAGCGGCTTCTCTGAAACCGGTGCCGTTTGTGTTGAGGTAGAGTCTGCTTGGAAACCCGGCGCGAGAGGAGACAAAGAACAGATCCATCCATCCGTCCCGGTTCACATCCGCGACGGCGACTCCCGGTGCGATGAACAGGCTGTGGATCCGATGCATCAGCAATGGATCAAGCTCTGGAGCCCGGTAGGTGAAATGAACGCGCAGTTCGTTTGCGACATCCCGGAAGCGAATCGAGCTAGGATCTTCACCCGATGCAACACTCGCCCAGTGCGGACCGAATGACACAGTATCGGATGGATTCAACAGTGAGGAACTCCGGAGAAAACTCCCCGCGCTGAGCAGCAAAGCGAGAATGAGGAATCCTCGACTCGGAATCGATCGAAGTCTGCGTAACGAAGCGGGCATCGCGCCGTGTATAGCGCAAAGTAGTGATCGCAGAAGCCCGAGGTTTTTTATGGGGATGCTTTGCAAACCCCCGCCCCTAAAAGGAGTCACTATTCAGAGAAATGGCGATACCAGTTGGTCCGCATCCATCCGAACGAGCCTTCGAAGTCGATTTTACTGCGCAGAACTCGCACTCCGCTGCATTCCGCTTTCCAAGCGTGACCGCATCGGGGGCGGAGCTTCCCAAAAGCCTCTGAGGTTACAGCGTGTTGCGTCCCGGCCGCGGAGCGCCGAAGCTTTGGCCGAGGGTTGCTTGTAATGCAACAAATCCTCGAAAGCTCTCATAATTTCGGGAACTATTTTAGCGAAGACGGGGCGGTGCGGGAGCTCGCAGGAATCGAAGTATTCCTGCTCTGTGCCATACTGCTGGGACTGTTCTTCGTGAGCTTGGCAGTCTAGATGCTCCAGATCGGTTGTACGTTCGATTTCAATCTTGTGACTTTCACGGGTCGCAGTTTTGGTCTCGCTCTCGAACGCCGCAGAACGTTTGAGAAGCGCTCTGCCCCCGAGTCATTTTTCAGAAGACAGCGGGGGAGAATTCGATCGTGAGATCCTCCCTCTCCATTTCGGCATACGCGCTTGAACGGCTCTCAAAATGCCGCACGGCTGAAGAGTGGCTATCGGAAGCCGCGCGAGAGCTGATCAATGCCGCGCAGCCTTCCCGGCTTGTGCTCGCGATCCGGAACAAACAAGGGCGCTACCACCCGGCACCGCTGGAATGGTGTGCACCAGGAGTGCGGAACAGCTCAGCTGCGAATCTTCGACCACTCCTCCGTCGCACGGTCGAGCAGGGCGACGAGCGCGTTTCTTATTCTCGAAACGGCGAGAACAGTGATGAGGCGATTGAGCGGCTGATGCCGGGCCTCGAGCACGAGCGGCTTGAAGCTGCAACAGCGAGCCTCGACGGCGGCGAAACAGTTACCGCGATTCTGTTCGACTGCGCTGTTCCGGATCTTTCGGCCGATCAGATTCACCCCATGCTTTCGGCTCTCGCGCGGCTCTACGTGCTGACCGTTGCGGCTTCTGTTCCCCAGGTCAGTCAAGCGGTGGCTGCACGTTACGAACGTCTGGTCGAGCATTCCGACGCAATCCTCTTCAACACTGACCTCGATCAGGGGATCGTCTTCATCAGCCGCCGGGCGCTCGACTTCTTCGGCATGGCCCCGGAAGAGTTTGCGACGGAAAGACGTCTGAAATGGACGGACCTGATTCATCCTGAGGACGCGGCGAGAGTTCGAACACAGCTCAATCGGCAACGCGGAAACCCACAACCGTTCGACGACGAAGTGCGAGTCATCAACCGTGTCACCGGGCGGGTGCGCTGGCTGCTGATGCGCCTCGTTCCGGTTTTGAATCGATCCGATAAACTTGCCGGCTGGGATGGATTCGGAATCGATATCTCCTCACGGCGCGATGCGCAGGACGCGCTTGATGTTCAGAGCCGGAAGATCCGGGCGCTCTACACCGTTTCGAGCGCCATTCGCGGTTATCTGGACCCGGCGAACATCGCCATTCGCGGGCTTGCTGCGTTGTGCGATGCCACCGGAGCACATGCCGGAGTCTGTTTTCTCTATCCGCCCCGCAGCAATCCGCAGCGAGGTGAGGAAGAGTGGGAAAACATCGAGCCGGAACAGGTCGCACTGCAGCCTATTGCCCGATATGGATTTCCGAGCACGCTGACGGACGAAGATCCGCTGCTCCTCAGCATCTCGACATTCGCGGCATACGTCGCACAAAGCACACAATCACTGGTCGTCCCGGATCTCTGCAGCGACCCCCGTTCCGGGGTTGCGCTGGCGACACAAGAAGAGCTGCGTGCCGCCGTGCTTGTTCCGATCGCCGTTGAGGACGAGGTGCTCGGCGCAGTTGGACTCTTCAGCCGTGAGCCGTCTCGATTCGACGGCAGCTCGGTCATGCTTGTCAGCGCAGCTGCGAACCAGATTGGACTCGCTGCGCGTCAGGCGAATCTGTTCTCGCTCTACCGCCGGCAGACGAAGCATCTCGCCGCGCTCTACCGAATGAGCCACGAGTTGTCGCGCCATCTCGAGCTTGAGCCGCTTTTTCAGAACGCCTTCTCTATTATTCGCGACGAGCTGGGACTGAAACGCCTTTGGCTTGGTCTGCTCAGTGAATCAGGCAGCCGGCTCACCGGGCAAGCGGCCTACGGACCCGGCTGGCGCAGACGGCTGATTGATGTGAGCGTTGATGTCACGAAATCCGACCATGTGCTCGGCCGTGTCGTGTGGACGAAACGCCCGGTGATGATCCAGCGCTCCGATGAGCTGCTTCGGGAGTTCGGCGTAAAGCGACTGTTCAACCGGATGTCAATTCACGCCGTGGCGCTCGTACCGATCATGGCCGGGGGTCAGGTGATCGGAGTGCTCGCGGTCCAGCCGGGAGTGAATGAGCCGAACTTTCAACGTGAGCAGCTGCACCTGCTTGTGAGCCTTGCGAGTGAGATCGGTGTAAACGTGCAAACTCAGAGGCTCTACACGCGAACCCAAGAAGGGGAAAAGATGCGGGCGTCGAGCGTTCTCGCTGCGGGGATCGCACATAATTTCAACAACAGTCTGCAAGCGATTCTGGGACAGGCGTCACTGCTTGAGATGCAGAAGAACAGCCCCGAGCGTGTTCAACGTGCATCGCGGATGATCACCGATGCTGCGACGAAATCCGCGGGGCTTGTCAGACAGCTGCTCGCGTTCACTCAGCTCGAGGAACCACGCAAAGAATTGGTCGATGTCGGCGAGTTCCTCGAGCGCTCGCGCGAGATGTTTACGCGTCAGCTCACGAGCAAGAACACTTTGCATTTCGATCTCTCCGCCGAGCTCGAGCCGACGTTTCTCGATCCGAATCAGCTGATGCGAGTGATGACGGCGATCCTGCAGAATGCCGCGGAATCAATGCCTAACGGCGGCGATGTCTTCGTTGCAACCGACACCGTTGAGTTGGGCGAGGACCGCACGACAGTCGAAGTGCCGCCGGGCCGGTATGTGCGTCTACGCGTTCGAGATACCGGACTTGGAATGTCCGAGGAGACGAAGCGCCGCTGCTTCGAGCCTTTCTTCACGACGAAGAATGTCGATGCGGCCTCCGGACTTGGTCTGAGCGGCGCCGGGCTCGGGCTCGCCGCGGCATACACGCTGATTCGAAGAAACAACGGCCGCATTTTGGTCGAAAGTCAGTTGGGAGCGGGAACGACTTTCCTGATGTTCCTCCCCGTTGCCTCTGAGATGGAACGCTCAAAGACAACGACCCGGTCACTGAAGCCCGAGAAGATCAGGATCGGCGCCAAGGAGAGGGAGTCGGAGAGGGTGCCGGCCGAAACTCCGGAGGGGTCTGAGCACGTTCCTGAACAGACTGAGCAGGAATCGAATGCAGAGCCGGCAACAGGCAAGAGTGCAACGGGCAAAGACGGTAAAGGGCGACCGCGTTCGACCGTTATCGGCGAAACTCAAGGCAACGCTTGACCCTGACCCTCATCCGGATCCAGAGCTCCGCGGGGAGCTGGCAGTTGCACTGACCTACATTCCTGGCGAAGCGCCCCGAATTACCCAGATAGCGAGGACGGCGACTGTTGCGGCAGAGCTACGGCGCGACTCCCGTCGGTACGGTATAGAGATAGTCTCCGATGATCCGTTGGCCGATGCGCTTGTCCGGGAGTCGGTGGGATCGCCGATCCCAGAACAGCTCTACACCCGGGTAGCAGAGCACCTGATCCGGCACCGTCTAATATGAGGCGGTGGGGTAACGCCGCAAAAAAAGCGCGCTAAACGCGATCTGAGCGTGCCTGACTGGTGTCGAAATCACTGTCTGGGACGCCGGGAAGCTGATAGGATTTCCCGGTCTTCTCCCGCCCGGACAATCACGGTAGGATTCAACGCTCAGAGATTATACAGTAAAAACCGCGCTCGATGCCGCCGATCCTTTTCATTCGTTACGAACCCGTTGAGGGACAGTCCAAGGAGTTCCGATTTGTATCGGGGTTGCTGACCTTCGGACGTGATCAGGGGAATGACGTCGTGGTCCCAAGCGGTTCGGTGTCGCGCCAGCACGCGAAGATCGTTCCGGCAGGCAATCATTGGATCTTCTGTGATCTCGGCAGCACGAACGGCAGCTGGCTGAATGATAACGCGATGCCTCCACATCGCTACAAGATTTTGCGCTCAGGAGACGAGTTCATTTTGGCGGACGCCCGATATGTCGTCCGTCTTCGACCTGATGTCTCACATCCGATCGGACGGTATGCCCGATCGATTCTGATTCTCGAGAACGAGAAATTCCAGCGCGAGATCGGTTTTGAAGCGGAAGGCGCGACCTTCCCGGTCGGCGGACCGGACGGGCAGCTCAAAGTCCCCGGGATGATCAGTGAGCAGGTGCAGCTTGATTTTCGCCATGAGGACTCCGCGATTGTGGCTGTGCCGGCGGAAGGATTCCGGCTCGCGCAGCTCAACGGTGAACCGCTCATCGAGAAGAAGAAGCTGGCAGACGGGGATGTACTCGAGCTTTCGGGCTTCATGATCCTCGTGAACGACTCGCCGAAGACGTTGATCGGAGATACCTCGCCCGAGATTCCGACGACTGGGCACATCACGCTGAATCCGAATCAACGGGAGGAACAGGCCACGAGCACTTCGCCCGGTTGGGGATCGAGTTCGAAACGGGACATCAGCCCGCCGCGAAAATTCGTGTTCGGCGCTGAAGAATCGACGGAGGGAACGGTTGTTGTGCCGGCGCTTCAGATGGCGAAGGCCCGGGGCGGCGAGCAGCCACAGACCGGCTTCGACATGAACATCAGCCGGCGTATGGCGACTGTTCCGCAGGAACCGGAAGAGAGCGAAGCCACCATGCGGGGGCGCCGAATGGTGTTCGGAATGCTGTTCATCGCCTTCTCATTGTTCGTTGGACTAATTGTCGTCCTGCTCTTGATCCTCAAGTAGAAGTCCGAATCTGATCGAATCGGATTACTCCGAAACCTTGTTTTCGCTGCAAAACTTTCCCCCGGAGAGGGGGTATTGTCGTGTTTGCTGGAGCAGTCGCTGCCATTCCTGCGATGGATGGTATGAGAATTCCCTCCGCACTTTCGTGGATGCGGCTTCGATATAAAACTCGGAGCAGGGCAGGGCGTGAGCGCGGCGGGATCATGATGGAGTTTGCCATCATAGCTCCGGTTCTTGTCGGTCTAACGTTCGGAGTTTTGAACCTCGGAAAGGCGCTTGATGAGCGCTTTCGGCTGCAACGAGTGGTCTACGAGGGGGTGCGGTACGCCGTCTCAACTTCGGGCTTGGAGCAGGGAACCTTTTCCAGCGCCACAACGCTCGGATCTGCGGAACAGCGCCAATCGGATCTTCATGCACGAATCCGGGCACTTGCAGTGGAGAACAACCTCAAGCCCGCAGACCTTCAGTTTTTCAGTTCTTTAGCGATTGATCCGATATCTGGAACGAGACGGGTCCGGATCGATGCGGCACTGCGGTTTGAGCCGTACTCCGGGATTTTCGGTGCCATTTCCATCAAATGTGGAGCGAGTGGAGATTACCTCTACCAATACTGACCGCCCACGCGGAACGAAGGGCGCGACGATGCTCGAGTTCGCGGTCGTGTTCCCCATCTTTCTCCTGCTCGTCATAACATTTGTCGATGCTGCGCGTTACGTTGTTGCGCGCGGTGTTGTCAGTACCGCGCTCGAAAACGCATTGAGCCGTGCGGCCACAATTCCAAATCTCGACCTCAGTGTTTCGGCAAGTGACTCGCCCGCGAGACAGGCAGAGGTGCAGCAGGCGATTCAGCGCGCACGGGAGAGCGTTCTCGAAACGGCCGGACAAGCGGGGATGAGCGGGGTTCTTTCACCGGTCCGAGGGCAAGGAATCGCTTGGATCGATTCGATCACGCTTGTACTTCCGACACCGGCTGCGAACGAGTCGATGGAGGAGGCGATGCGAACAAAGCCGATCTCCGTTGTGATCACAGCAAAGATGAAAACCTTCTCGCCGCTCCTGCCGGAGCTTTCCATCGAACGGAAGGTGACCGGCTTTCGAGAGGCTCGTAAGGTTGCATCGCTGCCGATTCCGGTCGATTGCAACGGAAACCGGATTACGAGCGGGAACTTCTTTGCAGCGGCCTGTCCCTGCGTTTCACCCCGGATGGCCTGGAACGCCGGACAGATGAAGTGTGTCTGTGTGGCAGGATTGATTCCGACAGCGGATGGCAACGACTGCCGCTGTGCGGATAATCGGATGGATTATCAGTGGGGCACCTGTGTCTGCCGCGCGCCGTTTCTTTCCGTCTTCGGGGGGTGCCAGTGCCCCGCGCCGCGCGTGCAAGTAAACGGCTCGGATGGACTTCCGACCTGCGCCTGCCTTCAGAGTTCCTGTTCGAGCGGCCTGGAGTTCGACCCGGTTGGCTGCGGGTGCGTGTGCGCCTCCGGCCCGACTGTGCAGGATTTTTGGAATCCGATGAATGCGACTTGCGGGACATGCAACGAGAATCAGAACTGGAATCCGGTTCTGAAGAGCTGCGTGTGCAAGGTGGAACCAACGAACTGTTCTTACGGTTGGAACAACTCGTCGTGCGAGTGCAATGAGCCTTACGACGGCGGCGATTCTGACGACGAAGATCTAGCGCCAACGCCAGATGCGACAGGTAGTCCGTCGTCGACTCCGACTGGGAGCGCGACACCGGATGAGAGTGATGATTCGGATGATGAGCCGGGTGGGAATCCAACTCCGGATCCGGATCCGGAGCCCGATCCGGATCCTTCGCCGACCGCGGAACCAGAACCGAGCAGGCCCGCGGGCGGCGGAGTAAGGCAAGAATGATGGACTCGCAGGTGAGAGAGGGTGTCCAGGACGACCGGAGCTCGTGCTCCGAACGAGGTGCTCTCGTCTTCTTCTTAGCCATCCTGCTTGTGGGCCTTGTTTCATTTGTCATCTTGGCGATCGACACCTGGCGCTTTTCCTCGGCAGTGCAGGAAGCGCGCTCGAATGCGAGCTATGTCGCGCTAAGTGCTCTGGAGGCGTATTTCGGGGCGCCGCAGGGCACCTCGGATGCGGATCGGCTTCAAGCCGCTGTCGAACGTGCGCGCGAGATCTCACGCATAAACTTTCTCGCCGCCGCGCCGGAATCGCTGGCGCGAACGATCAACGACACAGCAGATGACGCGCCGCTGTTGATACCGGGGCGATACTATTTTGCCAGGATCGGCGACGAGAACCCATGCGATCCGAAAGAACCCCCTTGCTTCAAGCCTCTCGCGGCGGGTGAGAAGCCGAACTCCTTTCAATTGAAAGGCTCGCTGTATCAGCCGATCGAGGTGTCGCTCGGGAAATCGATCATGGCCGGAACGGTGAATCCGCGAACGGAAGTCACGGCGGCGCTTATCCCCCGTCACGGATGCTTTCTGGTCGATATCTCTCCGTCGATGACTTACGAATCGCATCCGTTTGATCCCGATCGCGGGCCGTACAACCGCTTTGCATTTCAGCTGACTGACGGCGGGCAGCCGCCCGCGCCAAATCACCTCGCATGGTTTCAGTCTTTGCCCGGAGCGCGAGGAGGTGCGGGATATAGCTCCGGTCAGCACTATCGGGATGATTACGCGCTGACGGTGCCGGTGATCAACGACACGAACTTCCGTGCCGAAGATCGGGAGCATCATCCTGATCCGGCATCCGATCCGGCGCGTTACGGGTCACCGACTGCGCCAGGTGGAGTGCCGTGGACGTTTAGAATCGACAACTTCCGCGCAGGCGGCTATCGCGGTGCGGAGCCGCTGACTTCGATCTTTGACGGACTCCGTGCAGCGATTCGCGAGTTTCGAGCGCGGCAGGTGGCCGGAGATGAAGCCTGTGTGATCTTCTACGATGACAAGCTGTACTGGCATCGGGTGTTCAAGTTGACTCAAGATTTCGATTATCTCGAGAAGTTTCTCGACATGAACGTGCAAAACGATCCGGCGCGCGGATTTCAGCTGGCGATGCGTTACGGGCTCTTTCCGTTTGCTACATCGGCGACGAACACTCCGCTGGCGCTCTCGGAGGCACAAAAGCAGCTCGATGAGGCACGCCGAGCAGGAGTGCCGACCTCAGATTTCGTTGTGTTGATCAGTGATGGACTGACGAATTGCCGATCATGCACGCGGACGGCGGCGCTTGGAAATTACTGCGGCGACGAGAATCGCTTTGGTGGTTGCAGCAACCGCGCGGATTATTTCTACTACTCGGCGAAAGAGGCCGAGGCGGTAGTGCTTGATACCTATGTTTCGAGGAACATTCCGATTCACTCGGTTGTGGTCGGACGTCACGTCGGGGCGCACGCAGTTGACCGCGCGGGTAGTGACGGGCGGTGTTTGTCGGAATACGAGCGGCGTCAGCTGACACCGTTCCTGCCGAGCATCGAGCCGTACAACCGGCTCTATCCGGAATGCGCCCGGACTTTTGGTGCGGAGGGGAGTCAAGCGAATAGCTGCGGCGCAGATTTTGATAACGCGTTCTTTTCCATGAGTCCGACTCGTCAGTTCTACCAGGGCAACCAGGCGATGTTTGAGCTGTCGGTGTTCACCGGCGGCGGATGGTATCCGATGCGGCCGGTGGCGACAGGGTGTGTGCCGAGCACGAGCGCGCCGTGTTTTCCAGGGGTTCGCAATGAGTTTGATCCGCTCTGCCGCTCGATGAGCACGCAGATTCAGTCTTATGTGACGGAGATTCTGCGCGACAGTCCATTCATCATCGCAGAGACTCAGTGAACATCTCCGACGACGCGTTGCTAAGGGTGATTCAGGTCGCCATCGTGATGGCGGTCCTGATGCTCGGGCTGACCGTGATGCTGATGCAGCGCGCGCGAGCACGCTATCGCCGCTTTCTCGAACGGAACAAGCGAAAGCTGCAAAGTCGTGAAGCGATTGCACTCGGTCTGACCACGGTGGAAGAGGAGCTGAAGCCGTTCCTCCAGCGCAAAAAGCGGCAGAAGCAAAAGCCCGAGGATCTGAATACTCGGCTGCGCAAAGCAGGCTTCTATGGAGAGGGTGCACGCAGAATATTCGCCCTCCGAATTCTTCGCGGTTCCGGGTTCGGTGCATTCGTCGCCTACGTGTGCACGCATTTGTTCCAAATGGAGCCGCCGCTGCTATGGACTCTGATCGGCGCAGCAAGCGGGGCTCTGTATCCGTCGATCGCCTTGGAGTTCGAGATCGATGGCCACCAGCACGAGCTGACGAAGTTCCTCCCGCTCTTCCTTCAAGAGCTTGCGATCGGCACTAGCGGCTCACTGAGCGTTCTCTCCGGGGTCGAAATGATCGTAGGCCTGGCAGACAACCGCGGTGTCACTAACCCAGTGACGGAGCTCTTCCGTCGCGCTCTCCTTCACATTCACATGGGCACAAACGCGGCGGATGTGATCAAAATTGTCGGCAAAGAATCGGAGAACCTCTACATCGAACACGCCTGCCACATCCTCTCAACGTCCGAAGAGTATGGTGCCGCCCTCACAACGCAGCTCGAGGAGCTCTCCGAATCAATGCACCTCAATCATGAACTCGACGTCGAACGCCGCCTCCGGTCGCTCCCCGCTAAAGCCACCGGCCCGCTCTTCTTCATCTTCATGGGCTTCTGCGCCCTCTCCGGCGCCGGCCTAACTGTCGCCATCCAAGGCGCCTTCCCCTCCGATCTCCACTAAGCTTCTTTTGTCTCAGAGACGGTGACGAGCGCGCGATGGAGCGTGTGCATGAGCTGCCTCATGGGCAGCGGTCGGCGTTCAAATTTGGTCG
>CAYOAK010000076.1:0-14592 GCA_964401925.1 uncultured Bdellovibrionales bacterium | reverse complement strand
ATTATTGGAAAAATCGAGTCCTCGAGAAGATTATCTCCCATTTCGCGAACCTCCCGAAACGCGTCCGTTTTTCGACAGACCCCTCAGGGAAGTGGCGGGAGAGACGGAGGAAATGATCGCGACGGGGGATAGAGTCCTGAGGTTGCACGCTGATACGGGCCGTAGACCTGAATCTTCAGCGGAATGACCGAAGGAAAGAACGGAACCATCGGTTTGAAGCTCGAGCGAATCTCGACGACGAGCGGGTGAAAGGTCAGGATGTCGTTTAACGAAACGGTAGGGTTGATGTCGCGCGGAAATCCGTCCCCCGGTGCGGTCAGAGTCGGGTGAAAGATCATCTCACCGGTTGAGGCGACCATCGCGTGTTGCGCCGGAAGCAGGAGAAGCATATCCGCGGCGATTCGCGGCTGGGGAGCGGGAGCACTCACCACCGGATCGGTCATCACGTACTCTACCAGCGTGGTCATCGCATCCGGATCGGCAGAAGGGGAGTTCATCGCAACGGTCGCGAGGTTGATACCCGAAAGCAACACAGTTCTTCGCGCGGCGAGAAATGAGATGTAGGCGGGGGATGCCGGAGTGAGCGTCCGAAAATCAATCTGCAGGTCCGGATGAATCTGCGCTCGGGCCAGCGTCGAGGCTGCCGCACGGGCGAGTAAGACTCGGACGGTAAAATATCTGCCGAGGTCGACGAGGCAGAAGATGGAAAAGATGAGCACGATAAAAACGAGCGTAAACTCAATCAGAGTCGCGCCACGCTGGCGGCGCTCACTCGGGGCGTGATTAGTACGACAATAATCCCTTGAGGGGCGGATGATCTCCATAGCCTCGACGAAAGAACGAGCTCCGCCCGTCTCTATAACCGCGGGCCCATGTCCGCCAATGTAATCTCTAGACCGTTAAAGGGATAGAACAGTCCTGCGTAGCGCGCAGTGATCCGGATTGAGACTTCGTCGAAAATGCCGGTGGCGGTGGTTACGGTGTTCAAACGCGTCTGGACATTGATTGAGTTTGGGTCGACCGCAACATCGATCGAATTAAGAATCATTCTGCGAACCTCCAGTTGGACGTTCCGGTGCGCAGCCATTGCGCCGCATGGGATAACCGGTCCCGCGGCAACTCGGCAGACGGTAGCGTTTGAGGAGAAATTCCCGGTTTCGAGATTCAGCTCAGACGAGAGGCGCATCAATCCTTGGCGTGCGAAATCCTGGATGCGGAGTGTTGAGGTCAACGCACTTCCGATATCGAAGCACATCGTGATCAGCATGAAAACGAGCGGCATCATGATCGCGGCTTCAACCAGCGCTGCGCCTTTCTCGCCTTCGTTCTGTTTCCCTGCGATCTGCATATCCCGGTCGATTGTGGTTATGAATAATTCTTACAACCATTACTCACCCAACCGCGGGGTTTTGCCTCAGCACTTTGTGCAGGGGCGATCCGATTCGATCCGATTCGGCCAGATCTAGACGCGAACCGCTACGTCATCCGTCGGAGGTAACTGTAACCAATCCCCAGGACGATCAGGGGAGCGATCACGGTAAGCAGGGCCCAGCCGCCGATCACAAAGAGATAAGCCTGACAGCCGACGGTCAACACCGTGTAGAGATAAACGCCCCATCGGCGCAGCTTCCACATTCCGAAGAGCGAAACCGCCTGAACGGCCGTGCTCACTAAGAGATAGAGCGGATATGATCGCCCGGCGAATCGCTCGATGCCGGAAAACGCGGTCACAGCAGAAAGCAGGACGCTGAGAGCGCCAACCAGGCAGACGAGGGTGATAAGCGCGGGACGGCGAACGGGTGCTCTGGCTGCTGCTGCGTCATTCGATGTCGAGTGCTTTGCCTGTCTCATCAGTTGGCCGTTTTGCTGCACGCCTCGCCTCTACCACTCTTTGTCGGAGTCTTGCAGCAACTGGCTGATCGTCTGATACGCCTCAAAGAACACCTCTTCCTTAAAGAAAATCATCATCTCCGCGCCGATCGTGTGGAATGATTGAATTGAGATCCCTTTGAACGCGAGCAAGCGCGTGATGCGGTAATAAATTCCGGGGACGTCTTTCGTGTTCCGATTCCAGTTGATTGAAACATACGAGAGATTATCGAGTTCGGATGTAATCTTCTTGCCGACAAGCAGCTTCTTCAAAGAATCTTTGTTCTTTTGATTCGTGAAAAAGGCGATCTCATAGGTGCCTTCCACGACCGAGAAAAAGTCGCCCTTTGCGAGATCGATCTTCTTTCCAATCTTTGTCATGATCTCGAAAACGTCAGAGGTACGCTCCATCGCCACCTCATAGACGTTCGACTTTGTGGAGATCTCCAAGTTTTCGGGAAGCTTGAACGTGAACATCGCGTTCCCTGGAAAGCTCTCGACGAAGCGCTTGATTGCCATGCTGATCGCCGAGGTCTTCACCTTCTTTCCAAGCTCGAGCTCCATCGGCTCTTTCAGCCGTTCGGCGACTGCCGAGACATTGGCCACCTGCCGTTGAATGATCTCCAGGAGAAAGGGGTTCGACTGCAGCTCGCGCCGCACCAGTTGTTGAACAGTCGCCATACGTAGTCCTTGCCCTTGGCCGGCTTCTCCGGTTCAGGCCGTTGTCATGCCCTTCTAACGGAAATGTTGACTTTTCGCCTCCTATGTCAGAGAAGCAACAAATATGTTGATATCCGAACAAACACCAAGCCGTTTCGTGAGCGTGTTAATCGTCGACCAATCGATAGAGAGTGCGGGGATCATCGCCAACACCTCCCTCGTTTTGGGGCTTACCGCCGGACGAGAGCTCCCGCCGGAAACCTTCGGACCGAAAGTCACGGACGGGGAAGGCAGTCCGCACGAATATCTGACGAGTATCGGCCACCATGTGCGGAAAGCGGGTCAATCGAAGCTGCGTAGCCTGCGCCAGCAATTCCTGAGTCTCCCTTCGATCACGGTGGTTGATTACACCGAAGACGCCGCACCATCGGATTACAGCGAATACGCGCGTAATCTCGCCAGTCACACCGGCGAGGAGATCAGGTATCGGGCGATCTACGTATATGGACCGGAGGAGTCCGTCGTACCCGTGACGAAAAATCTGTCGCGGCTCTAAACTCCGCGTTCGGTAAATTCGGCGTTCTGGGAATTCAGTTTGTTGTCGCCATGGTGGGTGTGCCGCTGCCGTCGAGCGTGTTGATCTCATCCGTGGCGTTGTTGAACTGATTGATCACGCTCTTTCCGAATAGCCGCACTCCGACGAGGACAATTATCGCGACAAGGATCACGATGATGATATACTCGGCCATTCCTTGACCAAGCTCCTTCCTCTGTTTTTTATCTCCCCGTTTGATCATCTGGAAACTCTCCTGACGGTGCGCCCGTTAAAGCTCTGGGATCCTGTGTATGAATAGGCAAAAATGAGCCGGAACGAAACAGGGATACCGATGTCCGATTGGTTGGCGATCCGTTGGGTGAAAGAGGGCGTGCGGGTGCTCGGGGGAGCGATCTGCGGTGTCGCATTTCTGCTGCTTGAGCCGGGAAGCCTGGCGGAGATGCTCTCCTCCATTGCTGCGGCGATTCTTCTCGGATGGACAGCGACTTATAGCGTTATCCGCCAGCTTCGGAAGGGACGCCTCTCCGTCGATTCGCTCATGATCCTCGCCGCGGGCGGCGCGATGTTCCTCGGAAAGATGTGGGAGGGCATCCTGCTGCTCTTCCTGTTTTCGCTCAGTCACGCCTTGGAGAGCTATGCGGGCTGGAGAACAGAACGGAGCCTGCGTCTGACAAAGGAACGCTTTCCGGAGCGGACGATGCGCAAAAGCGGTTCGGGTTGGGTGGAAATCGGAGTCGGTGAGGTGCAGGTCGGTGACGAGTTGCTGCTTCGAGCGGGGGAGGTGATTCCGGTCGATGGCGCCGTGATCGACGGCGGAAGCTCCGTCGATGAGTCCTCACTGACGGGCGAAGCGCTCCCGGTGGCGAAGAGCGCCGGTGATCGTGTGCAGAGTGGAACTCTTAATCTCTCCGGGCAGCTAACAATCTCCGCGCGCTCGACCGCAGAACAGAGCACGGCACAGAAGATCGTTGAGCTGGTGAATGCCGCGCGAGCCGAACAATCGATGGAGCAGGCTTTCAGCGACATGATCGGCCAGCGTTACACTTGGGCGGTGCTGTTCATCAGTATCGCCGCCGCAATTGCATGGTGCATTCGCGGGTTATCCTGGGATGAGACTGTCTATTCGACGCTCGCTCTCCTTGTCGTCGCTTCACCCTGCGCCCTCGTAATCAGTATCCCTGCGGCGGTGCTGACTGCGATCGCTCGAAGCGCGGGTTCAGGGGTCATCTTTCGCGGCGGAAAGGCGCTTGACGGGCTCGGACGGGTGAAACAGATCTGTTTCGACAAGACCGGCACTCTCACAACCGGAGAGCTGAGCATCAAAGGGAGCTACACCCTTGATCGGCAACCGGTCGAGCTCACCGACCGGATGCTGGTGTCAGTTGCTGCGATCGAACAAGCTTCAACTCACCCGATCGCTCGTGCGCTCGTTCGAACGGCAGAGGAGAAAGGACTCACCCTTCCCCCAAGCTCTAACCTCCAGGTTCATCCGGGACTTGGAATTGATGGCGAAGTAAACGGTGAGCGATGCAAGGTCGGAAGCCGTCGCTTCTTTTCCGCTGAGTCCCTCGATGCGAGCCAGCTGAACGCTGCCGAGACGATGGAAGTCGTGTGCCAGCTGGGAAATGAAACCGTCGTGATCGAACTGGGCGACATGATGCGGACAGAATCGCCAGTGGTCGTGCAGGCGCTCCAGCAGTTAGGCTGCCGCAGCATCATTCTCTCTGGGGACAGAATCGGGAGTGTGAAAGCGCTCGCCGCGCAAGTTGGCGTCCAGGAATATCATGCCGGCCTTTCGCCGGATGAGAAGCTGGCGAAGCTGCGTGAGCTTCGAAAGCAGCATGGGGCAGTCGCTATGGTCGGCGACGGTCTGAATGACGCACCAAGCCTCACGGGTGCTGATGTCGGCGTCGTTATGGGCGGCCGGGGATCGGGAACCGCTCTACGCGAGGCAAACGTCATTCTGATGAATGACGCACTGAAGCAACTCCCGTTCGCGCTTCGGCTCTCGCGGGTCGCGAGATCAGTTATTCTGCAGAATCTGTTCGTCTCCATCGGCGTGGCGGGGCTGTTGATCGGCTTTGCGCTCTTTCGCTCGCTCACGCTCAGCTTGGGCGTGCTGGGCCACGAAGGCAGCACCGTCCTTGTCGTTCTAAACAGTCTCCGAATCCTCCGCTTTCGAGGGGAGAGCACCGGTCAGAACAGGGGCCGGTTGGCGCAATGAAGTCGCGGGACCGGACAACGGGCTTACGAACATACCTCGAAAGGTTGCGCACTGAGCTGGCTGAGCGGCCGGCGGAATACCTGACAACCCGGTCCGATTCCGTTTCCGGCTGGAGCATTGGACAGCATTACGACCACCTCCTGAAGGTCGAACAGCATATTCTGAATGCGATCGAGAAAGGATTTCCCGAAGAGCGGAAGCGCAGAATCAACCTTGTGGGAAGGATTCTGTTAGCGATCGGCTGGATTCCGCGAGGTGTCGCGAAGTCGCCGGAGCGATTTGTCGGAATGCAGCCGGAGATATCCGAGCTTCGTGATCGGCTCGAGTCAGTACTTGTATCGCTAGCCCACGTCGCGGGGAAAGGGGACGCACTTCGAGATCGCACGAAGAAGCTCGATCATCCGCGGTTTGGAGCATTAACCGCGGCACAGATGTTAACCTTCCTGAGGCATCATCACCGGCATCACGAAAAGATTATCCGCGACATCGTGAAGGCGGCATCAAAGTAGAGAACAGGCGATACCGGGACCGCGGACGTCTCGTCCGCTTGCCGGTTTATTCAGTCGAACAAAGAGCAAAAAAATCGCTCCCTCGCATTTTTCAACACGAGGGAGCGAAACAGCGAAACAGTCCAATCTCTATCGATTCGTCTCCTCAACCGTATCGCCGTTTAGTTTCTTCTCAACTTTCATACTCGTCTGGCCCGCGGCATCGGTCTTGATGGTCTTCTTCTCCTCAGCGGTCTGCTTGTTCATCAGGCCCTTCGGATCTTCCACCCGCTTGCTCGTCACAGTCGTCTTTGATGAGCCGTCCGAATCGACATCCTTCTCAGTCTCGTTGTGGAATGTGCGCTTGGTGCCTTGCGCATCAACTGACTTCGCCGAGGTCTCTCGATCGTAGCTGCCCCGTGCGTCTGAATTGAGCTCGGTTCTGCGCTCGGCCGTGGTCTTATTCATCAGGCCTTTCGGATCCGTTGAGGTTTCCGTGTTTGAAACGACCTTCTTGTCGCCATCGGAATCAGTCGATGCCCTTTCTTCGACCTCCATTTTCCTCGCCGTTCCCGACGCGTCCGTCGTGTATGCAGAGGACTTCGTCTTGTAAGACCCGTCCGCATGCCGCTCGGTCTTCGTGTTCGTTTCGGTTGATTCTTTATTGTCGGCATACGCCGGGGTCGCTAATGCAATTCCCGCGACGATTGCCCAAGTTACATTCTTCATAAAATCTCCATTCATTATCCTGGCGCTTCATTGCGCTCCTCAAATCTAGGTGAGCTGACTGGCCGGGCAGAATGAGTCTGCCGCAGCCGTCCCTTTAAAACTCACGCCGAGTCCGTTCAGCGCCCCGCTCAATCGCTCGGCCCGTCTCCGATACGATATGGCCCGCGCCTTCACCGACACCTTGCACTGCATCGCCGGTAGCACTTACGGCGCTACATCCAGCCGACGCGAGCACCACAGCGAGCAATGCCGCCGTGAATATTTGCTTCGTAATCATATCAATCCTTTACCGGCGCCGGTCGGTATCAAGAGCGTCGTCAATCGCTTCGCCAGTCTTCTCCAGCGTGCTCTTCTCGTGAAGCGCCGGTCGGCCTTCAGCGACATTGTCGCGAATTTCATCCGCGCGCGTTCCCGCCCGTTCGAACGGTCCCGCTTTCCGTTGGCAGCCACCAAGTGCTGCAACAAGTAGAATAGTAATGAGTAAACGGAACATGATTCATTCCTCCAAATAAGTTTCAGTGGAGCATTTCCAACGAATGCTCCGCTTTCGTTGAGAGTGGACATCATTCCGCCGGACGGAACCATGATGGTGATCAGGGAGCCGGCGCGAACCCAAACGACGGAGGCGAGAATCTTGTAAGGGGAATGAAATATTTCCGTGACTCCTCGGGTAACACGGGTTCCATATCAAAACGGCTCGGGATGCTGCCTAAACAGTACGTTTCGTTACTGATGGTGGTCATAGGAAACCAGCGGCGTACGGCGTAACTCTTCACCCACAGGGAAGAACCCGCAAAGAGCTACGGCCGGAGCGTAAGGAAGCAGCCGCAGATGAAGTATGAGAACCAGTGCAGTTCGATTGATCAATTTGTGGGCGATTTGCGCCGTCGCTTTCGCTTGGTGCTTCCGCGCCTTTCCGGCAGCAGCCGCTCAGGAGACCGCACAAGAGAAGATTGTTAACGGCGAGCCGGTAACGGTTGACTGGCCGTGGATGGTTTCGATCGGTGTGGCTGGAATGAATCCTTCACGCACGCACTTCTGCGGCGGGGTCGTCGTTGACCAAAGATTTGTTCTGACTGCCGCACACTGTGTTCTTGATTATCTTGCGGCTCCGGACGGACTCCAGCTTTTCATTGGAAAAGCTCGACTGACTGATGCCGGAGCGACGATCGCTCAGTCGGATGGAATTATCCTGCACCCCGCATACGATCCACAGACCCTTCAAAATGACATCGCCCTCATCCGGCTCGTGAATCCGCTCCCGGCCGAGTCGGCAATTCCGATCGTGAGCGCTGCAGAAGATCAGCAGGTCTCGCCGGGCCAAGGTGGATTGATGCTCGGCTGGGGAACGACAGACTCTTCCTTCCAGCTCCGCCCGTCGGTTCTTCAGCAAGCCCTCATTCCATTCGTAGACAGCGCCCAGTGTCAGGATCGACTGGGCCTCGATTTCGATCCGGCTTCGATGCTCTGTGCAGGAGTGCTTTCGTCGGCTCCGGGAAAGAACGACGGGGTAGACGCGTGCTTCGGAGACTCCGGTGGTCCTCTTATGCTCCAAACGGGGAGCGGATGGAAACTCGCCGGGCTCGCTAGCTGGGGGCTCGCGTGCGTGAGCGATCGGTATTGGGGAGTTTATACTCGTGCTTCCAGTTTCATCGATTGGATTAAGGAAAGCCGCACGATCGCTCCCTATACGATCGACAACGCCGCAATCACGGGCACACCGCAAGTCGGTCAGAAGCTGAGCTGCTATCCCGGATTGCATGGCGGAGATCCGGCAAAGAAGATCGCATTTGAGTTCCGGGATGGTGAGACTGCCGACCCGATTGCGAGGGCCCGTTCGTATGTGGTTAAGAAAGGCGATGTCGGCCGGACAATGGTCTGCAACGTGACCGTGTCAAACGCCGGCGGCGAACTAAATCTTCAGTCTGCGAAAGTCGGGCCGATGTTCCCGGCGCGTTTTACGAAGAACCTTACTGCGCCGCGCAGCTCGGGCATCCGCCGCGTCGGTGTCAGCTGCAAAAATGGAAAGTGCCGCGCACTCGTAGTTTTCAAAGAGCCGATGGCATCCGTACGGTCTCTACTGACTCCCAGTTCAAAATGCCGGTCGACCCGCTGCAGATCCGAAAAGTGGCACTCGGCTGAGCGGCAAACTTCGACTGCGTGGGCGGTGAATCTTCCGGCGAGCCGAGGCGAGTACCGCACGATCGTACTTCGTGCTTCTGTAATGACGAGGAAGAAGAGCTTCGTCGGAGAGATTGAGCTGAACTAGAGCCGATTGAGCGTCAGCGGCCGCTCATCACTTTTTACACACCGCGCCCGGCTTCAAGAAATCCGGATTGCGAAACAAGGCGAGCTGCTTCTCGTCCGTCGAGAGAAACGGGCCGTGATCCTTTGTCCAGTAGTCAAAGGCCGCGGTTCGTACGACCGGGTCGGTGAATTCAACCGATCCCTTCTTTTCCTCACTTTCGAGAAAAGCGCGCGTCGCATCGAATGCTTCGAGGCCGGCCTGCTGAAAGAGAATTCTCCCTCCGCCGTAGCTGTCGTGAAGAAATTTCTGCAGCTTCCATCCAACAAGCATGAACACCGCCTGTGATCTGCCGGGAGAATCGATGAACTTCTGAATCTCCACTTTCTGCCGCTGCAGCTCGGCCGCTTCTTCCGGCGGAACGCCGGCCTGCGCGAGACGCTCACCGATTTGGGCGAGCTGCATCCGGTGAAACGCGGTCTGCTCGTCACGCCCGATCAGAACTTTCTGTTCTCCCGCCTTGTCGCAGCTATCAAGATATTTCGTGACGTTCTGAATCTCCTCTTCAGTCGGAGTGATCTTTTCTCTGTTCTCGGTGGCAATCTTATTGAAGAGCGGGGAGAAGAAGGCATCGGGTGCCTTCGACGCATCCAAACCACCCTTCACATCGGACACATCTCCCCGCGATACCGGCTTGCCCAAGACTTTGCCGACAATATCGTGAGGATTTGCATCAGCTGCCGCCGCTGTAACGAACAAAAAGGGTGTAAGCAGGGAAGGGAGGGTTCGAAGAAGTAGGGTTCGCATGCCCGGACCATAGTCCCGGGCAATTGGCGCGTCTATGAGCATTTGGTAGGGGAGCATCCACTAGAGGGCATTTACTAGGGCGGTCATATGGCACTCGCGAAACAGCTACTTTCCCTCTCCGCCGTGATGATTCGGCAGCGCCGCGAGCTTGCGGAATTTATCGGGTTTGAAACCAGGAACAAATATTCGATTGAGGACGAGGCCGGCGCGCAGATCGGATTCGCGGCCGAGCAGAGCAAGAGTCTTTTCGGCTTTCTCTTCCGGCAGGTCTTCGGGCACTGGCGCTCATTCGACCTCCACATCTTTTCAGCGGACCGGCAACTCGAATGCGTCGCGCGTCATCCGTTCCGGTTCTTCTTTCAGGAGATCTCGATCATCGAGCCGGGCGGCCGGGAGCTGGGCAAGATCGTCCGGCGCTTCTCCATTTTCTCGAAGCGATTCGACCTTCTCGATGCAAACGGTGGCGAGGTGCTGTCTGTCTCTTCGCCGCTCTGGAGGATCTGGACGTTCGCGTTCATGCGGAACGGCGAGAAGCGCGCGCTGGTGCAAAAAAAGTGGGGCGGACTGCTCAAGGAAGGATTCCTCGATGCGGACACTTTCAGAGTCGAATTCCTTGCAGCGGGGATGCCCGCCGAAGAGCGGTTACTCGTCGTCATCGCCGGCGTGTTTATCGATCTGCTCTACTTCGAGGAAAAGGCGAGCCGGTGAACGTTCCCGGCTGGAGGCCGCCATGGTATTTTGCGTTGGTGAACGCATACTCCTACCATTGGCACTTCCGTAAGTATCTGCCAGAACGCAAAGGCCAGCGCTGCCGTGTTCTCGCACGCGGAACTGGTGCAGTGCGGAACGTCCTCGTGGAGTTCGAAGATGGGTTCCGCGTCGTCTCCACCAGATTCTGTGTCCGAAGAACGAGATGAGCCCCTTTCCTCTTAAGCCGAAGGAATCCGAGCAGCCGCCGCCGAAGCCGCCCTCGCTTCTGAAGAAGGTGTTCGGCCCGCTCGCCGTCATCGGTATACTGCTTGCGAAGTTCGGCGGCGCGCTTCTGCCTCTATTAAAAGTGTTGCAGCTCGCAAAGCTCGCGACATTCGGAGCAAAGTTCCTGACGACCGGGGGCTCGATGCTGCTGAGCATCTGGTTCTACGCGCAGCGCTGGGGGTGGAAGTTTGCAGCTGGATTCGTGCTCTCAATTTTTGTGCACGAGCTGGGGCATGTCTTCGTCGCTTGGCGAAAAGGTGTTCCGGTTACCGCGCCACTCTTCATCCCAGGCTTCGGTGCGCTGATTCTCCAGAAGCGCGCGGCAAAGTCGAAGTGGGATGAGGCGATGATTGGGATTGGGGGACCGGTTGCCGGAACGCTGGCGGGGTTCTTCTGCTTCGCTCTTGGCATGGCGACGAACAATTCTCTCTTCCTTGCGCTCGCCTATACAACCTTTCTGCTGAACTTGTTTAACCTCCTCCCGATCATGCCCCTCGACGGCGGCTGGATCGTCGGAGCGATTTCGCCCAAATTGTTTGTGCTTGGTGTCGCCGGATTTCTCTACCTCTTCATCTCTGGATACATTCACAATCCGATGATCCTGCTGATTGTCATTCTCGCGGTCCCGGGAATGATTCACGCGTTTAGAAAGCGCCACGAGCCGCCGCCGCCGACCGGTGCGTCCACCGGAAGCCGCGCCCTTCTCGGGATCTCGTATCTCGCTCTGTGCGGATTACTTGTCGGAATGATGGCGATCTCCCGCGTCTGATGGCGGATTGAATACTGATCCCGTACAACGAAGGTGTGCTCCACTGGGACCGCGGACGTTCCCGTCCGCTTGCCGGTTCATGCCTTCGAACAGTGGTCGATTCGTCCTTGGCCCATCCTTCCGCATACGTTGACCTTGCGCACAGCTGTGCTACAAGGCCGCCCCTTCCCGTCAATTTGCTCCTCGGTATCTCTTGTGGATGACCACAGAGGTAGCTCGGAACATTGTTGGTCTTAAAGGTTTTCGCATTCGACTTTCCTCGTTTGCTGCTTGTGTCTCAAAGTGCCGCCCCGATTTCTAATCGGAGCATCGGCTCTTTGGGACACAAGCAGTCGAAATCAATCCAGGAAATCACGCATGCAAGTTTTGGAACAAGAAGTTGAAGTAGTTGAAGCTACGATTGCCCTCGAAGTGAAGAGGCCTCGCGCAGAGCGCATTCTGCAAGGAAGTGCGCCTGACAACACGCCCCACCTCGTCGGCTATGACGCGGTGCTTTACTTCGTCGGTAGGAACACCATCAGCCGCATGTGGCGTGGTGACCTGACCATCGAGATGGCGATGCGGGTCAGCCTCACACTGGAAGGTGGGATGGCCGTCATCGTGGTCCCGGGATACTGCGACGTTCATCCGCTTGATAAGAATGGGGAGCCGCCTGCGTGGTTCGACATCCTGAAAGTGGCGACGTGGTTCATCCATTCGGCCGGGATCCGCAAGATCCGCCAGTCGCACGAGGCTCCTCACGGAAACTTTGCGGGCTGGAGTTATGTGGAGCAGCGCCTCCATCTGCTCCCCGAAAAATGGGAGCCGATCGGGTGCCGCCACCAGCCGATCTTCTGGCGCGCACCGGTCTGCCGCGAGCCGTTTCGGCTGAGGGGATTCGAGATCGGGATCCGCTTTGTTGAGCGAGCGATCCTCGAGCGCGTGCTGCGGTCGAAGCGATGGAACGTTGCAGCCATGAACCGGAAGGCACCCGCGAAGTCCCCGGTTCAGCGGTGGCGGATCGTCGTCAAGCGCTAACCCCGCTCAAGCGTTTGCACCGAAAGGTAATTTCGCCGGCAGTGTTCCTCTCTTTTTCGCCACTGTTCTAATCCAGCGACTCCGATTTCGTCTGAAGTTTCCGCTTCGGATCACTCCTGCGCATTGCTTTCGAAATTTTCGGCAGCGGCGGAGGGGGAGGAGGTTTCACCGCTATCCCGTTGCCGCCCGATGGCCCGCTGACGGCTCCTGCCCCTTGAGCCCCAGTATGGCTCGATAGGGCCGACTGCCCACCGGCCTGTCCGTAGCCCCGCGCGCGAACTTCGTTCGTCATCTCGGACTCTGGAGAACCACTAGAAGACGAAGCCCCGCTACCGGGGGAAGTTTGACCGCTATCGATCCCGGCCTGGGCAATCAATGACGGGAGCGTAATGAAGACATCCGCCTGCGCGTCGGGAGCGAAGAGAAGAAGCGCTGCAATCAACGTTCGTCGGGGAATGAATTGATTCATAAACGAACCTCAACAAGAGAATGTAACGAGACATCCTACGTAGGCCAGCGAGCTGATTGAACTGCGCCGGGTCATACACCAGCAAAGCACTGCGGCGACGCTCTGCCTTCCAATAACCGTGCGGGCATAATAAATACGCTCGCGGAGACACGACTCATTGGCAACAAAAAAGATTGAGAAGAAAGAGCTGCTCAACCCATGCGAGTTGACCGTTACTCCCATCGGAGTAGTCCGCTCGTCCATGCGCCGGAAGTTCGACGCACCACATCAACCGGATCGAAATGGCTCGGATCGTTCGGTGATCGAGCTTTCACCACAGCACGAGCTTGAGGTCGCGCTCAGCGATCTCGCCGGATTCGATTACATCTGGTTGCTCTTCTGGTTTCACAAAAACAGCACCTGGCGGCCCAAAGTTCAGCCGCCCCGCGGAGAAGCGGTGAAGCGCGGCGTCTTTGCCACTCGTTCGCCGCACCGCCCGAACCCGATCGGACTGACCGCGGTCCCGCTGATAAGTATTACGGGGCGGCAGATCACCATCGGGAGCTGCGACTTGATCGATGGAACGCCGATTCTCGATATCAAGCCTTACATTCCCGCAATCGACTCTTTCCCGGACTCGAAGATCGGCTGGCTTAAGCAGATCGAAGAGAGCCTCGAGTCGCCGCCCGCATTTACAGTTGAGCTTGATGCAACCGCGCGCCGGCAGGCGACATGGCTCAAGGCTCGCGAGCTCCATTTTCTGGACAAAGCGATTCAGATCCTGGAGCGCGATCCATCGCCGAATCGAACCCGCCGCATTCGTAAGTTCGGTGCCGGACTTTTCCGCATGGGCTGCGGCGAATGGCGGATCTTCTTTTCACGCGAGGGATCGGCAGTGACCATTCATTCCTTTCAGCCCGGATACCCTCTGAAGAAGCTCGAAAGTCCCGGCAGCGAGGTGATCCCCGAGCGGGAATCACAGCTCTCATTTTTCCAAGAGTTCGCGCACGAGATCCCCGAACGCGGGTAGCGAATGAAGCTGCTACCGCTTCGAGATCGAAATCAGCGGCGGCAGAGCCGAGTCTTGGATATAGAACTGCGCGCCGCAGCTTTTACACTGAAGTGCCTGTGGCCATCGAACCGCCATCCGGCCAAACTCATTCTCCGCCCGGCATTGCGGGCACTGAGCCTTCCCCGATTCGAACATCTCCTGCTTTGCATATGTCACCGGACCCGCAACAAGCCCGGCGATCAGAAGCGCCGGCACCAGCACAAAGTGCAACCCTGGAATGAACAGCGCCACCGCTGCCAATCCCCAGCAACCTCCGGTCGTTTTCAGCGCCCGGACAACACGCTCCGATCGCGACCACTGAACGACGCACCCGTGCCCTTCCTCGGCCGCCCCATTTTCCCCAATAGCCTTCAGCGAAATCGAACTACGCATCTGCCAGCCCCAGCCTCACTTCGAAGTCCCGTCTCAGAGACGGTGTATGCCTTTCAACAACTTAAATCGACTCGAACTAAGTCCCTGCGATCTCATGGCCTCCCGAAAACTCACTTAAAGTAGTGCCCCGTCTCTGAGACGGGGCAGAAACAGACGGGACAGAAACAACGGCTGTATCCGCGCTGGGATTCGGAGTAGGAGTTGAGCCGTATGCGCATTATTTTGCTCCTTATATTGCTCCTTGCGAGCAGCTGCATGAGACGAGGGGTTCGACCTGATCAGGTTGTCGCCATCGACCTTGCGACAAAATTGCAGGGTGAGCATCTCCAGATCGAGCGGGTTTGGGAGACGCTGGACGAGA
>CAYOAK010000075.1:0-14596 GCA_964401925.1 uncultured Bdellovibrionales bacterium | reverse complement strand
ACGCTGGTGCTGATCCGTCGCTGACAGTGAAGCTCGCCGTACCGGAAAAAATCCGCGGAAAGGTTGACGCCGTCGTTGATACGCTTATCTCGGTAGGCGACGTCTCGATAAAAGGAAACGCAGCGATCGACGTGGTCCTCAAATCCGGGAAGCTGAGCGAGCTTGATCTCGAGCTGCCGACGGGACTGAACATCTTGAATGTAGTGGCGCCGTCCCTGCGGACACATCAGATCACCACGGTCGATGGAAAGCAGAAGATCGCGCTACAGTTCACGCAAGAGATGGAAGGCACCTTCCTCGTTCAGCTAACGTATGAGCGAATCTTCGGGGAAGCAGGGGATGACGTCTCCGTTCCGACCGTCTCCGTCGACGGGGCTGAGGTTGAGCAGGGGAGAGTCGCCATAGAAGCGCTCAGCGCGGTCGAGATCCAGGCCATCAAGACTGAGCGGCTCTCATCGCTCGAGCCTTCGGAGCTGCCGAAACGGCTGTTGATGAACACCAGCAACCCGATCCTGCTCGGCTTCAAATACTTCCAGGCCGACCCACCGCATGAGCTGCGATTGAAGGTCGTCCGGCACACGGAGGTTGAGCCCCAATCCGCAATCATCGATTCCGCTCACTACCGGACGCTGATCACGAAGGATGGAATCGCGGTGACAACTGCGAACCTGACAATGAGAAACTCGCGCAAGCAGTTCCTCAAGCTCGTCCTTCCCGCGAAGTCGGAGATGTGGTCAGCGACCGTCGATGGCAAGGTCGAGAAACCGGCTCTCGAGATCGAGAAAGATGGGAACAAAGAGCCGGGCGTTCTGATCCGGCTCGTGAACTCCGCAGATCCCTTTCAGGTGCAGCTTGTCTACAAGACACCTGTTCAGGCTGTGCGATTCTTCGGCACGATATCTTCGATGCTCCCGAAGCCCGATATGGTCGTGAGCCGCTCGGCGTGGACTGTCGTTCTCCCGGCGGGCGCACACTTCGGACATCTCGCAACGAACATGGAGATCGACCAGCAGATGGGTCAGCGCGGTGCGATGCCTGTTGCGAGGCATTCGGTGCAGCTTCCTATTCAGGTCATGCCTGAATCGGAAGAGGGGCCGCAGTTCACGCTGACCCGGTTATATGCGACCGAAGCGCTCGATGATTCGAACTTCTCGGTTGTGTATCTGAGCGGATCGACTTTCTACGTCGCTATCGCGCTCTTCGCTGCTGCGCTCGGAATCGCTTTTGGCGCCTCACACCTGAAAAGCCGAAAGGCGCAGGCGGGGGTCGCGCTCAGCGGAATTTCAGCCGCGGCGCTGATCGGCTACTACGTCGGCATCTCGCTCTGGATTCCCGTGCTGGTTCTGATCGGTCTGCGCGCCCTGGAAAAGCTCGCGCCTCTCGGACGGCGCTTCCTAGAGTCGCAGGTCGAGAAAGTAGCACCGGAGGCGATCTTGGAACCGCAGGAGGACTAAGAGCCGACTAAAGGCCATCCAAGTAGCTGCGAACACGCTCTCGTTATCGGGGACCTCTTGTTTCAACGACTCAAGGCGTTAATAGGAGGTCCCCATCTTCTTCCACCCTCTCAACGCTAACACCTCGAATTAAGCCGCAATATCCTAAGCACTTCTCCCTCCACGCTTCCAGCTTTTTCGCCCATAACGATCCACCGGAGGACGAAAGGTGCCCATTCTAGAACCCGCGAAAGTTCAGGAGCTGAAAGACGCCTTTCTGCGGCTGCTTCCGAAGCTCGACGTGGACAAGCGGGCGGGCCTCTCGATCACCGAAGTGAATCGGGGCATCGACTCGGGACAGATCCAAGATCCCAAGGAGGTTCAGGCGCTCGCAACATTGAAGCGCTTCCACTCGGAGCTGTCGGATCTCTCTCCTCCATCCGGATTGAGCGGTGCTTTAAACTTGGATTGGGGTGCTTTTGGCCGCTCGCGACGTGAGTGGCGGACTGTCACTCTTGCTGACATGGAGCGACTCGCAGAGCTTTCTGCCGGGGGCTCAACTGAGGCTCGGCCTCCCGCACTTGTCGCTGCAGTTGAAAAAACGCTCTTACGCGCAACAGAGGGTCTGAGAACTCCGCTCACTCCGGAGCAATTGGCACCGGACCATAATCTCCGGCTCGGCTACTCCGGAGACTGTGCCTTCCTCGCAGCGCTCACTTCGATTGAATACCATCGGCCGGAGTTGGCCCGCGGGATGATCGCACGGCAAGGGGAGGGGTACACTGTAACTTTTCCGGGCCGCGCTGGGGCGGTGAGCATCACTTCGCCGACGGACCCCGAGCGCGCGCTCTTCGCCCATGGAGCGCGGGCACCCATTCTCGAGAAGGCTTTTGTAAAGCAGCTTAAGGAAACCAAGCGCTCCGAACGCACCGCAGATCTTGCGGCATCGGAGGTTTCTTCTGCCGGCATCTGGCTGAAAGAAGGACTGCAGATTTTCTCCGCGACGCCGGTTCGCCCCGTAAGCGTCAAAGCACTGTCGGAATCCGCTCTTGGCTTTCAGCTTGACCAGATCGCTGAGAAGCGCCTTATCGCTACCGCGGGCACACCTGCTCATCTCAGCGCTGCCGATGAACAACTGGGGCTGACGAACTCCCATGCCTATGCCGTAATCGGTTACAAGGACCGCCAAGTCCTGCTCCTTGATCCGATCGAACCGGCGAAAGGCCGCACGTGGAAAGTGCTAGCCGTCCCGGTCGAACGGTTTCATCGCGCCTTCAGCCAGCTGGCGTGGATGGAGTAGGCGCGCTTAGCGCAGCGCCCGGGCAACTTTGCTCGCTGCTTCACAGAAATCTTTTGAGGTCTTCGCATCCGGCCCGCCAGAGCCGCCGAACTGGTCGACGATCTTCACGAACTGCCCAAGGAGATTCACATAGGCGGTTAAATGCGCATCTCCCGTCGATGCAGCGAATGAGGTGTTTTTCAGAACGACGAAGTCGAGAAACATCTCCTTCAACACCTTCTTCTTCTCGGCTTCCTTCCGTGCGTTAACCTCAGGTCTATCCGGTGAATCCGGCCCCCAGGTGCGCTCGACTTGCTGATACTTCAGGTAGCCTTCGAGTACGACCGCTCCACCGCCAACGGCAGTTCCGACAGCAAAATTTCGACTCTGGAGCGCACTCACCATGAAATCCTTCATGCTTCCGCAACCGATATCGATCCCGGTGCCGACCTTATCCAGGATGTTGAGGCGCTGCCGCGCAGAATTAGTTCCTGTCTTCCACTGCTCGCGACTGACCTCGTACTTCGCGGAGAATCCGGTGTAGTCGGAATAGAGTTCACTTTGGAGCACGACGTTTTTCGGATCGCGCTCGAATCGCTCCGCCTTGGTCTTCAGCTCCTGGAGTTGGCGCAGGTAATCCGGAATCGTTTTGTCGAAAGCATTATTCTCGCGCTTTGCGGTATCAAGAATGTCGAGCACACCGCTCATCCGGGAAACCCAGTTTCCGCTTAGGCGGTCGCGAGTGCGTTCAAGCACGCTTTCCAGCTGCGTTTTCGTGTTGTGCCAGCTGTTCAGCGCAGCGATCTGCTTGTCGATATTTTCGATGTAATCTTTTCCCGACCACGGAACGCCCTGTGAAACCTTGACGACACCTTTATCGGTAAAACTCCCCTCCGGATCCGTACCCAACGACGGCTTTGATTTCGGACCCTCGAGAGCCTTCTCGAGATCCTTCATCAGCCGATCGAGCTCCGAGCCCTCCGGAGTCGGAGTTTCGCTCCGCGCCGATCGGTTTCGCACCTCGAGCATGCTCGACAGTCCGTATTCCTTGATGGTCTCCGGCGGCAACATTCCGCGCAGGAGCTTCGCGGCCTCAATCTTCCCCGAAGTGACGATATCCGGAAGCCCGCTTTCACGCAGCCGGTCCAGGACCGTGCGCACGGATGGATTCTCTACGGCTATTTCCTGATCTCTGCCCATCGATTGAATTGAGTACAAAGGAACGAAAACAGTTATGAGTTTGTGTGGCTGAGTGTCCTCCCTATGATTTCCGATTGTCCGGCGATCAAGCCGGCAAATCAGTACGGAACTGATCGAATCACGAAAACAATGTGCATTTCCCGCTGCGGCTTTCCCCGGATCGTAGTGAGATGGGCGCGATGGACCCCGCCCCGGCAACCAAAGCTGAAGACTATCGAAGCCTCCAACCGGAGAAGATTGTTCAGACAGCCTCGCTCCTCGTTAACCGGATCACAGAGCGGTTTCCCGAATCTAGTCTCCTGCGACTCGCGCGACAGGTTCTGGAGGTTTCACGTGAGACGAAAGAGCTCTCCGCATTGATAGGAGCGCCGCGCCTGAGCTTCAGGATTCCGGCAGCTGTGGCCGTGGTCGCCGGCTTCTTGCTCGCCGGGGATCTTCTTTTGCACACACGAATCCGGCTCCGGCCGGAGTCCCTTTCAGAGTTCACCCAGGGACTTGATGCGCTGCTGAATCTAACGATCATTCTCAGCGCGGCTGTTTTCTTCTTCGTCACTCTTGATGAGCGAATCGCGCGGAGGAAGACGTTGCGCGCGCTCCATCGGCTCCGTTCGATGGCTCACATCGTCGACATGCATCAACTGACGAAAGATCCGGAGCGGGTTACCGGGCGCACCGCCGCTGATACAAAGTCCTCGCCCGAGCGCTATCTCACGCCCTTTCAACTAACCCGGTATCTGGACTACTGCAGCGAGATGCTCGCCATCATCGGGAAGGTTGCCGCGCTCTATGCAAAGGACTCCTCGGACCAGGTCGTTCTCTCCGCCGTCAACGAGGTCGAGGGGCTAACCTCCGGACTCTCCTTCAAGATCTGGCAAAAAATCATGATTGTCCTCTCGACAAAGTAGGCGAGGGGATAGGCGAAAGGCCGTTCGGCCCCGGCTCCGGGGCAGATCGAAAAGGATCGCTTCTCCTGAATGTTCCCATAACAACCATATCTGCTTTTTCAGGTTTTTATGGCCATCGTTCACAATGTACCCAAGCCCGCCGAGACAGTGGATCCAAACGCGCGGCGGACGTTTTCTCAGACAGGCTCCAAAACCGTTCTCGAAACAACGTCTACCGAAAAGGTTCTTAATACCGAGAGCGCGGAGCTTGTTCCCGGGATCATCGGATGTACGACGACAAAATCCTCGCTCCTGCAGAAGCACCAGAGCGAGATCGTCGAGCGCGGTAGGATGTTCGGTCATGATAGTACCACGCTGGAGCGCGTGCAGGAGAGACGCCTCGTGAGTCAGACCTCCGTGAGCTGCGGCGGCAGCGAGCCGGTTGTCGTTTCTGAGGCAATCGAAATCTCTCAGGTTCAAAGCCGGGAATTGATGCAAAATTCAGCAGAGGCACTCGCCGCACGCGCCAAACGGGCAGGTCAAGTGAGCATGGGCCTTCAGGTTGCTGAGGCAATTGCTCCGGGAGGCCGCATAATCGGTGCTGCTACCGACGTCGTATCTGCGGTCGTCAATATCGCTCGAAGAAACCCCGGCGCACCGTCGCTTCAAGAGCAGGCCTCCTCCGGCGTCGCACGTCTAACTTCGCGTAAGAAGGCTGTGCCGAATCTCGAAGTGGAGGAGGCACGGCTGCGTCACGACGCGCTTGCGGAAAAAGAGGCCGCTCAGGCGAAGCCTCCGTCAGTTGAGTAAGAGGGCAGCGCTTTTCGTTCAATAGCCCGTACCCGCACCGCGGCAGGAACATCCTGTTGATTCGAACATTGCCCTGGGAATTGCTCTCAGCCGGGGAATAGGGGACAAGGCCCCTTCAATAAATCCACCAGTTCGCCGTACAGCCGTATAATCATTGCGGAATTTGAACGATAGACAAAACGAAGACCATTGCCGGATCCAGAGACCGAAACCAGCTGCCAGTTCCCGCCTGAGAGCTCGCGCTCGCAGTTTGTCACCGTGTACAACCGAGACACGATGCTTGCGAATGCGGCTCGGCTCAAAGAGTACGGCATCCCGATCAATCTCAAGTACGGAATCGTTGGCCGGCCGCCGGACATAGGCGACCTCACGGCGCACGATAAGGCCGCTCAGGTGAAGGGCCGCATCATTACGGAGTATCAGTCACCAGCAGAGGATTTCGAACGTCAGGCACGACAAGCGCTCGCGTTGCCGAAAGCCATCGCGCCGAAAACACCAGTCGATCTCACTCCGTTTCAGATGCGCTGGCTCCCGCTGCCTGGAGGACGCGTGTCGCTCGAGATTATCGATCAACTTGTTGGGACAAAAAACCAAAAACCAGTTGCGACGGCGCAGGGGAATTTAGCCGAATGGGTAAGAATCCTCGACGATCTCACGCCGGAGCTCCAAAGGCAGTTCAATCTGCGCGCAGGTCAACACAACCGTGCGCTCGCAACACTGCCCAGAACTGCCCCAAACGAGCCTGTCTTTACTGGGCTGGAGGGGAGCCGCATCCCCCGGGATGAGCTGCGAACGCTCTTGCGAATGAGCGGAAGCTATAAGGTTGAGCTCAGCGCGGTCCCTCGGGGTGCGGAGTCCGATGCGACTATCGTGACGCTGCCGCTATCCAAAGAGATCCTCGAGAAGTTTCACTATGCGCCGATTCGCGTCAACGGACGAATCCGCTCGCTCCGCATCAGTCGCCCGTTGCCGGCAGATGAGCAAGTTGCCCACGGTTCATTCGAGAGAGGAAAGGAGCTTACCGACAACGATCATATCTACTACACACGAGCACTTCGTCGCGGACTTGTAGAAAGGGTGCTCGACATTGTCCCTTCTCCCGGAATTAAAACGATCGATTCTTCCCAATTAATAACCGAGTCGCCGGTCCGAATTGATCTTTCGAAGGTGTCCGATGCGTACGCGCTGCTCAAGTTGAATGGATCGATCCTTCAGGCAACTGAAAAGCCGGTCGCTAAGGTTGGTGCGTACGATCTTTACGCCGATTTCGATCTGAAAAAGCTTCCATTCGACGCTGTTGCGAGGCTGCAGCCTTTTGCACAAGGCGCCTCCGGTATGGAGCGGCTTTTCGGCGACACTCCCGGGAAATCAATAAAGGGGATAGTACTCGAAAATGCGGCGCAAGCCGGATCATCTTATCGCGGAGAGCTCATTCACACGTCGGATGAATTTCTCACAGAGGCGCCGCTCGTCCATCTTATGGGCGGATATCACGAAGCCGCGCATCGCTACGATCGGAAGATTGGATTCACCGATCGCTCTCAGAAATTTCAGATGCTGTTCCGGCTCGTTGGAGCGTCGCAATCAGATTTTTTTCTGAAGCTTCGGGAGTGTGCGTTTCTCAACCTGAAGCCGCCGGCTGGGCATCCGCACGACGATCCGAGCGAGTTCTTTGCAAGCATCCTGACGATCGCCGCGAACGAAAATTTCACTGCGAACCTGAAGCGCACCATCAGCGGAATGCGAAAGGAGGAAAGCCAGCTCGTGCTCCGCCAGCTCTGGGTCGCATATTCGGTAATCTCTGAAGAGCTCGCTGAACCCAATCAAGTTCCAGCCACGGCTCCAATTCACGGCCTGCTAAAACAACGGATGACAGACACTTTGCAGTTCATCGAACAGACCTGGCTCGAGCGAACCTTCCCGCGGGTCTTCGGATTTCGCTAAGCTCCCTGAGGCCGCCTCTTTCTGCCGATAAGGAACATTATCGGTCATTATAGCTAGGTTTTCCGGCCTCAATCGACTATTTTGCCGTGGAATACCGGTAGAAGAGCTTCTGACCGCTCCTCCGAATCGATCGGATGAGCGACAGCGGAGTAGACCAACAAGGTTCTAACCTCTCGTGGGCGTCCTCGGTTCTCGCTTCAGGGACCTGAGGATATCCACAGGGAGGTACAACAATGAAGCACCCGCACTGGACGGCGATCCTAGTCGATCATCGGGCACTCGGCGCGCTGAGGAAGCCGCCCGGGAACTTTAAACAATTTCTCGCCGGACAGAATCCGGCAAATGTATCCGTTTCGGAGATTATCCGTCAGATCGATACTGCCGGAACCGCTGTACTGGCCGACCCGAAGATCCTGATTTCCGCAGCGCAGCGGTGGATCGGCGGCTCCTTTTCGACGAACCATTTTAAAGCCGCTTATCGATCGACATTTACGTTCGATCCCGCACTGGAGGCGGCCTTCGCCAAAATCGCCACCGACTGCGACGTGATCGTTACCGGGAACTTTGATCCCCTTTTTGGTGGATTCTTGGCGCGGCGCTTCAATCACTATGACATCTCCCCCTCTTTCGTGGCGGGCGCACTCAAATCGACACGTGAATACTGGGAGTATGTGTTTAAGATGACCCGCCGGTATGGGCATGCGACCGAACGCGCTCCGTCGTCCTAGACCGGCTCAGCGCACGTACGTCTGCGGTATCTCAAGCCGTTTGTCGAGTTTACCGATAAACTGCCGATGTCTCTGAACGAGGAAGATTTGGGAGTTGTGCCGGCCGGCGAGATCGTCCCGAACGGCACCCTCATCGCCGATCGCTATGAGACATTAAAGCTGATCGGAAGCGGGTCGATGGGCGCCGTTTACGTCGTGCGCGATTCGCACCTCAATGGCGCATTGGTTGCGCTCAAGCTGGTTCACAGCTCGATCGCTCGAGACACCCGTCATTTCCGCCGCTTCCTCTCCGAGATCGAAATCACTCGACAGGTCAATCACAAAAACATTGTCCGCACTTTCGACATCGGCCGCTGGGGTGAGCGCGAGTTCTTTACGATGGAGCTTGTCCACGGCGACCCCCTGTGTCACCGCAAACGCTTCCACTTTCCGGAAGAGGAAGACGCCTTCATTCAGACCGTCGACCAGATCGTTGCCGGGCTTGGTGAGCTGCACCGCATGGGGATCTGCCATCGGGATCTGAAGCCCGAGAATGTGCTTCTCGATCCGGAAGGCCGGATCAAAATCATCGATCTCGGCGTCGCGAAGCGAGCCGAAGTCAGTCTCACATTGGATCGGGAGATCCTTGGAACCGCAAGCTACATCGCCCCGGAGGTTTGGGAAGGGCAACCGTCAACACCGGCAGCTGATTTCTACAGCCTCGGCGCGATTATGTACGAGTGTGTCACAGGGGAGATTCTTTTTGATTCCGACGATCTCGCCAAAGTGATGTGGCAGCATATCAATCTCGCTGTAACACCGCCGAAAGATCGAAGTCCCAGCATACCCGATTGGCTGAACCTCTTGATCTTGCAGTTGCTCTCGAAAAGCCCGCACGCGCGCCCTCAAACAGCAGCAGAGATTCATTCGATCCTTTCCAATAAGGCCACCACTCCGGGGGTACCCTCGTCTCTCACTCGAAGCACTCCGGCGCCGCTTGTCGAGCGGATCAATGGAGGCAGGAAACATAAAGTGAAGCTGGGGATTTTAGCGGCGATCATCTGCTGGCTTGGCGTGTTCTCAGCCCCGAAGTTTTTCCGGTATGCAGAAGGTTCCGCCTTGCGGTCGGAATGTGAGACGGGTGAGCGGAGTTGGATCCTTGAGGGCATTGGAGTTCCACTGAGCTGTTCACCAGCCGGACTCGTAAGGGCGATTCGAAGCGGTGATTCAGAGGGTGTCGGCAAACTGCTGGCGGCGGGTGTGAATCCAAACCAAGGCGTCTATAATTTCCCGCTTTATGAGGCGGTACGCGCGAAGCATTTCGATATAGCCACGGCACTTCTTCTTGCCGGAGCGAACCCGAATGTTCGTGATGAAACCGGCTTTCCGCTTTTGCATTTCATAATCGGAAACATCCACGCCGAGCCCGAAGTTGAGTTTTTAGAGCGCTTCCTCCGGTTCGGTGCCGACGTAAACATCGATTCACCGCGGGGGGTCCGCGCCTTAGATTTAGCAAACAGCTCTCATGTTCCGGCCGTTGCAGAGGTACTGCTCCGTTTGGGAGCAAAACCCTCGATCAAAGCGACGCAGAGCGTGACGCCGATCGAAGCACCGCCCCCGTCTGCCGCCCCCACTCCAGCTCCATCCGAACCTCCGCAAAAGGTAAAAAAGGCAGCGACTCAGCACCGCGAACCAGCATCCACATCTCCTAAGCTGACGCAGCTGAGAATGCGCGGGGAAGCCTCGCTCACTCGCTCACAAGGCCAGATCACCGGCGCGAGATGTGAGCTCCGGAATGTAGGCGACTTTCCGGCGACAAAGATCGCAGTGTCGGTGAAGATCCGCGGCGAGTTGCATGAGTTGAAGGGTCCCTCAACGTTGGGGCCAAATGACGAGCACGAGTATCTGTTGAAGCTGAATCCAGCGGTCAGCTCGAGTGAGTCGCTGCGACTCGAAGTCTCGTGTGAGAACTGCCATCGCTCGCTTGTTCAGGCGGTACGGTAGCAGCCACAACTCAGCTAAATCACGCTAGAATCGCCAATCAAACGCCTCCGACAGTCATATACGGTAACCATGCGATTCTGCCGATAGATCCCTTGAGGAGTACCGAACACTCAGAGCGGATAATGTCCACGGAGAAACGCATCCCGAGCGGCGAGCTTCAGCTTCCAGGTCTGAAGGTTCTCCTGTCGTTGAGTGCGGATTCGCAGAAGCTCTTCGCCGAAATTCAAACTGCCGAGGATTTCGCGGGCCTCCCGGAGAGCGAATTCTTTGCATTGTTCGCCAATGTGGATCAGGGCGCGATTCACCGGGAGATCCTTAAAGATCTCTACAGTGCGCTCGCGCCAAATCAAAAGACCGAGGCCCGACGAATCGCCAAAGGCAAACCGCCGACAGATGGCCGCGATGGAAAACTGCTTCTGCTGGTCAAGCCTTTCAAGGGGGATTTCAAAGCCGGTGAGCTGGAGCGCGTGGATGCAAAGTATATCCGTGCGTTCGACAACATCGAACCAGGCGTCGCCGTTGCGCGCGTCTATGCCCCTACCCCTCCTATTCCCGGCCGTTCTCCTCTCGGTGCAGCGCTCCCGGCGAAGGAAGGGAAGCCGATCAAATTCACGATCGATACGAATACAATTGAACAGAAGAAAGAGAACGGTTTCGAAGTGCTGCATGCGAAGATCGCAGGCTACCTCTCGGAGGCAAACAATAAGCTCAGCGTCGAGAAGGTCCTCAAGGTGAACGGCGATGTCGGCTATAAAACCGGTGACATCGAGTATGTCGGCGGCCTATTGATCACCGCCGATGTGAAGAAAGACTTCCAGGTTGTTGCGCGGGGAGACATCACGGTTCAGGGGAGTGTTCTGAGCGGCATCCTCGTCAGCTCTGAAGGGGCCATCAACGTTAAGGGGGGAATTGTCGGCGAGCTTATGGCCACCGTGACCGCTTCTTCGAGTTCCTCGGCGTTCGCCATAAACTCCGCAAAGTTCGCCCGAGCGACGAATATCTATGCAAAAACGGGGATTACAGCGAACTCGCTCGAAGCGATCTCCGTAGAATGCGGCGGCGACATCGTCGTCGAAAAGGAGATCCGCTCGGCAAAGCTCCACTCCCGTGGCGCGGTGCGAATCCCGAAAGGGACCATCATCGGCGGGAAGGTTGAGGTGATTTGCGGAGTTGAAGCGGGTACGCTCGGAAATACCGCCGGAGCGACAACCGAGATTCACCTGATCAGCGATGTGGAGTCGTCGGAGGAATACCGCGAGGTCGCGCTGAAGATCGATAAGCACGCGCTGGCTGAAAAGTCGCTCGAACTTCTCCTCGGCCCTTTCGCCCAGCAGCCTGCCCGCATCCAGACCCTTCGTGAGCCGCAAAAAGGCAAGATGAACAAGCTTTTCTCGGATTTGAAGCGCTTACGCGCCGGGCGAGAGGAGCTCCAGCTGCAGCTGAACACTCTCCTCTCCGGCGCACGCTTCAACCGGCTGCTGCGCGTGAATTTTTTAAAAGTTCTTCACCCCGGCGTGATTATCACTGTTGGGAAAAAACGATTTTCGACCGACGTTGCATTGGCAGGTCCGAAGACGATCGACTACCTCCCCGAGGAGGAGAAGTTCGTCATCAAAGACCTCGATGCACTGCAATGTGATCTTGCGTAGGAAGGGACAAACGCCATGTTAGATGAACGATTTCTTGCAAAGAGCATCGGGCTTATGAATCCCCCTGCGGCGATCACGATCGCTGCATGGGGCACGATCTCTGAGGCAGTTCAGCTTCTGCAGCAGCACCGGAGCGGGTGTCTGGTGGTAACCGACGAGAAGGGAAAGCTCGCAGGCATTTTCACCGAGCGCGATATCGTCCTCAAAGTGGTCGGCCAGGGGATCGACATGAATCAAACTCCCGTCGAAGAGTTAATGACGAAATCGCCGGAGACCGCGAAGATGACGACGACGGTCGCGTTTGCGCTCAACATGATGTCGCATGGCGGCTACCGGAATATCCCGATAGTCGACGATGAGCAGTTCCCCGTCGGCCTTGTCTCGGTGAAAAATCTCGTCGATTTCCTCGCGCATTCCATAGGAAAGGTCCGCTGACGACCGGCGCCGTCCGCTAAGGGGCTGTAATTACGCGATGACCATAATCAACGTGTGCGTAAACCCGCGGTACTCGATGTATAAAGCTGCGAGACCATTGAGGCCGATAGACTCTAAGGGAACTCAAGGAGTCAGAGTATGCCGAAGAAGTTCGCATGGAGCTTCATTCTGGTCGGATTTTTGCTTGTCTTTTTAAAGGCCGGGGTCGACTTGTGTCTTCCATACCGGACTTCTGCTCTCCTTCCGCAAGTCTTTGGACACGAGTACGCAGCCTGCCAAGTGATGTACGACTGGGATGAGGCCGCTCGTGCGGAACGGATGCGAATCTCTCAAGGGTTGATAACATTCAGCTCGGAACTCGAGCGCCGGGTGCTTGATCCGCAGGAGGTATCCTACGGTGACGTGCTGCTTGCGTGGCAGGTGCCAAAGATCCTGCCGCTGATACTCGAAGCCGTCCCGCAAAATTCGATGTCACTCGCGAAGATCTGTTTCTTCTGGGTCGGCGCGGCGCTGGTCCTCGGTGGAATCTGGCACTATCTCAGCCTGCTCGTGCAGATCTACCAAGTCTCCTCCGGCCATTTTCACAAACGGTTGGGCGATGAGCATCGCCCCTTCGAGAAGCTCCTCGGACGCGATCGTTAGGCTTTCGCGCGCTTCGATTGCTTTCGCCGAATGATACTGAATTTTCCATCCGATTCCATACGCATCGCTTTGATCTCGGCGAGATCTTCAATTCCGGCTTTTCGCGCCTCGGCGTAGATCTCGTCCTCTTCGATATATTCATGGCGCAGATTGCGCGCCTGAATCACGCCGTCTTTCACGAGCATGAGGGGCGGCGATTGCAGAACGTTGCGTAATGGCGGGCAGTAAAAGCTCAAGAGGTCGAGCGCCGTAGCCCAGAAGATGATTGTTCCGGCGAGGATCAGACCCGCGGTTATCGAGCGATATTCGCCGGCCATACCGTTCTGAACGGCATCGGCGATCAAAACGAGAACGAGCAGATCGGAGAGTCCGACCGAGCCCATCTCGCGTTTCGATACCAATCGCAGAACGATGAACAAAGTGAAGTAGACAGCGGTCCCGCGAACAAATATTTCGGCGAGCGGCAGATCTAATGTGAACAGCTTTTCCAGATCCATCGTCGATCAATTGGGCTTCGATCAATGAGGACCGCCGCCCGGATTAATACCAGCCGCCAGCGGCCGAATGGGTGAAGTATTTGAATTCGATAAAATTGCCGGAAGGATCCTGCGTAAAGAGCGTCCACTGTTCACCCTCGGCACCGGCGAATCGCAGGCGGGGTCCAACCATGAAGCTCTGGTCGTAATGGGTGAGCCGCGATCGGACATCCTCCCAGAACTCCTTCGTGAGAATCGCCCCGAAATGCCGGCTCGGCACGAGATCACCATCGATGAGGTGCGCCTCCGGCTTCTCAATCCGGATGCGAACGAGGTGGCAGGTAAGCTGATGGCCGAAGAAATCAAAATCGACCCAGTTAACAGACGAGCGCATCTCTCGGCACTGGAGCACGGTGCCATAGAAAAATCGGGATTTTTGAAGGTCGTGCGTCGGCAACGCGATGTGGCAATGCGCACGAATCTCCGGGCTCGCGTCCATCCTTAGGTCCTACTCCTTTCTGGAGGTGCCCTGCAACCAAGATGGACAATGGAATGGCGCCTGACCTACTGCGCAGGCTGAATTCCGTAGAGCGTCCAGGTGAACGCGGTCTGGCCATCTGCGACCAGGACTTCGTCTCCGAGAAGCAGCTCCCAACGGGGTCCCGGAGTAGATTGCCCGCCCGTGGAATAGAGGGTTACGTCGGAGCCGTCCGCAGAGCGGATGGTTTCGATTCCATCGCGCCGCTGATCCCACGAAACAGGGCGTGAACCCGGCGCGTAACGGCCGGAGATCACACCCTCAACGAGAATTCTGCTTGATCTCTTACTAGGATTCGAAACCGCCGACTGCACCGAATTACTTCGGTGAAGCCGTTGATTCAACCGTGGCACCGAAGTACGGAGACGGTCCTTGGCTTACGTCGCGGAGCATTTCTGCGGCATCGCGAGTGTCGACGATCGCCCAGTTCATGTGCGGCTCGCCCTTCGGGCCAGGTTCCAAGATCTTCTTCACGTAGATGAAGCTATCCCCCTCGCCTGCATCCATTTTGTTGATCAGGCGGTAGATATTAATTTCGAATTTCTTTGCGTTCGCCGTTCGTTGCGCTTTTGGCTTCAACTCTTCAAGATCTGTG
>CAYOAK010000074.1:0-14868 GCA_964401925.1 uncultured Bdellovibrionales bacterium | reverse complement strand
CCTAGCGATCGCTGCGGACCCGATACTCAGCAAAGTGAAACTTATCGCCGAGCCCTGGGATGCGACAGCCGACGGTTACCGCGTGGGACAATTCCCTAAGCCTTGGTCTGAATGGAACGACAAGTATCGCGATACCGTTCGCCGTTTCTGGGGCGGACAATCCGGAATCAATGAATTTGCAACCCGGATCGCGGGGAGCAGCGACCTCTATCAACACTCGGGACGACAACCGTCTGCGAGCGTGAATTTCGTGACCGCACACGATGGCTTCTCCCTTCGCGATCTGGTTTCGTATTCGAAGAAGCACAACGAAGCGAATCCTCACAAGGGAGAGGATGGTGCAAGCAACAATTACAGCTGGAACTCCGGAGTCGAAGGGGAGACGAGCGATCCAAAGGTGATCGCACTGCGCGCACGGATGATGAGGAACATTCTGGCTACGCTCTTTCTCTCGAATGGCGTTCCAATGCTCCTCGGCGGTGATGAACTTGAACGGACGCAAGGCGGCAATAACAACGCCTACTGTCACGATGCGCCTTGGAATTATCTCGACTGGTCGACCGATAGTCTGCTGCCCGCGTTTGTTGCGGCTCTTACATCGCTTCGATCGCTGTTTCCCTGGGTCCAGGCAGATCGTTTCTTTTCCGGCTCCGAACTTCGATGGTTTACTCCTTCTGGTCGGCCGTGCGCACCTGAGGATTGGGATTCGAACGAATGCAGGCCACTTATCGCCCATTACTTGAGTGGCATTATCGGTGGCGACCTTGTGGTGATCTTCAACCCAACTTCTAACAGCGAAAGCGTCGCTAAGCCGGAGGGCCTGGAGGCCGTAACCCTCCTCAAGCTCATCGATACGGCCGAAGAGGGCGAGCTGAACGCATCGGAGAGTGATTTGCCTCTTACCGTTTCCCCGTCATCTCTCGTTATTTTGCGAAGTTAATCTGCTCTAGGGAAAGGAAAACATGCCCATCTTCTCATCTCCCACACATGATGGTCAGACGGTTCGCCGAGGCCGCTTCCGCGTTCTGCCGATCGTTCTCTTCGGATTGTTCGCCGCTTTCTACTATTTCACTCACCAAGAGGTGAACCCATATACGGGGCGCAAACAGCTCATCGACATGAGCCCCCAACAGGAGGCGGCGCTCGGGCTCGCGGCGTTCCGCGAGGTACTGGCGGAGTCTCAGGTAGTAACCTCGGGAGAGGGTCCTCAACTTGTCAGGTCCGTCGGTGAGCGGATTGCTCGTGTTGCGAATGTAGAGGGCTACGATTGGGAGTTTGTGCTTTTGAATAGTCAGGATGCGAATGCATTCTGTCTTCCGGGTGGAAAGGTTGCCGTCCATGCAGGGCTTCTACCCATTGCACAAAGTGCCGATGGCCTCGCAGTGGTCATGGGTCACGAGATCGCTCACGCGCTCTCGCATCATGGTGCGGAGAGAATGGCCCAGCAGAAACTTGCTCAGTTCGGACAGATGGCGGTCAACGTCGCGACCGGCGACATGGACCAAGGTCAGCGGCGTGCAGTTCTCGGAGCTTTCGGACTGGGTGCTCAATACGGGGTGCTGCTGCCATTTTCGCGAAAGCATGAATCGGAGGCCGATTACATCGGTCTGATGCTCATGGCTCGAGCATGCTTCAATCCTGAGGAAGCGATCGAATTCTGGGCGCGAATGGGCGAAGCGACCGCGCGCCAGGGGCGACCCCCTGGATTCGCCTCGACGCACCCCACGGACGCCACCCGCATTACTCAGCTACGCGGCTGGATGGCAGAAGCGAACGCGGAGAAGGCCAAGTACTGTAAATGAGCGTTGCGAGATGCTCTACCGGGACCGCGGACGTCTCGTCCGCCAGGCGTTCGTGCAAGCACAAGCTAGTGCGAGAGCCGATCACTATTCAAACGCAGAACACCGGTAAGCGGGCGAGGCCCCTTCGACAAGCTCAGTGCAGGCAGCCCGCGGTCCGAGTAGCGCCACTAGTGGTTCCGAACCCGGCGGATCTGTTGCTCACGAAGCATCAAATCTGCGATCACTATCGCTGTGACCGCCTCCGCGACCGGCGGAACGCGGAGAGCGATACATGCATCGTGCCGGCCTTTCACAGAGATAGTGGTTTGAGCACCAGACTGCATATCGATCGTCCGGCCTTCTTTCGAAATACTGGACGGCGGCTTCACGGCGATCCGGAAGAGCAGGTCATTCCCATTTGAGATTCCGCCGTTAATCCCTCCAGCATTGTTCGTCGCGGTGGTGCCCTTCAGATCTACAATCTCGTCATTGCACTCGCTGCCTCGGAGGCGGGCGGCTCCGAAGCCGGCGCCGAATTCAATCCCTTTAATTGCGGGGATCGCGAATATCGCGTGGGCGATCATCGATTCAACCGAATCGAAGAACGGCTCTCCGCAGCCTGATGAAAGATGACGGGTTCGAACTTCGACGATCCCGCCGATCGAATCTCCGGCGGCGAGCGCATCTTCAACCGCCGCTCCGATCTCTTTCGAGCCGCCGGCTTCGATCAGCACGGCATCAATTTGCACCGGCGCGACGACTTTCTTTGCAATCACTCCGGCGGCGACCAGCGCTGCAGTTAATCGGCCGGAAAAATGTCCGCTGCCCCGATGATCATTGAATCCGCCAAACTTTTGCTGCGCGACGAAGTCTGCATGTCCCGGGCGGGGAGTATTTTTCGCCTGATTATAAGCGGTGGAGTCAACATTCTGATTCTCGAACAGCACTGTCAGTGGAGCCCCTGTGGTCGTGCCGTTAAAGACACCGGTCATTAGCATCGGAAGGTCGGATTCAACTCGTGGTGATGTGCCCTTTGCGCCCGGCTTGCGGCGGCTGAGATCTGCTTCAAAATCCTCGGGAGCAAGCGGAACTCCTGCAGGCACTCCGTCGATCACGGCGCCGACGCACCGGCCGTGGGATTCGCCAATGATGCTGACGCGAAACAATGTTCCAAATGAATTCATACAATACGTTCCAGGTCTTCAAAAAATCCGGGGTAGGACTTCGCGACGCAGCCGGGATTGTCGATCGTGACCCCACCTGACGAGAGAAGTCCGAGAACTGCACCGGCCATCGCCATCCGGTGATCACCGCGGGCGGAAAACTCGCCCCCCTGAATGCGGCTCTTGTGCACAAGCAATGAATCATCGGCAATCGAGACCCGCGCTCCGACTTTCGTAAACTCCTCAACAATCGCTGCGGCGCGATTGGTTTCTTTATGAAGGAGACGATGAACCCCCGAGATACGAGATGTTCCGCTGCACCCGCAAGCGAGAGCGGCCAGTGCCGGGAAGAGATCCGGACAATCCGTTGCATCAAAATCAAATGGCCGAAGAGCACCACGTTCCACTTTTACTCCTGAGGTTGTAACGGTAACCTTGGCTCCACAATCACCGAGGACGTCGAGGAGCGCCCGATCGGCCTGCAGTGAATCGGTCATGAGGCCACTGAGCTCGAGCTCTCCAGTAAGGGCCGCAGCAACGAGCAGGCACGCGGCACCGGACCAATCACCCTCAACTCTTAGCTCCGCGGGGACAGGCCGCTGGTCTCCCTGAATAGTAAAAAGGGATAGATCCTCCGCTGCTTCGATCGAGATGCCGAACTTGCGAAGAATCGAGAGCGTAAGTCGAACGTAAGGTGCGCTTCGAAGCGCTGTAACGAAAATTCGTGACGCGCCGTTGCACAAGGGGAGGGCAGTGAGAAGGCCCGTCAGGAACTGTGAAGTTCCCGATCCATCGACGTAAAAGTCTCCCGGCCGAAGCGGTCCTCGAATATGAAATGGAGGCTGAATTGCTGAACTGACCTGCACGCCGTGCTGCGCCAGAATCGAGAGATCAACCGGGCGCTCCAAGAGTGAGCCTGACGCCGAAAGTATCATCTCATCGGAGGAGAGCGCGGCGATCGGTGCAAACATCCGCAGCGATAATCCGGATTCACCACTGTGTATGGTTGTTCCCTTCAGTTCGCGGCTGCCGGTGATCTTCACCGAATTCTCATCCCGCAGAACTTTCGCACCAAGCGCCTCAGCGATCCCGAGGGCAGCTCGGCCGTCCTCGGAGAGAGAGGGGTTGCTGATCGTGGAAGTTCCGTCAGCGAGCAATGCCGCGGCGACGGCACGCTGCATCACACTCTTCGAAGGCGGAGCGGTAAGCGTTCCAGAGATGTTGGCGGCCGAGATCTTAACGGAGGTAGTGAATTTCATCGAAAATCCTCCGTGCAATCTGCCGTGGATTCAGGTGCTCCGTTGAAATCATCAACTCCGAACACTCTTCATAATACGGCCGCCGTTGGTCAAAGAGCTGCTTGAGGCGCTCCCGGCGATCGGCTCCTCTGAGCAACGGCCGGGTTTCACCGGGATCGACTCGATTGATGAGCGTTTCGACTGGAGCATAGAGCCACACCACATGCGTGCGCGCGCTCAGCAACTCCCGGTTCGGAGATGAAAGCACGGCCCCGCCGCCACAAGCGATGACGGCAGGTGGATTCCTTAAGGTGTCAGAAAGGATCTCCGCTTCAATCCGCCGGAAGGGCTCCTCCCCATCTGCGGTGACGGCCGCAGCGATAGTTCGCCCCTGAAGCTCAGCGAACCGGGCGTCGAGATCGATGGCAGTGGAGCCAAGCAGGCTCGCGAGCTCGACAGCGACGGAACTCTTGCCCGATCCCATCATTCCGATAAGCGCGATAGCCGGCTTCGGCGTGCGCTGTGTTTCGCTCGGCGGCGTCACCTGCTCAACCCGGAGGTTCCGCCCTAAGAAGATTGAAGCCGAGGTTGCACCCTGCGCGTGGAGCCATTCCATGCCCCCAAGGACTCGAGCGCCTCCGGCACGAGCCGCGCGAACCAGCTCCGAGTCAAACGCATAGTTTGCCTCGATGAAGACCTGATCGCGATGGAAATGAAATGGTGACCTGAGATAGCTCTGAGCCGGAACAGTGTTGACGATCACTTTTGCTTTCCGAAGCAGGCCCGCCGTGTCATCGAGCACAGAGGTACGAGCTCCCACGCGTTCGGCCAATTCCTTGGCGCGAACGAGATCTCGATTGGCAATAGTAACCAGCGCACCACGTCTCGTGAGGGCAACCGCCGCGGCACTTGCCGCGCCACCAGCGCCAAGGACAATGCACTCAGCCTTCTGAAGTCCTACTCCGGCATCCTGCAGGAGCCAATCAATGGCAGCGACATCGGTGTTGAACCCGTGTGCGCACCCTTCTTCGAATAGCACTGTGTTGGCTGCACCCGTCGCCGTTACAAAGGGATCGACAGAGTCGAGGTAACGGACGATCGATTCCTTGAATGGAGCAGTAACATTGATTCCCCGAAGCTCAAGCTGCCGCGCTATTTGTAATCCATCCTTGGCGTCCGCTGCGGCGATTCGAAGTGAATGGCCGCTAAGACCTGCTGATTTCAACGCCGCTTCATGGAGCTGCGGTGACGCGCTCTGGAAGACAGGATTGCCAATGACTCCTAAGCGCACGCTCATTCGGCGACTCCGGTGAGCTTCGCAAGGGCAGTGAGGGCGCGCGATGTCTCTTCAAAGGAGAGTTGGCCCGAGGCGGTCGGCTCAAACCCATCGGCGCAGGCGTAAGTGAACGGTGCCCCAAGGAGCGGTGCAAGAATGCGGGAGAGTCTTCCTGAGGTGCCGCCTCCTAGTGCAATCAGCCGCTGATACTTCGCGTACATTCCGGCGAGCATTGCGAGGTCAGTCTGGCTCGAGAGCTCGCAGACGATTTTTGTTAGATCTGCACCGCGAGCGAAGTTGCTTTCAATCTCCGCGACGAAGGTTTCTTCGGTAAGACGTCCGAGATGTGACGAGATCATCACCTGACAATCTGAGGCGTGAGCAGCATTCAACAAAGTCGAGAGATGCTCGTTTGAGGCATCGTGCTCGATGTCGACGTATCGAGCACCTGCACGAATTCCGCGCATGAGGATCTTTCGGCGCATCGCCTCCTCGGCGGGAGATTCCGGGAGAGTTGGGCGATAGGTGAGGACAGCGGGGGTTCCGATCTGTACGAGCGACTCGATCTCCACGTCGAATCCAAGTAGATCGATTCGCAGTTCGATCAGCGGGTAGCGGCGTATGAGCTCCGCGCAGGAGACCGGGCCGGATCGTCCGATCGAAACGCAGATCTTATTCTCCAGCTTCACGATCGCAATCTCCTGACGAACTCCCGTGCTGCGCCGGCCGCATCATCTTGATTCTCGAGTGCGCGAATGAATGCGCTGCCGATAATTGCTCCGGCGGCATATTCGCAACTCGCGGTGAACGCATCACGGTCTGTGATACCAAATCCAATCAAAAATGGGTGCTCAAGCGCTGCGCCCCGTAAACGTTCAAGATATCGCTTCCTGGCATCGTCAAGAACGAGCGCACCGCCTGTAACGGAAGGTGCGGAGACCGCATAAATAAAGCTCGTCGAATGGTGGTCGATGAGCTGTAATCTTTCCGCGGTGGTATTCTGGTCTACGAGAAAGATCAGATGAAGACCGTGACCGTGAATGATCTCCCGGTATTGAGCGATGTACTCCGGCAAAGGAAGATCGGGGAGAATCAATCCATCCACTCCGGCGGACTTGCACTCAGCGCAGAACCGTTCGAATCCAAACTGAAGCGCCGGATTCAAGTAGCCCATCAGAATAACCGGTATGGTCACATTCCGGCGAAGCTCGGCAAGCTGCTTGAATAGGACGCTGAGATTCATTCCGTTTCGGATCGCGCTCTCAGAGCTTGCTTGAATCACCGGCCCATCGGCCAACGGATCTGAGAAGGGAAAGCCGATCTCGATCAGATCGACGCACGACCTCTCGAGCTCTTCACAAAGCGGAAGAGTATCTCCGAGCGAGGGATAACCGGCCGTAAGGTAGATCGAGAGCAGATTACGCCGGTCGCCAAAAAAGAGTCGAGGGCTCAGAGAGATCATAAGCGCTCCAAATATTCGATGTAACTTTGAATGTCCTTGTCCCCGCGGCCAGAGAGGCAAACGACGACGTTGGATTGAGGCGCGGCCTCTAAACGCTCGAGATGCGCAATCGCATGCGCGCTCTCCAGCGCCGGGATGATTCCTTCCAGCCTGCTAAGCAGGAGCGATGCCCGAAATGCTTCGTTGTCCGTGACAGACACATATCGAACCCTGCCCGTTTGCCGCAGATGCGCATGCTGGGGACCGATTCCTGGATAGTCCAGTCCGGCGGACGCAGAATGCGCTTCGAGTATTTGGCCGTCAGCGTCCTGCATGAGCAGGGTCCGGGCACCGTGAATGATCCCCGGCCGCCCCAAAGCCATTGTGGCTGCAGACCGATCGGTATCAACTCCTTCACCCGCCGCCTCGATGGCGATTAGGTTAACCGAGTCTTCAGCAAGGAAATGATAGAAGGCACCGATGGCATTACTTCCCCCACCGACGCAGGCTAGGACGTAATCCGGAAGTGCCTTACCGGTTTGCGCTGAAAACTGATCTCGAATCTCGGCGCTAATGACCGATTGAAAGCGGGCAATCATCTCCGGATAGGGGTGTGGCCCGACCACCGACCCGATCAAGTAGTACGTGTCTTCCGCGTTAGCGAGCCAGTCACGTATTGCCTCGTTCGTTGCATCCTTCAGAACTCGACTGCCGCTTTTCACCGGCAGGACTTTGGCGCCCAGGTATCGCATCCGCGCAACGTTCGGTGATTGCCGCGCCATGTCTATCTCGCCCATGTAGACGACGCACTCCAGTCCGAACCGCGCGCATACTGTTGCTGTGGCAACCCCGTGCTGTCCCGCGCCGGTTTCCGCAATGATCCGGCGCTTCCCGAGATGCCGGGCGAGGAGGATCTGACCGAGCGCGCTGTTAATCTTGTGGGCGCCGGTGTGGTTCAGGTCTTCACGCTTGAGATAGACCTGCAACCCGGTATGCGCGGATAGCCGTTCGGCGAAGTAGAGGGGATTCGGCCGGCCGACAAAGTCCCTAAGGAGGTATTGAAACTCCTGCTGGAACTCCGGCGAATCCGTGATCGCGCGATAGTTCAGGCGCAGTCCTTCAACATTTCCAAAGAGCAGCTCCGGCACATACGCACCGCCGAACTCACCGTAGTAGCCCTGAGCATCTGCGAGAAAGTCTCTGTTATCCATAAAAGCCTTTCAGAAATTGCTCAATGAGCGAGATGTCTTTGATCCCGGGCGAGGACTCGAACCGGCTGTTTAGGTCAACTCCCGCAAGCAGGGGAAGGCCTCGACAGAGTGTGCGAAGCTCCTCGCCATCCGTCGGCAGAATTCCACCGGCTAAAATAAACGGCGTGCTCAGGTCGTAAGCATCGAGAGCCTTCCAGTCGAATTGGTAGCCCGATCCGCCCCGTTTGATTCCTGGAGCGTCGAACAGGAAAAAGTCGGCCGCCGGGTAATCCCCTGCGCGCGAAATCTGATCGGCGGGGATCGCCTTGATAATCTTCAATGTCGGATGAGCGTGCTTTAGAGACTCAAGGCGCTCCGGCTTTTCCTCGCCGTGAAGTTGCACGGAGTGCAGGTGAAACCTCTCGATGGTAGATTCGATCTCACTCTGTGAGGCATTTACAAAAACGCCGACTCGCTCGCAGCCGAGCGAGCACGCAATTACTTCGCCCGCATCGAGGGACACATCGACCGCGCGCTCTGATTCCTTGGCAAAAATGAACCCGAGACGATCAACCCGTAGACTCGCAATTTCGCGGATATTCTGAGGTGAGGTCAGACCGCAAACTTTGACTTGAGCGCTCCTCACACATCACCTCCGATCAAAGCTGCGCAAGCATTTGCCGGATCCGCGGCACACATGAATGTTTCACCGATGAGAAAGCCCTGGTAGCCGGCTTCACGCAGGAGAGAAAGTTCCCCGGTTGTCCGAATCCCGCTTTCCGAGATCGCTACGAGGCCGGTGGGGAGAGAGCTAAAGAGCTCAAGTGATCTCTCAATTGTAGTGTTGAAGTTATGCAGATTCCGATTGTTCACCCCGATGAGATCAATCGTGTCGCAGCAATGGGAGTCGATCTCAGCCTTCGAATGCACCTCAAGCAAGACCTCAAGACCCAGCGAGCGAGCGCTCCGGCTCAACTTCTGCACTTCGTCTGATGTGAGAATCGCCGCGATGAGCAAAATGACATCCGCACCGAATGCACGAGCCTCGAACAGCTGATACTCGTCGAGCATGAAATCCTTCCGCAGAATCGGCAGGGGACAAGCGCTGCGAACTGCTTGAAGATCCGCGAGCGAGCCCCCAAAAAAATGCTCATCTGTCAGCACGGAGATGGCGGAGGCACCGGCTCGCACGTACCCGGAAGCGAGAGCGGCCGGGTCGACGTGTTCCCGAAACGTTGAGCGTGAAGGTGATCGGCGTTTAATTTCGGCAATCACACCGGAGGCATTTAGGGCGGTCAGTGCCTGTCTGAGTGAAACACGCGGTGCCGCGAATTGCGGCTGATTCTTCAGCTCTTCAATCGGAACCGCTTTGCGGCGTTCTTGAATCTCCTCACGTTTGTGCAGAGTGATCTTCTCTAAGATCGTTGGCGTTGATACGGGCACTGCGATCCGATCACTTGAAGTCAACGAACGAAGAACCTTAAACGCTCTGCCGCTTAAAATAGTCTCCTGCGCCTGGTCAAAGCATTCCCTAAAGGAGAGAGCCCTGGGCGAGAGCGTTCGAATTGCCAGTGCGGCGTTTGCAGCCACAACCGCAATGCGTGCGCTTGGTTCTTTTCCTTCGAGCAGCTCGATGAGAGTGGCTGCTGCTTCCACCGGAGTGCTGCCGCCTGCGAGCAAGCGAGAGGGAACCGGCTGAAGGTCCAGCATCGACGGTGCAAGCTCTGTCTCTGTATCCTCAGTCAGCAGCCGCGCAGCTCCGGTGAGAGAAAACTCATCGTATCCATCAAGGGAGTGGATGATTGAAAACTTCGATCCGGCTTCCTGAAGACACGCTGCGTAGAGATCCTGGAGCTCAATCGAATGAGCCCCAACGAGCTGACGGCGTGGCTTCGCAGGATTCAGCAGTGGTCCAAGGATATTGAAAATCGTGCGAAAGCCGAGAGATTTTCGAATGGGTTGAACGGCTTTTAACGCCGGGTGCCAATGAGGCGCATGGAGAAAGACTATTCCCGATCGCTCGAGCATCGCCCGTGCCTGACTCTGGGTCAGCGGAAAGATCACACCGAGCGCTTCCAGAACATTTGAGGATCCTGCACTTGAGCTGAAGCCATAGTTTCCATGCTTCACCACCGGGTATCCGGCCGCGGCCACGACAAAGGCGGCTGCAGTTGAGATGTTAAACGTGTTCTTTCCGTCCCCACCGCTTCCGCAGAGGTCGACGAACTCGCTGTCCGGAAAACGTAACGGCACCGCGCGCTCAATAATCGAAGCATGGAAGCCTTGAATCTCTTCGAGAGCCGGCATCCTGCGCCGAAGCGCGACAAGCACCTCCGCGATCTGCTCGGGCGTGAGCTCTGCATCACAAATGGAGCTCATCAGCGACGCGGCGTCGGATCTATCCAAAGGCTCTCCTGCGAGGAGAGCTTCACGTTGCACGCTCATACGCCTCCCTTCAGCCATTGCTTCAACATGGCTCGTCCATGCTCGGTGAGGATTGACTCCGGATGAAATTGAACGCCGGTAACATCGTGGTGGCGGTGCTTCAAAGCCAGAACCTCACCAGCCTCATCTACGGCGAGGACCTCGAGACAATTCGGAACGCTCGCCCGATCAACTACCCAAGAGTGATAGCGCCCGACGGAGAACGTTTCAGGCAGACCTTCAAAAAGTGGAGCAGATACGGGCAGCCGTTGAAGGGAGGTCGAGCGACCGTGAATCGGCTCTTCCAGATTTTGCAGCCGGGCTCCGAACGCCTCTCCGATCGCCTGATGTCCCAGACAAACTCCAAGAATCCGGCGAAGGGGCGCAGCCGTTTTAATGAGCTCAAGCATGATTCCCGCCTCGGCAGGAACCCCGGGGCCGGGTGAGAGCACAATCTGCTCGAACCGCGCAGCCTCGTGAACTGAGATCTGATCGTTACGGGCAACCTCAATCTGCTCTGCCCCGCACGCCCGCAATTCGTGGACAAGATTGTAGGTGAATGAATCATAGTTATCGAGAACGAGAAGGCTGGTCATTGGCTGAGCTCCTCCGCTTGCTGCATTGCCGCATGTAATGCGCCGAGCTTGTTCTTCACCTCTTGAACTTCGCTCTCGGGCACCGAGGCGAAAACGATGCCGCTGCCTGCCTGTAAGGTCAGCTGATCCGCCTTGCTAAGAAACGTTCTGAGCATCATCGCGTGCAGTACGCTTCCATTGAAGCCGAGCGCGCCAACGGCTCCGCCGTAAAACGTGCGAGCGGTTGGCTCCATCTCATCGAGCAGTTGCATCGCGCGGTGTTTCGGCGCGCCACTGACTGTGCCCGCCGGAAATGTGTCCAGGAGAATGCTGATGCCTGACCTGCCCGGGTGGACACTGCCGGAGACGTGCGAAACGAGGTGAATCACATGCGAGAAGAATTGAACGGTCTTGTAACTATCGACTGCGACCGGATAGCACCCCCGGCTAAGGTCATTTCGCGCCAGATCGACCAGCATTGCGTGCTCGGCGGACTCTTTCGGATCGGCCTGTAATTGCTCAGCGGCTAGCCGGTCTGCGATCTCGTCGCCGGTGCGCCTATAGGTCCCGGCAATCGGCACAACAGTCGCGATCTTCCCGCGAATCTCGACCTGTGCTTCCGGTGATGAACCGAAAAGGTGAAAATCTCCGAGGTCGAAATAAAAGAGGTAAGGCGATGGGTTGATCCGGCGGAGCGTTCGATAGACCTGAAAATCATCGCCCTGAAACTTCTGAAAGAACTTTCGTGATAGCACGATCTGAAACACGTCTCCGCGGCGGATGTGTGTCTTGCACCGTTCGATCAGATCAAGCTGAGCCTGGTCAGTCAGATTCGAACGAACCTCTCCGATTCTTTTGAAGGGATAGCGCTCCGCCTCCTCTGTTGTAAGCAAAGTCAGAACTTCGTCGGCTCTGCTGGCCGGGAGTCCCTCAACCGTGTTTTCAATCAGGGTAAGAGAATTGCTCTTATGGTTGATCGCAACGACATAGCGGTAGAGGGCGTAGCGTGCGGCAGGAATTTCTTCTTCTGAGAGAGTCGCAGATGAGAAGCTAATGGACTCGGCGAGCGGGATCGCGTTGTAGCCGAGATAGCCGAAGACACCGTTAATTACGTCGGCGGGAGTCGCTCCCGACCCCGGGGTGATGGAATCGCCTGACTGAAAGCGGTTCAGGAAGCGCTCAAGGGCCTGCTCCAGGGGCCGTTTCAGTGTGTAATCAAGCTGCTCCTCAATCCGGATGCCGCCGGGGAGATTCTCCACGGCCGTTCCGGCTTCCACTCTGATTGACGCTATCGGATCGCAACAGAGATAGGAGGTCCCGCCGCCTTCATCCGCATAGTTCGTGCTTTCGAGGAGCAAGCTCCTGGGAAACCGGTTCCTGAGCGAGAGGTAAGCATCAGCGGGCGAGATTGAGCTCGCGGGAGCTGTGCGGAGGGTTGTGTGTAGAGCGATGTGCATTACGCCGCCTGATGAGCTCGCGCGGCAGCAAATCTATATCGCGGCGCTTACGAGCTGATGAACAAAATGGGATTAGTGCGGAGAGTGTGTGGTTTGGGCTACGCCCACCAGACCGCGACGGAGCGCCAGCTCACAATAACGAGAGGGAGATTTTGCTGGCGAAGACGCATAGGATCGATACTGTGCAGTATCTTTTGCGGATAGTCAACGTGAAGGGTCTGTCGAAAAACGGATGTGTTTTGGGAGGTTCGGAGCAAGTATGTCGACGATCGTTACTGGAGAGTACGTTGGTGAGAAGCGGACGGCGCTCCGCCACGAAGAATCGGGAGCGACGTTCGCTACGGATGCTCCGAAGGATAATCAGGGGCTTGGAAGCAGTTTCTCTCCGACGGATCTCGTCGGCACAGCTCTCGGCTCCTGCATGCTGACCACTATGGCGATCTTCGGAGAGCGGAACGGTCTCGAGCTGAAAGGGTCCTCCTTTCGGGTCGAGAAGATCATGAGCTCCGACTCCCCGCGACGGATTGTGAATCTCAAGCTGGAAATTGTTATGCCTGGCGTGTTGACACCGGAGCAACGGACGAAGCTGGAGAGAGTGGCGGTCACATGTCCGGTACACCAGTCGCTGCATCCGGATCTCAAGGTCGATCTGAGCTTTTCGTACAAGAATTGACCATGAAGCCGATCATAATCCCCGGACTGGCGAACTGACATCCTCCTTCGCTATTGTGCCCCGACGATGACGACCATTCCAAACTGGTTCACCGATGATGAGATCTATCTCTTCAATGAGGGGACCTACTACAATTGTTACCAGAAGCTTGGTGCCCAGATCGCTGAGCTCGATGGGAAGGACGGAGTTCATTTCGCGGTTTGGGCACCGAATGCTCGCGCAGTCTCTGTTGTCGGTGATTTCAATCAGTGGAACGCCGAAACCCATCCGATGTCGCCGTGGAAGAATTCAGGGATCTGGACGAGGTTCATTCCTGAGGTCCCGCTCGGCGCGGCATATAAATACGAGATTTTTTCGCGCGATCATGATTACCGGGTGCAGAAGGCGGATCCGTTCGGCTTCTTTGCCGAGGTCCCTCCAAAGTCGGCCTCGAGAGTTTGGTATAACGAGGGCTACACTTGGTTAGACCAGGAATGGATGACTCGGCGTGGAGCGAGTCATGCGCTCGATGCACCGATCTCCATCTATGAGCTGCATCTCGGATCATGGAAGAAGAAGCCGGAGGAGGATCGGCGTTCGCTGACCTATACCGAGCTCGCGCATGATCTTGCGCGATACGTTCGCGACATGGGCTTCACGCATGTCGAATTGATGCCCGTGATGGAGCATCCATTCGACGGATCGTGGGGTTACCAAACCGTCGGATATTTTGCCCCGACCAGCCGTTACGGTACGCCGCAGGACTTCATGTTTCTCGTCGATGTGCTCCATCAATACGGAATCGGCGTCATTCTCGACTGGGTTCCGGCGCACTTTCCGACGGACGCTCACGGGCTCGGGTTCTTCGACGGGACACACCTCTACGAGCATGCGGACCCGCGCCAGGGATTTCACCAGGACTGGCAGACGTATGTCTTCAATTACGGGCGTCACGAGGTCGTCAATTATCTGATTGCGAGCGCCGTCTTCTGGTTCGATCGCTTTCACATCGACGGCATTCGCGTCGATGCCGTGGCCTCGATTCTCTACAACGATTACTCGAGACCGGCCGGCGACTGGATACCGAACAAATTTGGCGGACGGGAAAACCTCGAAGGGATCAGCTTTCTGCGCAAGATGAACGAAGTGCTCTATCAGCGCTTCCCTGATGCAATGACCGTTGCCGAAGAGTCCACCGCGTGGCCGATGGTTTCCCGGCCGACATATGTCGGAGGCCTCGGCTTCGGATACAAGTGGAACATGGGATGGATGAACGACACGCTGTCCTATTTCTCGAAAGAGCCGGTACACCGTTCATATCATCACAACAATCTGACCTTCAGCCTGCTGTATGCTTTCCATGAAAACTTCATGCTGCCGTTTTCGCACGACGAGGTTGTTCACGGGAAAGCCTCGATGCTTTCGAAGATGCCGGGCGATCATTGGCAGAAGTTTGCGAATCTGCGTCTGCTCTACGGTTACATGTATGCGCATCCGGGCAAGAAGCTCATGTTCATGGGTTCGGAGTTCGGGCAGTGGCGCGAATGGGATCATAACCAGAGCCTCGACTGGCATCTGTTTGAGCAGCAGGAACACTCCGGAATGGCGCTTTGGGTAAAGGACCTGAATGCATTGATCCGCAACGAAGGTCCGCTGCACGAAGTGGATTTC
>CAYOAK010000073.1:0-14904 GCA_964401925.1 uncultured Bdellovibrionales bacterium | reverse complement strand
CGGCATGCCTGGCCGGAGATCTATATCGACGGTTTCGGATGGGCGGTGGCAGACATCCAGCCCGCAAAGGCCGAGAACGAGCAGGTCCTTCCCCCTGATGAGAAGCTGCTTGAAGAGCTGATGAGCAAGCTCGATCCGGTCGGCGAGTTCACTCCCCCTCCCGCGGTAGATGAGGCGGACGAGAAGAATAACTTCGAAGACCAGTTGATCGAACGGCTGACACAGCCGTCGACCATCAAGGCCGTGCTTGCGACTCTTCTCCTGCTCTTCCTTTTGACGAAGCTCTGGCTTCGGCACAGCTATCGATTGGCAACGGATCCGGGGAATCGTGCTCGCCGCGCATATCGCTCTTACGCATCCGTGATGGCGGACCTGGGTGCACCGCGTGGTTACGGAGAGACACGCACCGAATACCTTCGTCGCGGAAGCGCTACGAATGAGCTCGCTGTGCTAGCTGATGAATCCTTGTACTCATCACAGGTTCGCTTCGATTCCGTCCGGGTCGATGACAGTTTACAGAAAGGGTTCGCGCCGTTCACAGGTGCGAAAGGGATTGCTAGAAGAGCGCTCGCTTTCGTCAGTCCCCTTTCGTTCTTCCGGTGGGGGCGCTGGTGATCCGGTATTCAGCCTTGTTCCTGATTCTCCTCGCGTTCTCGCTGCCGGAGACTTTCGCGCAAACAAAGGACATCGGTGGCCCGGCTATCGATCCTGCGCCCGAACCTTCTCAATCTCTCGAACAGCTTTTGGTCGAAGCCCAGGCGCTCTTCGCAGAGAAACGGCCGCTCGATGCGAGAGTGAAGCTGCAAAAGGCGCTGCAGATTGCGCCCGAAGATTATCGTCCGCATTTTTTCCTCGGCATCTACTACCTCACCGAGGTGGCACATTTTCCGATGGCGGATAAGTATCTGAGCGCCTCGGAACAGCTGTTTCGAAAAAAGTTCGGCAGTGAAGAGGATGGCACGCTGAAACAGGAAGGATGGCGCCAGAACGCCCTGATCCTCCAGTACCTCACCGAGGCGAAGTTAAATCTCGATCGCTACGAGACGGCATTGAAGTATGCCGACCGGTTTGGAAAGACCTATTGGGATGATTGGTATCCGGGAACGAAAGCTTGGATCTTGATGAAGCTTCGCCGGGTCGACGAAGCGATCCGCGAAGCGCAGATAGGCGTCCTGCGCGGAGCCGACGAGACCCGAACCTATAACATTCTCGGCATTCTCTATTCATTAAAAGGGAACCGGAGGCTCGCATTGCAAGCATTCCGGCAGGCGATCCGGGCGGAGCTTTCGTCAGGCTATGCGAATCAAGCGGCGACACCGCTCAACAACGCGGGCGAAGTTTATCGGGAGCTCTTTCAGGATGACATGGCGGAAGCTTCCTGGCTTCGCGCATTACAGCTGCCGGATGGGTGCGACCACATACTTCCGAGCCTGAATCTTACATTGCTTTACATCGATCAGCTTCGACTCTTCCAAGCGGAGCGTGCGCTCGCGGATTTCGAAGCCTGCTTCGCACAGCGTTCACTGCGCTCGGATACGGAGCATCGTGCCTTGCTCGCCCTGGCACGCGGAAAGATCGCTCTACGCCAGGGGAACATTCCGAAGGCCTTGGGACTGCTTGAACAGGCCTCCGAGCGTCAGCAGTGGTATGGGAAGATCGGTACGAACGCGAACGACCTGAAATTTGCTGCGGCTGAATCGCTCGGCCAGGCGTATGCCGCCGAGGCTTCGCGGTTGCTTGATGTACCGACTGGCACCACCGCCGAGCGAGTCTTTAATCGCGCGAAGAGTTCATGGCTCACCTTCCGTGCCTGGTGGCAAAATCGAAAGGCCCGCGAAGTTGCCATCAAAGAATTGAACGACTTTGAGGATCTCTATGTGCGAAACACCGACGCCATGCTCGAGTATCCCACACTCGGAACGGTGATGACCGGTATTCCCGAAGCGGAGCTTGCATCGCGTCTGACTCGGATGAAGGAGGAAGACCCGCGTGATGGTTCGAAGCCATTCTACGATCTCTATCTCGCGGAGCAGCAAGTCGCCTCAGGTGCGACCACAAAAACAATCGAGCTCTTGGAGAAAATCCGAAGCTCGCTGCGTGAGGTCGACATCCTCGCCAAAGCCGAAACCCTCGGCTTGTTGATCCGGGCGCGTGAGCAGCAGGACGGTTTCTTCTCCGGCGTAGGCAAAGCGGAAGCGCAGAAGATTCAAGGATTGAAGGAAGAGCTTTTCGACCTCTTGCCGGCTCAGCTACGCATTCTCGATCTCGCGCTTCCCGTTTCTGTCTCCACAAACGGGACCGCGCTCTCCGCCACCCTGCTTCAGGAGCTGCTTCGCCGGCGCTTCGCTCAGGTCGATGGCTCGCCCCGCTACAGCTTGACGATTCAGACCGATGACTCGGTGTCAGGCCGCACAGAGATTAATCTCTCTATCGTTGACACCCGCAGGCAGCTTGTCGTTACCTCGCTGCGGGAAGCGGCGGACCTCGATAAAGGCGAAGAGGTCGCGTTGTTGAACGAATTTCTTGATAAGGTGTTCGGCTACCGGTTTGATGCGACAGCGGCTCCGGTGCCGAAATTGGAATTGCTTGAAGATGATGCCTCCTGATCGGGGCGCAAGTGGGATGAGATGATGGCCGAGAATGGTTTTGAAACAGGGGAACAGGTTGCCGGACGGCTGCGCGACTCGCTTGAACGGATTATTCGCGGCCGCCGCGACACGATTGAGCTGTTACTGACGGGACTTCTCGCCGGCGGCCATGTGCTGCTCGAAGACTATCCGGGCTCCGGAAAGACAACACTCGCGAAGGCTCTCGGTAAGTTGATCGATTGCGGTGTCGGGAGTCAGGCGGAGATCGTCCCGTTTCGCCGCATTCAGTTCACCCCGGATCTTCTTCCATCCGACGTGCTCGGCGTAACGGTCTTTGAGCCGAAGAGCGGAACATTTCGCTTCCAGCACGGACCGATCTTCGCTCATGTGGTCTTGGCCGATGAGCTGAATCGCACCGGCCCGAAAGTGCAGGCGGCTTTTCTCGAATGTATGGCCGAGCGCCAGGTGACGATCGACAACACGACCTATCCTCTGGATGAGTTCTTCTTTGTGATCGGAACACAGAATCCGCTCGATATCGCGGGAACGTATCCTCTGCCGCTCGTACAGCTCGATCGTTTTCTCCTAAGAATTCCGATGCGCTACGTCGACTCGCAGACCGAGTTACAGATCCTCCGGGACTCGAACCTGATTCAGGAGAGCCTGAATACACTGACGCCGGTCGTAACGCGGGCCGAGGTGCTTGCTGCCCGTCAGGCTGCCGAACATGTTGAGATCAGCGAACCGATTCTTCATGCGATCGTCAGCCTCGTGCAATCGACCCGCGCCAATACTCTGCTGCAGTTTGGCGTCAGTACCCGTGCTGCAATCATGTTGAAACGCGCGCTCGGTGCGTATGCGATTGTCAAAGGCCGATCGTATACAACCCCCGACGATCTCAAGCTTTTGGCACCAATCGTCCTCGAGCATCGGCTCCGTTTTCATCCGGGTGCCGGGGATTCGAGCGAAGCTTTCGGTGAGCTGATTCGTCCGCACATCGAGAGTGCTGTCGTCGCGTAATCCGACGATGCAATTCGGACCGATCGATCTTTTTTTGATCGCACGCGTACTTTTTCCTCACACCTCGCAGATCACTTCTGATATAACGCACAGATGATGTTTCGCTCGAAACAAATTCAGTCCAATTGCGCGGTCGACCAAGACCCCATGGCCACGCGTGCGACCAAAATTGCGGTGCGCCGTTCCCACTATGGCAGCGTGCCGACCGCAATCTCCCAACGCCCACATCCCTAGTCCGTCAGACTGAATTCCTTCCCACCAGGAGGTGATTGAGCCGGGCGGCAAGCCCGGAGAGGATGGGAAGAAGAGAAATGATTTCAGAATTATCGCCGGCGCGAAGAGAAAAGCTTCGGCGGAATGTAAGGTTAGCAATCGTGTTGCGCGGGTGCCTTTTTGCCTCCGCGGTCACTACGCCGATCGTAACGAAGCTCGGTCAGGAGAACGGTCTGACGCACAGCTATTGGCTGATTTTGCAGGCCCTGTTCAACGTGACGATGCTCTCGGTAGACCTGCCGACGGGGTATTTCGCCGATCGCGTGAGCCGGAAGCTCAGCTTGTGCATCGGAGGGATCTGCCTGGTAGCGGGGTCGATCTTTTACGGCTTGAGCACGGACTTCTGGTCGATGCTTCTCGCGGAGTGCGCGCTGGCGGTTGGTTTCGGATTCTGTAGCGGCGCCGATCACGCGCTTATCTACGAGAGTCTGCTCGAGCTCGATGAGCCCGAGGAGTACGACCGCCTCGTTCCGAAATTAAACGCAGTGGAGATTCTCTCCGCCGGGGTATTCGCGGTCTCGGGTGGACTGCTCGCAGGTTTTCATCTGCGCGCTCCGTTCATCCTGGAAGTTTTGGTGTTCTCGACGTTTTTATTCGTGGCAAGCCGCTTTGAAGAGACACATCGGGCACCGAAGGAATCGCGGCTGTCATTCTTGGGGGCGTTGAAACGTTCAGCGTTGCTGAGAGAACACCCCTCGAGACTGGATCTCCAGCTTGGCATGTCTGCGCTCTGCTTTGCCGGGCTTCAGACGTACCTTTGGTACTACCAGCTGCTCTTCGATCAGCATGGCGTTCCGATCAGTTGGAACGGCGTGATCTTCTTTGGCTTCCATCTGATCGCCGCGGGATCTGCGCGCACGTCGCCCTGGCTCGAACGAAAGCTTGGTGGATATCCGTGGGTGCTCTTCGCCCCGCTGATAACGGCCGTTCTGGCATTCTTTACCGTGGGAGTGATCTCGGCGCCTTGGATCTTGGGAGCCTTGGTACTGACGCAGCTCGCACGGGGCTGGAACGGGTCGCTTTTGACAGCGGAGTTGAATCGCAACCTCCCGACCGAGGTGAGAGCAACGATTCTCTCGCTGCGCAGCTTCTTGAACCGGGCCGTCTATGTAGTGTTTCTGCTCTGTGGAAGCGCGGCGAGCACCGTCTATGGCGTGCAGGATGCACTGCTCATCATCGGCGGCCTGTTGGCAACCGGAGCGCTCCTCTTGTGGCTCAAGCTCCGGGTAGCGCTGCGTTAATCTGGGAGGGGCAGTGAGCAATCGCTGCCCCTCTCTCGCTCTATCGCGTACGGCTGGGGGGAGGCTGATGCAGGTTTTGTCCAATCGGACCAAAGGTTCAAAGCTCTCATTTTTCCCTCCTCCCCCTTCATTTTTCCCTCCTCCGGTGATTGCCGCTTGTAATTAATTGACAGATTGTCGACTCGTGAATTCGCTTCGAAAGACACACGAGGAGGTCCTCGCCCTCCCCCCGAACAGTCATTTGATCGTCTCTGGATACTCGTCGGGCTCCCAGTCCTTCGAAGTGTATCGTCGTACGATGACGCATTGGAATATTCCCGGAGAGTATCTTCCCTGCGAGATCCCTCCGATCGGACATGGACCTGACATCGATGCGTTCGACGCATTTCTTCAGACGGCACGACAATCAGCGGGGCTCAGTTCCGTTGTGATTTCAGCTCCATACAAGCAGCTCGCTTTTGAGCGTGTGGACACACGTGATCAGGTCGCTCAATGCACCGGTGCTGTGAATCTGATCGAAAATCGAGACGGAATGCTCCACGGGCTCAATCTGGACGGCTTTGCATTTATCCGTTCGCTGGAGTTCGAGCAGCCCAGCGTGTCAGTTGAGAATGCGGCATTCTTCGGCTGTGGCGGAGTCACAACAAGCGTCGCCGTTGCCCTCAAAGATCGTCTCTCCACCGTTCGACTCTTTGATATCGAGGCAGAACGTGCAGCGGCTTTACGCACAAGGCTGCTCGCGCTCAACCCGACAATCGAGGTGTGCACACCTGCAATGGACGATCTGACGAGTTGCAATTTTCTCTACAACGGCACCGGGCTTGGAAAGACAAGCTCTGACCCGAATTCCGTCTCGCTATCGCCGCTACCGGCCGGTGCTCGACTGCCCTCTTCCGGTTTAGCCGTCGACGCCAACTATCGCCCGCCAGAGACCATGTTCCTTGCCGAGTGCCGGAAACATGGAATGCGCACGATGAACGGCTATCACCATATGATTGGGTTCGTATCGCTTCACCTATCGAGGCTCGCAGGAAAGCCGATTGGAATTACGGATATTCTCCGGTCCCTAGCTACAGTTTCGTGAACCGAGAGGTCGAGTTTCGTTTCTTGGGTAGTGGGTCAGCTCGAGCGCAGAGACCACTGCCCTGATGACGTATGCCCCACTGGGACCGCGGACGTCCCCGTCCGCTTACCGGTTCATGCATCCGAACAAGGATCGATTTGTGCCTTGTTCAGCTGTGAATACTTGCAAGCGAGCGAGACCGTCCGCGGTCCCAGTATCGCCCTTCCTCATTGATGAGCACTTACAGCTTAATCTTGTCGCTCGTGATCTTCCGTCGCTCCGCCGGAGGATTCGCATAGACGCTCCGTTCGGGAGCGTCTTCCATCAGGAGCGCTCCTGCCCCTAGCAGAGTGTAGGCACCAAGCTTGATGCCGTTCCGAAGAGTGGAATTTACTCCAAGAAATGAATTTCTTCCGATGCGGCAATGCCCCGAGATCACGACATGGGAGCTGATGAAGCAATGATCCTCGATCACGGCGTCGTGGCCGATATGATTCCCGCTCCAAAGGGTGACATTGTTTCCGATCTCACAGAACGGCTGCACGGTATTGTCTTCGAGTATGAAACAGTTCTCGCCGATCCGCCCATCATTGAGCACTGAGGCCTTCGAGCTAATGTAAGAAGGGCAGCGATAACCCTTCTCCTTCGCCCAAAGGTAACGGGACTCACGAAGCTCATTCATCTTCGCGTAACTCATCGCGACAAAGAGTTCGAACTTTCCAGGCGGAAACCTCACGAGAGCCTCATCACTCGTGACGACCGGAAGGCCGCAGAACGTGTCAGCCTTTTTGTACTCCGCATCGACACAGAAGGCCGCGACCTCGCGTTCAGAGTCATGCGTGAAATAATAATGCGCGATCTTCGCGATATCTCCGGCGCCGAAGATGACAATTGCGGCCATGCCGGCATTTACGGCTAGGCGGCGCTGGTTGTAAAGAAGCTCAGCTTCTCCACAGAGAGAAAGCGGAGCGGGACGTAATGGCGGATCGTCTTCGGGAACTTCCGGGAGAGCTCCATCAAGATCTCACGGCAATCGCGGAAGTCGGCAACGTCGAGATCCATATCCAGGTCCCACTCCCCGAGGGTCCGGACAATGTGAAAGATGCCGGGATGCCCCTGGCAGAAGCTTACGAACGTATCGAGCTGATCCGCAGGAAGAGAGTTCAGATAGAGCAGAACTTTGAAACCGATCCGGCCGCACTTCTCCTGATTGATCGAGATTCCATATCCGGTGACGATCTTGTCCCGTTCGAAGCGCTTGATTCGCTGAGAGACCGTCTCGATCGAGAGCGGAAGGAGCTTATCGGAGTTTCGCATGAGCCGGGAGATTGCGCTGGCGCTTACCCGGCTGTTGTCGGTGAGCTGCTTCAGGATGAACTTATCGTTTCGATCCAGAGCGTAGTAATCGCTTGAGCCGGTGTAGCGGCTTTTGTAGGGACCCTTGCGCGGCTTCCCGACCAGATAGGTCCGGGCGAGATACTGACCCCAGACAATCAGCGCAAAGCTGCTTCCGGCGATGAACTGGCCGAAGCGGCTCTTCAGCTCCATTACAATCGCGTCGATTTTCTCCAGCTTGGATACTTTGAAGACACAGCCGATGTCCCACTCGCCGTCGAAGAGCGTCAGCCGAAGACAGAGCTGATTGCGCTTGAGGAAGGCGACTATCTCATCCAGGTGTTCGTCTCCCACCGCTTGCAGCCGGAGAAACAACCGGAGATGGACGAATCCCAACCTCCCGTTGTCGACTTTCGCGAAAAAACAGCGAATGATCTTTCGCTGCGTGAGCCCCTCAACGCGGTACTTCACCGTCTCCGGCAATAGACGCGTTCTGCGGGCGATCTCCACATAGCTTTGGCGTGAATTCTGGTCGAGCTCAAAGAGAATTTTGCGATCGATCTCGTCGAGAATCTCCATTCGGCCTTTCGTGTTTTTTCAGAATTCTTCTCGAATAATCGGAAGAAACAAAAAAAGATACAACTTTTTTGCCGATCCTTCGATGTTGAGCTCGTGATGCGGGGGTGGCTATGGAACGGCAGTTAAAACTCATCTCAACCGGTCCCAGTCCACATAGTCACCCCCGCTGCGATGCTGAGCAGCCCAACTCCGAATCAAAGGACCTTCCCCGATTTCAGCTCAGCCGCCGGCAGGTCGGCCGGGCCGCTCTTCAGAGTCTCGGAAGGTACTGTCTGAAGCTTGGTCCGCTCGCTCTCGCCGGCTCAGTCTTCTTTGTTGAAGGATTCCGCGGTCCGCGCGAGCTCGATGCATTTTTGGCGCTCGCCGAGTGCTTTCTCTTCTGCTTCGCGATTCTCGCCGTTGTCACTTGCGCCGCCGCCGCACGCGAGGCGCTCCGCATCTTCTCCACCGAGTTTCGATGTACTCCGACGGAGCTGATCATCATGGAGGGCATCATTTTTCAGCGGGAGCATACGCTGCCCTGTTGCAAGATCGTTCGGGTCGAAGTTTCGCAGGATCTCGCAGCGACCGTCTTCAAGGTCGCAGATGTTCAGATTGCGACCGGACCCGGCCGGTACTCGGACGGAATACGGATCTCCGGGTTCGAGTTCCGGGATGCGTTGAGCTTGGAACGGTTTCTTCTCGGGCCGCACATCGGTGACGACAAGAAGCCTCAATTGGCATGGGGGTGATGGCGATGGGGATTAGATACTATTTCTGGAACGATTTTGAATTCCAGCGGACGAGTCCGACGACAGTGGAGATCGAGACTTTAGCGCTCGAGATCTTCGGGGAGTACTCCGCGCAGCATTTCTTGGAGGAGCTGCTCGAGAGGAGCAATCCAAGCCTTTTCGTGGCGATGGATGACTCGAATGTCGTCGGATTCAAAGCTGGATATGCGCTAGACCGGACACGCTACTACAGCTGGCTTGGCGGCGTGCTGCCCCGCTACCGGAGGCGCGGTATCGCGAAGGAGCTCATGCGCAGGCAGCATCAGTGGGCTTCCAGCGGCGGTTATCACAAGCTCGAGACGCGCGCGAAGAACCGGTGGCGGGAGATGGTGATCCTGAATCTGAAGGCCGGGTTCGATATCATCGGAAGCTGCACGGATGACAACGGTCTGACGGAAGTGATCATGCGCAAGATGCTGATCGAAGCGCACCTCTGAAAAGAAAGGAAATAGACGGTTCCACAAAAAAAGACGGGCTTATGCCCGTCTTTTTTTGTGGGATGCTTTTGAAGGTTGCGTTACGCCTTCTTACGCTTCAGGTATCCGAGACCTGCGAGCGATGATGCGAGAAGTGCCATGGTTGCCGGTTCCGGAACATCGTTTCCTTGCGGAGCCGTCCAGAAGCTGATGTGCGAAACATCGGGCCGCTGGCCGCCGTTGTTCAGAATTCCTTCGGTCGAATATGTTCCCGAGCTGGAAGGTCCGAACTGGTAGACTGCGAAAGAGTTTGCTGCCTTTACAGTGATGTATGAAATCAATGCTCCGCTCAATACCGACCAGTCACCAGCCTTCGACTGGGTCAAGCTCGCGCCTTCGTCAAAATTCGAAAAACTGAAGAGCGCCGCATTGGTATCGCTCTTTCCAAAGAGAGTGAGGTCGACCGCAACGCCGGTTGCAATTTTGATAGCCGCTTCCACGATATTTTCGAAGTCGTTTCCAGAATTCGGAACTACGACGCCGTCCGCAAGCACATCGTCCTTCACTGCGATGCACGGAAGTCCGAGAGCGCTGATACAGCTAACCGGAACCGCTTTCGCGTCTGAGCTGAATGAAACAGCGGTAAGAAGAGTAAGAATGGAGAAAATTTTTGATCGCATGGGAACTCCTGAAGGATCTAACACGTGCGGGGTGTATTATAATCCCATGACGAAAGCGATACCTTAGTGGTTTTTTTTCACATTGAGCGGTGACAACCGTTCGCATTGACTGGGCCTAGTTGAGGCGAACCGCGCCGCTTCCAGCAGATGAGTCTGCACGGTAAGAGAGGGAATGAGATCCGCTGTTCGAAATTTGAAGAAGCAAGATAAAGACTTAGCGGAGCTGATCCTTCGCGCTGGACCCTGTCGCCTTGTCCCGTCAAAGAAGCGCTCGCCATTCGAATCTCTGGCGGAGTCGATCACCTACCAGCAATTAAACGGCAAGGCTGCCGCCGCTATCTGGGCACGAGTGCTCAATATTTATGGAGGGAAGCTAGGGCGTCCAGCAGAAGTCCTGAAGACCAAGAGCTCGCTGCTGCGCGCGGCCGGCCTGTCCGAAGCGAAAACCATTGCGATCAAGGACCTAGCACGTAAAGCCTCGGAGGGAATCGTTCCGAGCTGGGGCAAGCTCGAGAAGCTCGACGATGACGAGATCATCGAGCGGCTCACTGAAGTAAGGGGCGTCGGGGCCTGGACTGTTCAGATGATGTTGATCTTCCAGCTTGGACGTCCGGACGTAATGCCTGCGACCGACTTCGGAGTTCAGAAGGGTTTTCAACTCACGTTCGATAAAGCTGAGATGCCCAAACCGAAGGAGCTCCTGATTGCCAGTGAGATCTGGCGTCCCTATCGGACCGTTGCCGCGTGGTATTTGTGGAGAGCGGTCGATCTGCACCGGCAGAAGCCGCCGGCCGGACGTTCTTCAACAGGAAAGGATCAGATCCTCGAGACAGGAGGAAAGGCGAAGCCGAAGAGCCGATCGCTCCGTAAGAGCAAATGAACTCGATGTCAGCACCCGCTGACTTGCTCCGCTCGAGTCCATGATACCGCGGAATGCGTCGAGTACCTCTTTGAGCTGGCGGAACGGCTCGGACTTTAGGAACTCACTCATCCGCGGAGAAACAGGGGTCTTCCCCTGAATCACCAGCTCGCGGAAAACCACGAATTTTTCAGTGAACTCGACCGCAGCGATCGTTCTCTTTGCTTCGATTTCGGTGGTGTCACCGGCAAGGAGGAGCAGAGAACGCAGCTCACGCGCCTTCGCGATCAGCGCTTCGAGATCCGAAGAATGAAGCTTTTCCATTTTTCGCGGCTACTTCATCTGCCGTTCAGCATTGATTATTCCGGCCCGCGCCTCTTCATTCGTCGGATCGAGAACGAGGACATGCTCATAGGTCGTACGGGCATCGAGTGCGCGGTTTGCTTTGAGATAATCGCCTGCGAGCCAAAGCTGAACGTCGGCGCTCATCGGGCATTTCTGTGCGAGGGCTTGATACTGTTCGATCCGCTTCGCCCGATCGACCTCGGTCAGTGCGGCGTTTGTTTCCTTCTCGACGCCAGGACAGAGCGTATTAATCCGTTGGAGCGATGAAGCACTTTGTTCGATACCAGTCGTCGCAGCTGCATCCTTTATCTCATCGGCACGGACCAGTGTCGGATAGGCCACCTCTTCAGCTCTGGAAGCAATGGCCGGCGCCGGAGCAAGTTGATTCGGGATGATCCCGCTGGAGCCGACGTTCGCGCCGGAACGGCCGCTGAACCAAGCGGGAGCCTGCCCGGTGATGATCTTCCGCTTGGAGAGCTCGGCCTGCTCCTCGGCGGTGGGCATCGTTACCCGGCAAGCGGTGAGCGAGAGGGCTGTAAGCACAATGCCTGTAGTGAAAATTGTAGATCGGCGCATAAAAGATACCTATTCCCGGACATCGGATAGATTAGGCTTTTAGCGAATCGATAGGACAGGAAAAAGAGGGGTAGATCGTTTTAAGTTTAGTGTAGTCAACGACATGGCCGATTTGCGCCCGGCAATGGCCATCCAGGCCTATCGTTAGCGCCTAAGAATTTCCCCGGCGGCCGAGAGCCGCCTCCGAAAACGGTCCAGACTAGCGTGCCGCGACGCTGTAGCCGCCGTAATAATAGCCGTACTGCAGGTGCTGGCGCGAAGTATCCATACCATCATTCAGCACGACTCCGAGGAGCCGGTGCTGTCCGATAGCGTCCGCCGCGTCACGCACAAGCGTTCTGTCTGTCCGCCAGGCGCGGGCAACGAGAATGGATGTGTCGGCCATCGTGGAGATTCTGATCGGCTCCGGGCAGAGCAGCGCCGGGGGGCAATCGATGATGATGTAACGGTAGTAGTTTCTCAGATCACGCAGGAACTGCTCAAGCTCCGGCTGTTCAATCGCCTCCGCCGGGTCAACGACCTGCGTGCCGGCAGTGATGACATCAAGTCCGGGGGCGACCGATTTGATGAACTGATTCGTAAGCTTCTTCTGGAAGAGCGCGTCGCTCAATCCGCTTTCACGGGGAACCCGGAAGAACTTATGGATCGAAGGTTTTCGCAGATCACAATCGATGATTAACGTCTTTCCGAGCGGGTCGATACTGAGGGCACGGGCCAGATTCACTGCGCAAACGCTCTTTCCTTCGGAGGGAAGCGCGCTCGTAACCGAGATCGTCTTAATCTTTTGAACCGGTCCGAGGTTCATCCGTTCGAGCTTCGCGCGGATGATTCTAAAGCGCTCTGCAGCAGCGGCACTTTCGATGTAGCCTTCTGCGAGCAGCACCAGACCCTGATAGAGATCGTTTCGTGAGCGGGAGAGCGCGGTCGTGGTCTTTACACTGGACCCGACGAGGGCCCCGCTCTTCCTCGCGCCGGTTCCTTCGACAGACTGACCTGTCTGAATTCCCGACTGCACTGCCTGACCACCGGGCACCGAAGTTCCATTACTATCCGAGCTTTTCGTGTTACCGGCCGATTGCATACTGCTGTCCATTATAGAAACCTGTCTGGATCTGTAACCGTTATCTTATAAACATTACGATGACGGCGCTCAGAGCCAGGAAAGAGACTGCCGAAGCAGCCCCTGACAACCACTGAATCCGCCGGGTTGCCCCTAATGCTTCAGGCGTAATCATCGGTGGAATGACTCCAAGTACCTTAACTCCCAGCGTTTCCTCGACTTCTTCCTTAGAACGGAAGCTTCCGTTCAAGAAGTAAAGGCCGATGGGAATCGTCACGAGCAGGAGTAATGCAAAAACGAAGCCACCTATCCCGATCAGGGCCCGGGGGGGTCCAGCCGGTTCCGTAGGCTTCTCCGGGGGTTCCACCACCCGGAGCTGGGTAGCCTTCTGGCTGCGAATCATGCTCGCCTGGAGGCCAGCACTATCCCGTTCGCCCATGAGCTTTTGATAGGTATCCTTGAGATTCGCGTAGTCTCGCTTGATCTTGAGCAGCTCCTGCTCCTTCACCGGCATTGACTGAATGTCAGCGTTCAGCACCTCGATCTGCTTCTTCAGCCGCTCATTTTCCTGCTGGTAGTTGGCGATCTGAATGTCGACCTCGTTCAATTGCCGTTTGACGGTGAGCACGGCTGAGGCGCCGGCACCGGAGACTCGCGGCGCCGGGTTCTTTCGCCCGCCGCCTTTCGCGATCTGTTCTTTCAGCGCATCGATTCGTTTCTTCGTCGCAACGACGTCGGGATGCTGCTCTGTGTACCTGCTGCGGAGCACCGCGAGAGCGGCCTGCAGCTGCTCTACGGCCTCTGCCGGATCAGAAGCCGCCATACGCGGGTCATCGGCACCTATAGAATTTGCGAGCTTTCGCACCTCTTCAAGCTCGCGCTCAAGGTTTCCGCGGCGAGTCATGTTCGCGCTGAGGAGCTGCGTGTTTGACTCCAGCTGGGACTGCAGATTCTGGAGGCGCGCGACGGCCTGGTCGAGATGCTCGGGAAGCTTTCCGAAGTTCTGCCGCACGAACTCCTGAACCTGATTCTCGGTCTCCTCAAGCTTCTTCCGCGACTCGGTCAGCTGCGCATCGAAGAAATCTTGTGTGCCCTGCACCTCACTCCGGCGATCATAGACGCTCTCTTCGATGAAGAGATTAGAGATCGCCTTAGTGATCTCGAAGACCATGTTGGGATCGCGGTGAGTAAAGGAGAGCTTGAAAGTCTGCAGCGGTTGCTGTCCGCCGGTTGCCGACTGGGCCGGCGCGACGACGATCGCTTTCCGCAATTTTCTGAGCGCGTGTTCGGCCCCTTCGACGCCTGTGTATTCCGGATAGGGCTTAAACCGATCGACGATGGCCTTCAAACGGGGGCGGGAAAGGATCTCGAGAACCAGCGCCTGAAGCCGTTCATTCACCTCTTCGCGTTTCTGCTCCTCGAGGATCTTCGAGTTGATCCGCTGTGGCTGCATGAAGATGAGGGTATCGGCGGCATAGAAACTGGGGATACGATACGCGAGGACGGAGACAACCCCGAACGTCGCTAGGGCGGGCCAGACCGCTACCTTCCAGTAGCGTTTAATTGCCAGCCATAGCGGGGTCAGTGCCTCGTTAAGCGTTTTCTCTCGGGATTCCTGCATGGAGGACTTAAGCGTTCACGGGTTGATTCGTATCGGACTAGAAATTGCTGAATTATTTCCGGCCTGAGCCGCAAGTAGCATTTGAAAAATTTTCTTGTCGTCCCCTAGCCGGGGACGGCAGATTCTGTGAACGCTTCTGGTCTCCACCCCCGGTTTTGCAAAGCAAAACCACCCCCTTAAAGGGGGCTCAGAACGTAACAAGTGGGAGGACTGATGGCCCATTGGCATGCTCAGATACAAATATCGACAAAAATGGTGGATAACCGGTTCAAACTTATCGCGTTATTGTAGTATTTCTCGGTAAATTTTGCAGCGCTCCTGCATCTCAGTTCTCTTTCGGATTCACCAGGACCTTTGTATCTAACCGCGGTAATGTGATTCAAGTATTCCCTATCATTGAACTTTTCAGACCCTTTTCTGGCTGTTTCTATGCGAAGAAAATCTCTTAGCCCATCAGTTTTCATTGGGCCCAGTCTGC
>CAYOAK010000072.1:10981-15036 GCA_964401925.1 uncultured Bdellovibrionales bacterium | reverse complement strand
ACATCCCATCCGCGCACGAGGCCGTCGGTGGTATCCATCGCGATCGTGCGGACGGTGTTCTCGCCGAGGTGCTGCGCGACCTCGAGCACCAGGTTGCCCTCGCGATCGTCGATCGCGGGGTTCGTGACCCGCAGCGCCGTGTAGATCTCGGAAAGGGTCTCCGTGGTGAGCGGCTGATTCTGGCGCACGAGCTCATGCGTTTTCAACTCAAACTCAGCAAACATCGTCTGCCGATAGAACGTTCCCTTGATCTCGTCCAGCTGATGATTGACAAGATAGGCGAGCATCTTCGGATCGGATTTGTAGCGCTTGCGAAGGTGAGCGAGCAGCAGCTGCTCGTTAAACGTCGAAGCAACTTCCGCTAGGAAAATTCCGAATTGATGATCCTGGTAGGGCTGCTTCTCGCGCGTCAGGGCGGAGTGCATCGAATGCCCGATTTCGTGCGCGAAGGTAAAGAGGTCCGAAAGGTGGTCCTCCTTGTAATTCAACAACATGAAGGGGCGTGAGTCATAGCAGCCGGACGAATAGGCACCGCTGCGCTTCCCCTTGGTTTCAAATACATCGACCCAGCGCTCATCCTTCAAACCCCGGCGGAGAATTTCGAGGTAATTGTTTCCAAGAGGCGCGAGCGCATCGAGGATAATCTCAACTGCCTCTTCGTAAGAGATGTGCGTCTTCACATCTTCAACGAGCGGGACGTGAGTATCGGCAAGAGTCAGCTGTTTGAGGCCAAGGTGCGTCTTCCGGAATCCGTAGTATTCGTGAAGCGACGGCAAAGCGGTGGAAGCGGTGTCAATCAGCCCGTCATAGACCGCATGCGGCATCTCATCCGGGAAGAGTGCCTTATCAAGTGCGGATGGATATTTTCGAGCCCGTGCGAGGAATGCATCCGTCTTCAGCGCCGATCCAAGCGTCGCGGTGATGACGTTCCGGTGTTTGTCGAAGACATCGTAGAACTGCCGGAAGGTCTTTCTTCGCACCTCGGGATCGGAGTTCTTCAGAAAAAGAACGAAGCTGCCGTGTGTGAGGGCCTTTTCTTGACCGTCGATCGTGATGGTTCCAAATTCGAGATCGGCATTGTTGAGTTGTGAAAAGATTCGCTCGGTGCTCGCGAAAACCTCGCTCCCCTGGGCGAGCAGCGATTCCTCATCCTGGGAAAGGGTATGCGAGCGATAGCGCAGAATCTCGCGGAGCATGCGCTTGAATGGCGCCAATTGGGCGTCCTGGAGGAGACTGTCTGCGGTTGCCTCAGGCAATGTCAGAAGCTCGGGGACAAAATAACTCGCAGCCGTAGTGAAGCGGGAATAGAGATTTCCCGAGCGATCCAGGAGCGCGAGATTCGCCGCGTTCGTTGTATCTTCATCGCTCCGCAGATGGGCGAAGGTGTAGAGCCGCTCGATGCGCCGCAGATTTTTGAGATATTCTTCGACCGCCTCTTTCAGAACCGAAGGGCCGTCACCGAGTTTTCCGCGGAAGCGTTGAACGCTCAGCACCTCTTTCTCTGCTTGAGCGAACTCCTCCTCCCACTTCGCAAGCGACGCGTAGAATGAATCGAGGTCCCAGGTGTAGGCGGCGGGGATTTCGGAACGGAACTGAAAAGCCATGGAAAGCATCAAGATCATGGACCCAATCTACAGGCCCGAAACAACAAAATAAGGTCTCCAGGATCAATCTTTTTCATCAAAGAGAGCACAGGCAAACCCCCGGTGACCATAAGAATGATGTGCGGGGGCAAACTCCTGGTTTTTAAAACTATCTATCTCTTCCCGGTTTTTTCATAGCCCTTGCTGAGAACGGCCCGTTCGGCCCTTGAGCCAACGGACCTGAAAGCTGGGGGACCTATGAACACCGCTCAAAACCGGAGAAAACGGCGCCGGAAGCCGACACTCTCCCCCCGCTTCGGCCCAGCCTCGTTGGCGTTCGAAATCGGACTTATCCGTGCAGCGATGGATGTGCTGCCCGAAGATGACCGAAAACGAGTCGATAATAACAAAAAGTAAATCCGCCGGCCGACCTGCCTAATCTCCAACGCGGGATACCTACCGATAGCATCTCGGAGGAAACCGCGGTAAACCTTCTCTCTTGGGGTTTGCACGCCCCGAATCAGACCAGGCGGTAATGGACCTGGGTCTGAGAACCCTGAGGAAGATAGGTACTGAGAGATGGGCGGGAATTACCAAACACGTGAATTAGTAAAGCTGGGGCAAAGTCTCTGGTACGACAATATTTCGAAGGCGCTCATCGAGAGCGGCGAGCTGAAGCAGCTCATCGAGGAATATGGAGTGCGCGGTCTCACTTCGAATCCGACCATTTTCGACAATGCCATCTCAAAGACCAGCGCCTACGACGCATTGATCTCTGCCGCTCGCGGAGAGCCGATTGATTCGATGTTCGAAAAGATCGCTGTCGGGGATGTCGGAGCCGCAGCAGATCTGCTTTTGCCGATCTATCACTCGTCGAAGACCGAAGACGGCTTTGCCAGCATCGAGGTCTCCCCGCTGCTTGCCGCAGATACAGCGGGCACGATCAAGGAAGGGATGAAGCTGTTCGAGACGCTCAAGCGGCCGAACATCATGATTAAAGTTCCGGGAACTCCCGAAGGCCTTCCCGCCGTTAAAGCGCTTCTCGAAGCGGGCATAAACGTGAACATCACGTTGCTTTTCTCGGTCGAAAACTATTTGGAAGTCGCAAAGACCTACATCGCTGCATTGAGGACCCGTGCGGCAAAAGGCGAAGATGTTTCGAAGGTGCGTTCCGTTGCGAGCTTCTTCGTGAGCCGTGTCGATACCATCATCGATAAGAAGCTCGGGGAGATCATTTCCACCACGAAGGAGCCTGCAAAGGCAGAAGAAGCGAAAGCGCTGCTTGGAAAGTTCGGAGTTGCAAACTCGAAGATCGCCTATAAGCGGTTCGAGGAGCTCTTCTACGGAAAAGACTTCGCAGATCTGAAGGCCAAGGGTGCATTCGTGCAACGTCCACTTTGGGCAAGCACCGGCGTAAAAAATCCGGCCTACAAAGATACGCTCTACGTAGAAGAGCTGATCGGTAAGGACACTGTGAACACAATGCCCCACGATACGGTGATGGCATTTGCTGATCACGGAGTCGTTGCGGAACGGCTGTCGAAAGAACTCGCTGACGCCGAAGCCGTTGAGCCGCGCCTCAAGGCGATCGGCGTGGACGTTCCGGCCTGCTTGAAAGAGCTGCAGGTCGACGGGGTCAAGAAGTTTGCCGACTCGTTCAAATCTTTGAACGACACGATCAAAAAGAAGCTTGGCTAATCCGAACAGGGAGAGGGGCGAGTGACAGAGAACCCATTCCGGCAAGGACTGAAGCACTCGCTCTCAGTTGAGCCGTGTGTCGCAGTCATCTTCGGTGTCACCGGAGATTTGGCGCATCGGAAGCTTGTACCGGCGCTCTACAATCTGAGCGTTGACGGGCTTCTGCCTGCGAACTTTTCGCTGATCGGATTCGCGCGTCGTGACTATTCGGATGAGAAGTTTCGGAACGAGTTTAAGGAATCCGTCGAGAAATTTTCCCGGCGCAAACCGCTTCGGGAAGATGTCTGGAACGAATTCGCACAACATTCGTTCTATCATCGTTCCGCCTTCGATGACGCTGAAGGATACCAAAGGCTCAAGCAGCGGCTCGACGAGCTGGATCGTGTCACAGGGACTGTTGCTAATCGTGTCTTCTATCTCGCGACGTCACCGGATTATTTCGGGATGGTGGCGCAGAATCTCAGCGCGGCGGGACTGCTCGATCCGCTTCCGAATGGGAAACACCGTTCACGCGTCGTGATCGAGAAGCCGTTCGGACACGACCTCGCGTCGGCACGGGAACTGAATGCGGTTCTCTCCGAGAGCATGAGCGAGCAGCAGATCTTCCGGATCGATCATTATCTCGGCAAGGAGACGGTCCAGAACCTGCTCGTTTTCCGGTTTGCGAACGGAATCTTCGAGCCAATCTGGAATCACAAATATATCGACCACGTCGAGATCTCCGTGTGCGAGACCGTGGGGGTTGAGAATCGCGCCGGCTATTTCGATTCGGCC
>CAYOAK010000072.1:3112-10971 GCA_964401925.1 uncultured Bdellovibrionales bacterium | reverse complement strand
ATCGTGCAGAATCACGTGCTGCAGCTGCTCTGCCTCGTCGCGCTTGAGCCGCCCGTCGCCTTTGAAGCGGATGCTGTGCGTGATGAGAAGACGAAGGTACTTCGCTCGGTAAGGAGATTCCATCGCAATGATGTGCTCTCCAAGGTCGTTCGCGCCCGCTACCTGAGCGGTGCAATTCTCGGAAAGCCGGTCGACGGGTATCTCGCTGAGCCGGGAGTCAATCCGAACTCGGAGACCGAGACATTTCTCGCGCTGGAGCTTTCAATCGATAACTGGCGCTGGGCCGGTGTGCCGTTCTTTTTACGAGCCGGAAAACGGCTGCCGAAGCGGGTAACTGAGATCTCGATTCACTTCCGGAACGTTCCGTACCGGCTTTTCCAAGACGAAGACGTGCGTCAGATTGCGCCGAATATCCTCTCGTTCCAGATTCAGCCGGATGAAGGGATCGCCCTGAAGATCTCCGCGAAGCCGCCCGGTCCGCAAGTTCGAGTTCAGCCGGTGAGCATGGAGTTCAACTACGGGACCTCGTTCGGACAGGAGCCGCCCGAAGCGTATGAGCGGCTGTTGCTCGATGCGATGCGAGGGGATGCGACGCTGTTCACACGCAGCGACGAGATCGAGCAGGCGTGGGATTTGCTCGCTCCGATTCAGCAGACCTGGGCCGATCCTTCGGCGCGAAAGCCGCCGATCTTCGGCTACGAAGCCGGGAGCTGGGGGCCTTCCGCGTCAGACGAGCTGCTGATGGGCCGGACCGGCCAGCCATGGAGGAGGCTCTGATGGATTCCGCGGAGCCGATGGCATCGCAGGATATTCCACCGGAGGAGGTCGAGAAGGCGCTCCGCCGCATCTGGCGTGATGCAGCGAAGGTCGACGAGGCTTCAGACACCGGTCCTCAACACGCGCCTCGTTTGCGTACACGACTATCGAATTTTGTGATTGTGCTTGGACCGGATGTCGGTGACGGCAAGAGGGTCGTCAACGAATTGATCACCGATCTCTGTCTGCTTTTCCCGTCGCGCTTCTTCGTCGTCGAGCTGGAAAAGGAGGATGACGGAGAATCCGTCCGAACTTCCGTCTCTTCGCGTTGTGTGCTCGGAAGCTCCGGTCAGCACGTCTGTTCCGAGGAGGTATTTATCCGGTGCGGGGGCGGCACTCTAAAGCATGTCACGAGCCTTCTGCGCTCATTGTTCGTGCCCGACGTTTCGATCATCAGCTTCTTTCTCGGGGATCCGTCAGCGCCCGTGAATCAGCCGCTTACCGGCTTGCTTCAGCAGCTCCGCGAGATGTGCGACCTGCTTCTCTATGATTCGCAGCTGACGAAGAATTATCAGCGGGAAGTGGGGCTCTTTCTCTCGCTCCGAAATCCATCAGAGACCAGCTCCGCACGTAAGGGAATGCCGTATGTCGTCCGGGTCCGAGACCTCCAGTGGTACCGGACGCTGCGCCTGCGAATGTTGCTCGCTGAGCAGTTCGATACCGGAAGGTACCGCGAGCTCGTACCCGCGATCTCCAAGGTTCGCTTCTCCTCTGCGCGCGGCGCGACAGACCCCGCGGCTATTCTCCTTGCCGGTTGGATCAGCGCTGTGCTCGGTTGGAAAGCCGGCACACGCATGAGCGACGGCGTTCTCTCCTGCAAGACGAGCAAGGGAAAAGAGGCCAGCCTCGAGTTCGTCACGGAGAAAGAGGGATTCAAGGTCACGCTGCTTAGCCCCGGAAACGAGTTTTCGATCGAGTTCGATGAGGAGCAGATGCTGTTTGAAACTGCGGCGCGAGTTGAATCGTCCGAGAAAATCGTCGAGCGCCGTCTCACGGTCCCCCGGCCAAGTCTCGCCGAGCTGCTCGTCGCGCCGATTCAATCGAGCGGCGTCAACGATTACTTTACCCATTCCCTTGAGCGCTCGCTTGATGTCGCCGGAGCACTTAGCTCCACCGCATGAGATTATCACTTTCGCCCGCGGTCGAGACGCTCCGGAGTGAACTGCTGCAATGGCTCAGTGAGAATCCGCCTCCTGTCGTAAAGAAGGAGGGCGGGCTCGACGAGTTTGTTCGCGTGTCCCGAGGCTGGCAGCGTCAATTGGCAGCAGCTCGCTTTGCAGGGACATTCTTTCCTGCGGAGTTTGGCGGGCGTGGTGCGGGGCTTGTGGAAGAGGCAGTCGTGCAGGAGGAGCTCGCGCGTTCCGGTGCTCCGCAGCTTGTCGGCATGTTCGGCCTGACGATGGTGGGGCCGGTCCTACTGAAGCACGGAACAGTCGAGCAGAAGCAGCGGTTCGTCTCCAAAATACTCTCTGCAGAGGAGATCTGGTGCCAAGGGTTCAGCGAGCCGGAAGCCGGAAGCGACCTGGCTTCCTTGCGTACAACCGCGCGGCTTGAGGGTGACAATTTCATCGTCAATGGCCAAAAGGTTTGGACCAGCTTCGCGCAGTACGCGGAATGGTGCTTCCTTCTCGTGCGCTCGGACGAATCTGAAAAACGCCACAAAGGTCTGAGTTACCTTCTGGTGAGGATGGATTCACCGGGGATCTCAATCCGCCCGCTACGCCAGATTACGGGCGAGGCCGAGTTTAACGAAGTTTTCTTCGAGAATGTTAAGGTTCCGAAGGATCAGATCGTCGGTGCTCCGGGGCAGGGGTGGGAGATTGCAATCTCGACGCTGATGTTTGAGCGGATTGTTCTTACTCTTTCCCGGCACCTTCAATCTGAGCAATTGCTCGCTTCTCTCAACGAAGTGGTGAAGCGCAAGAAGAGCGATGCAAGCACACTTGAGCGGTTCGGCTATCTGACGGCAACGAATATGGCCGTGCGCGCGCTTGCAGCTTCGCATCTCGTTCAATACTCGGGCGGAAAATCCCCCGGACCCGAGGGATCGATGGACAAATTGTTCTGGAGCGAAACTTTTCAGGAAATCTGTAAGTTCGCGCTCGAGCTTTCACCGGAACAGACGGCTGAAGAGGGCGAAGCGCTGCACCAGTACCTTTACTCGAGAGGGCGTACCATCGCGGCAGGAACATCCGAGATTCAGCGAAACATTATCGCCGAGCGAATTCTCGGCCTGCCGCGCAGGTAGGCACGGGTAGAATTTCTCCTTAGTGATCTTCGACTTTCGGGAGCGCTGACTCCGCAGGCCCGGACATGACTTCACCCGTCGGATGGAAGCGCGATCCGTGGCAGGGGCAGTCCCAGCTCTTTTCTGCTTCATTCCAGTGAATCACACAGCCAAGGTGCGTGCAGTTGGGCGAGAGTCGAAGCAAGTCCCCGGCGGGCGATCGGTACGCCGCCACCCGCTTCCCTTCAACCTTCAGGACGCGGCCTTCGCCGTTTGGAACTGAGCTGAGGTCACCTTCCTCTTCCGGATGAAGCCGATCTTTGAGGAGGTAGTACGGGTAATCAATGTTCTCTTTGAGGTAAGCGAAGACACCTCCGATTTTCTTCCGTGAGGGGGAGAACAGCTCGCCCCATGGATTCTTCAGGCCGAGCACATAGTCACGCGCCATCGTCGCGGCAAGTGTTCCGAATGTCATCCCGTTGCCGCTGAATCCGGTCGCTGCAAACTGATGTGCTGCTGTCTCGCCGATGTACGGCGCACCATCCGCTGTCTCGATGACTTGCCCGGACCATCTGCGTGCAATGGTTGCTTCGGGAACGATCTCCAGCAGCTCGCGCTCGAGCTTTTCGAACACTTCACTCGTATCATCGACCTGGCCCGTCTTGTGATCCTTCCCGCCGTAAACGATGTAATCGTTCTCTTCTCCGGGTTGCACGCGCAGATAGCCATACGGATTGCGGGTGTCCCAATAGAGACTATCCTCGATCAGTCCCTTAGGGACTGCAGCTCCCACGGCATATGAAGTGTAGAGAAAGATCTTTGTTTGAAAGAGGCTCGCACCGAGCATTGTCGAATTTCCCGCCAGCGGATTGTGCGTGGCGATCACGATATTTTCGGCTTCAATCCGGTGCTCGCCGACCCGGACGGAGAGCGGATCCTCCGAAAACTCGTGCGCTTCGCTCTCTTCGAAAATGATGCAGCCCTCACCTTCGAGCGTGCGGAGCATCCCGGAGAGATATTTTACCGGATGGAATCGCGCTTGATTCTCAAATTGGATGCCGGGTGTGCGAAAGTGCGGTGTGCTCTCCACAAGCTGCGCGCTGAAGCCCAATTTGGCGGCGAGCTTTGCGTTCTCCTCTAACCGATCGCGTTCAGAACTCTCGTAGTGTGGGCAGAGATGAAGGTAGCCGGGGATCGACGCGAAGTCGCAATGGATCTGCGATTCATCGATGATCTTCTGGATCTGATTGATCCCGACTTCTCCGGCTTTCCAGATCGCTTTTGCGTCCTGTTCGCCGAAGGTCTTGGCGAGATCGGCAAGCATCGTATCGGTCACATACGTCAGATGCGCGGTCGTATGCCCAGTATCCATCGATGCGATCTTCTCGCGCTCGACGAGTGCCACTTTCTTTCCGGATTTACGCAGGAGATATGCTGTCGTCACTCCCATTATTCCGCCGCCGATAATCAGCGTATCGACGTGCAGGTTCTTAGTGACGGGAGTGAAATGCTGGAGACCGCTCGAATCGTTCCAATAGGATGTGGTGGCCATAAGCGTTTCTCCGGCTGTCGCAGGATAAGCGGCAGAGTGGGGCACAAGTGATGATCTAGAGCAGCCCCGGTGCACAGGGTGAGCTATATAGGGGTCTAAGCGATCGGTGCCGTAACTTTCAACGTGGGAGAGTGGAGATGGCAGGCCTGTAACCTCCGGGAAAAATCGATCGCCGGAGGAGACTGGTCCGGCGATCGCGAGTTAGGGAGAACCGGCATCTAGAGTGCCATGAGCTCGGGGAACAGCTTGGCTCGCATCAGTTCTGCGACATCGCGAATCCCCTCGATATCTGTCTTGGGAAATTGGAGCCGCATCATCATGCCTTCCGCTTCATCCGGAACGAGCATGGAGCAGAGCAAGCCCCAGCGATTCCAGCGCTGCGGGTTGATCGCTGTGTCGTGCGGCAGCTTGGCGATCAGTTTCAACACCGTTACGAGCCGTGTCCCCGCTTTGGCTTCGTCCACCTTCAGCGCTCGCCACACATGGTAGAGAGCGATCTGAAGAATTCCCGTGCCGGACATGCGTTCGAACGCGCGGCGGGCGCCCTGGCTGCGAAGGATCTTATCGAGATCGCTTCGAATCTCCGCCGCTTCGCAGCGGTGCAGGTGGTCGGAGAGCTTGCGGAGGTTGTTAACGGCGGCTGGGCTCATCGTGAATTTCAACTGCGAGAGCTGAGCCTCGGCGCGAATCGCAGCGAGCACCAGCCCGGGTTGCCGCGGGAAGAGTTGCTTCGCATTGGGATGGAGCTGGAGCACCCGTTTTTGAAGACTCGTCGCCACCCCCAATGGGTCGTGCATCGTGAGCGTCGCCGGATCCCAGCTCATCGAAATCTCTCGAAACGGTGAGACGCTCGCGGTGTGGTCCCCGATCTGGGCGGCAGTGGTCAGCCTCTCGGGACAGACCCGAATGCGGTAGACGATCGAGCCGTCCGGACCGGTATGCCCATAGAAATTTCCGACGCCTTTCGGTTTACGGCCGAGAATTCGGCGGAGATTTCCGTCGGACTGGTTCGTGGTGATGGATACCTCCGTCGGAGCGCGCTTTTCCAGCAGCAATACTACGGAGACCCCTTCTAGGACGGCACTCGCACCGCCCTCGGTAATCAGCTCCATCAGGCGAACGACACCCGGGGGAGGTGTGATGGTCAGCTTCTTCGTTTTTGGAGTAGGCAATTCTCCCTTTCTGGAGCAGACCAAAAAACATCTGGCCTGCGCATCCAGGGTTCACCTGCATGCACGGAAGGTCGATTTACCCGTTTGGAATTTGGCGCAAAAGGTGAAGGAACTCGTCGACGAAGTCAACGAGTTGGAGCTACTGCCAGTTCGAAGTCGACGAAGTACTTGGGCTGCGAGATCCGAACGAGGCACCACCACGGCGGCGAGGAGGACGATTCCGTCCACCGTTTCCGTTGCCGCGATATCCGCCCGGTCCCCGGTTCCCTTGATTCCGGCCGCGCGAATCGCTGCGAGGCTGAAAATTGCCGCGCGCTTCCTTCTCGTGGAAGACCATCTCTTCGCCGTTGTATGCGAAGCCTTCAAGACGATTTCTCGGGATGGTGACCTTCAACGTCCGTTCGGTTGCTCGAACATCCGAGAGATCCTCGTGCGTGACGAACGTGTACGCCGCGCCGGTGCGGGATGCCCGTCCGGTTCGGCCGATTCGGTGCGTGTATGCCTCGACAGTATCCGGCATGTCGTAGTTCACGACATGGAACACTTGGCTGACATCGATTCCGCGAGCGGCGATGTCCGTTGCGACCATGACCTGGAAGTTGCCATCACGAAATCCGGACATCGCCTGTTGGCGGCGGGACTGCGTCAGATTTCCCTGCAGCGAAGTTGCCCGGAATCCGGACTCTTTCAGAACGATGCCGAGCTTCTTTGCCTTGTGCTTCGTCTTTGTGAAGACGAGGACCGACTCTTCGCGCGGGATGTCCTTCAAGAGATGGAGCAGAAGATCAGTCTTCTGGCCCGAACCAATCGGGAGGAGGGTTTGAGAAACTGATTCGACCGGCGCGATGCGCGCCACCTGCACCGTCTCCGGTGAGACGAGCATTTCGTTTGCGAGTGAACGGATGTTGTCCGGCATTGTCGCCGAGAACATCAGGCTTTGCTTCGCTTTCGGCAGCTCACGCATGATCTGGCGGATCGACGGGAGAAAGCCCATGTCGAACATCTGATCGGCTTCATCCAGAACAAGAATTTCGAGTGCCGAGAGGTTAATGGTCTTTTGACGGATGTGGTCGAGAAGCCGGCCGGGGCAGGCGACAATCAGGTCGACGCCTCGTCGCAGGTTCGAAACCTGTTTTCCGAAGCTCACACCGCCATAGACGGTTGCGCTTCGAAGTTGAGTCTTTGCACCCAGGTTCTTCACGACATCGTTCACTTGCTCGGCCAGCTCACGCGTCGGCACGAGAACAAGTCCGCGCAAGCGACGTGAGTCGCTCTTCAGAAGCCGATTGAGCATGGGAAGAACAAAAGCAGCAGTCTTACCGGTGCCGGTGGGAGCGAGCCCCATAAGGTCACGTCCGGCCAGTACCGCCGGAATGGCATCACGCTGAATCGCGGTCAGCTCGGTATATCCCTGAAGCGCCGCCTGTTTTTGGAGGAGCGGATGCAGGTCGAATGTAGAGAAAGGCATAGAAATAGGTCCAGGTGCACGCAAACAGCCCCAAATACGAGCGATTTACGTTGTGTGACCCATCCTCGTTGCTGTGACGTTTGATGCTAGAGACTCTTCAATTCTCTGAGAACGGAACTGGTCTCAATAGATCGATGGGCCGAGTCGGTTCAGGCTGTCCGGCAAGATGAGCGGCACTATACCGGAACTTGCGGCTTTAGGAAAGTGGCTCTCCAAAAGATCCACTGGCTTGTCCTGAGCGAGTCGAAGAAAAGCTTCACCTGACTTCAAACAACACGAGCTCAGCGCCCGCCTTATCGACGACTCTTCCACCGCTGAAGATCTCATCATAGCCAAAGCTGCGTGACCGCTTCAGCCACTCGCGGCGCGCTAGATAGAGCCCGGGCGTCTTCGGCGATTCGCTCGGATCGAGGAGCGGCATGTGACGTTTCAGATAGAAAAAAAGTCCATCGAAGGATTCATCCCGCTCGGTCTTCACGAGAGTGATCGGAACCTCGCGCGGTACTGTTGTCGCTAAGCGCAGTGCCAGACGTTTGTAAGTATGGGTGTGACCTTTCAGCGTCATCCAGACTTGGATGTAAAAAACAACGAACAGCTGGATGAAGAGCAGGAATCCCCAGCCGA
>CAYOAK010000072.1:0-3102 GCA_964401925.1 uncultured Bdellovibrionales bacterium | reverse complement strand
TTTCGTTTGTGGCCAAGTACCCAGAGCGCAAAGCTTCCTCCGGCGAGGAGCAGATAGAGCAGCGGAAAGATGAAATCGCCCCGGATTAACGCCGCTTCGAGTCCTGAGAAGAATTGCGAAGCTCGGGGAATAATGGCGTCGATCACCCTCGCTTCGCTGGGGCCGACGAAGAGCGGCACCACGCCGGGGAGAATACCGATAAACCAGACGAGAAGCCCCCATGTGAAAGTCTCATACTGGAGACGGCGTGCGAGGAGCTGGATCTTTCCCTCGCGTTGCATCCGCAGATACGTGCTCGCAAAGCGAACCGAGAGCACCGTCGCAATACTAGGAAGTGTGAGCAGCAGATATGCCCGCCGTTTCCCGGAGGCGAGCGAGAGAAATGCGATCACGGTCAGAAACCAAATAAGTCCCGCAACGAGCAGTCTCGCGGCATCTCGCTCAGCAGGCAGAAATCGGTTCGCACTCACGGAACGGCGTTTGAACGATTCGCGAGCGAGGAAGAAAATGTAGAGGAGGAAGAATATCGACCACGGAGCGCCGGTGCCTACGATGTGGATCAGATAGAAGAGCGAGTCTTTCTCCACGATGCCTTCGCCTCCGAAGAATCGCTGGAAATTCTCGAAGAGGATCTGGCGTTCGAAGAAAGAGCTCTCACCCTGCTGATACGCCGCCAAATACCAGAAGAGAGGTGGGACGAAGGCGAGGAGAAGTTCCCAGCGCAGCAGTTGGCGCAGAGATCTGAACCCCTTGAGGAGAATCTGTGCTGTCGCGAACGTTACGAAGGGAAGGACGATCCCGAGCGGGCCTTTCGTCAGTACCGCCAAGGCGCAAAGCAGAGCAAAGGTGATCAGCTCCCGCCGCATGTATCTGTCGGGGCTTAGAACCATGCCGATCGAGAGCAGGGTGGCTCCAGTGGAGAAAAGGCAGAAGAGCATATCGACCCGGCCGTCGCTCGCGAGACGAGCGAAGCCGTACATCGAACCAAGAAGTGCTGCTCCGAGGGAGCCGGCAAGCGGGCTGTGCTGCTTCGTCAAGAAGCGTGCAAGCAGGATCAGAGTGAGGATTGCGGCGAGATAGCTCGGAAGCCGAAGCCAGAACTCGTTATAGTTGCCGAACGGATAGTTGAGGATCGAGCCGATCCAGTGGAAGAGCGGAGGTTTGGAAGGAACGATAGTTCCGTTGCGCAGCGGCAGGATCCAGTCACCGCCTTGCAGGATCTCCAACGTGACGAACCCTTCACGAGCTTCGGATACTTGAAATACCTCGCCGGTGCCGAGCACAGGGAACAGGAGCGCTGCGAAAAGAAAGACAACCAGGGAGTAGGGAGGAAGGGGGAAACGGGACATTGGCAGCGGAGTGTCCCTCGTCAGAGACCTGCACTTCAAGGGTCTGTCGAAAAACGAGCGACTCAGAGGTACTTTGAAATATGCGCAACGAACTCTTCGGGAGATTGGATTTTTCCAGGAATCTCAATGAACGTTCCCCACCGAGTAACGGAGAAGCTCAAACGCTGCCCCTGTTTTCTTTTGCTCCCTCCGGGAGCGGGGCCCGAAAATGGCCGAAACGGCCATTTTCGGGCCCTTCAAGCCCGCACTCAGGCAGGCCGGCCGCGGATCTCGATTTATTTATGAGAAGTGGGGGCTCGGGAGGGAGCTGCCTTTCAGGAGGTCCTGATCAGTAGCTCGACCAATCGCCGAAGACCATGGTCAGGACAAACACGCCCACACAGAGAAAAGAAGCGACTTCACCAATACTCACGCTAAGACCTCCCCACCAATTCGTTCTCCGGGCAAAAATGCCGCTGGAAACCGGGTCTGCATTCAAATCTGACCTGAAAAAGTCCCGGACCATACACAAGACCGGGGTCAGGTCTCCACCCGCACCCGCCCGCGCCACCTTTGGCATCCGCGAACGTTTTCCCGCCGGCAACGGCCCGGCAAGGTGCGTAGTGTGCATATGATCCACCCTCCAAACTGCCGCAATGGGAAATTTGCTCAGGTTCAAGTCATTAGAAGCATTTAGGATTTTTTTGGATGAAATATCACCCGAGTACCGGCCCGGGCGAACTGCCGAACGGCCCTTCGGACGTTCCGCCCAGCAACGGATCCCCGGCTGCTGCGCCCGCTCGTCCCGCCTCCGGCGACCACTCCGTTCTAGAACGGGTTACAGGTGAGGGGAGAGCCACTTCCTGGCTTCGTCGATCGGCCAGCCTTTTCGGCGGGCGTAGTCCTCGAGTTGATCCTGTTCGATGCGGCCGATGCCGAAGTACTTCGCGTCGGGGTGGCCGAAATACCAGCCGGAAACCGACGCTGCGGGCGTCATCGCACATGATTCGGTGAGGTGCATTCCGACCTTCTGCTCAGCTTGGAGGAGCTCGAAGATCGTGCGCTTCTCGGTGTGGTCGGGACAGGCAGGATATCCCGGGGCGGGCCTGATGCCCCGATAGATCTCCTCGAGCAGCTCGGTTGAGCGCAGATGCTCGTTCGGCGCATAGCCCCAATAATCCCGCCGGACCCGTTCGTGCAGATACTCTGCAGTGGCTTCAGCCAACCGATCGGCAAGCGCTTTCGCCATGATGGAATTGTAATCGTCCAGCCCGCGCTCGAACTCTTCGACGATCGTATCGAGCCCGCGTCCGCCGGTCACAGCGAACGCTCCCATGTAGTCGATCACACCGGACTCTTTCGGCGCAACAAAATCGGAGAGGGAGAGATTCTGAATTCCCTGCCGCTTCTCGCTCTGCTGGCGAATGAAGTGAAAGACCGCTCGCACGGATGAACGAGTTTCGTCGGTGTAGATCTCGACATCATCTCCGACCGCATTTGCCGGAAAGAGACCGAAGACGCCATTCGCGCTCAGCAGCCGCCGGGTAACGATTTTGTCGAGAAGCTTTTGCGCGTCATCGTAGAGCTGCCGCGCCTCCGGTCCGTACTGAGGGGAATCAAAGACATCCGGATATTTCCCCTTCACCCAATCAGAGATGGCAACCACATCGAATCCCGCCGGCTTATCAATCGCCAAAATATCCTCGTCTTCATAGATAATTTTCGGATCAAGCATAAACAAATGGTGCGCGGTAAGGGACTCGAACCCCTGACC
>CAYOAK010000071.1:0-15142 GCA_964401925.1 uncultured Bdellovibrionales bacterium | reverse complement strand
GTCGCGGTTTCATCCACTTAAACCCCGTCACCGTCTCTGAGACAAAAAGAGGGGGCGGGGGAGTGGGGAGGAGTTTTCCGCTGCGGGGAGTCGTGCTAGGCATGCCGTTTTGGAAAACTTGCTTGGATGGAAGCTATGAAGAGCCAAAAAGCGCCTGGTGAGATTCTTCGGAGTCTCGGGTCCGGGAATTCGCCACCTTGGGATGAGTATTTTACCTCCCCTCATCGTCTCTCAGACGATCGGCGAGCGCTCATCTGTTCATACTCGGATTCGAGCCCGCCTTAAGAAATTAATACCAGAACAATCACTAAGAAATTTTCGTTTGAGGAACGTTATGTCTACTTATCTTTTCACGTCAGAATCAGTTTCAGAAGGGCACCCGGATAAGGTCGCTGACCAGATTAGCGACGGCATCTTGGATGCCTTGCTCGAGCAAGATCCCATGAGCCGGGTCGGTTGCGAGACTCTTGTCAAAACCGGGATGGTTGTCGTCGCCGGTGAAATCACCACGAATGGCTTCGCAAACTGCGATTTGATCGCCCGTAAGGTCTTGCGGGAAATTGGCTACACTTCAGTTGATTACGGCTGTGACGCCGAAGCCGTCGCCGTGCTCGTAAATATCACCCAGCAATCACACGATATCGCCCAGGGCGTTAACGAGAACGAGGGTCTCTTCTCCGAGCAGGGCGCAGGGGACCAGGGAATGATGTTCGGATTTGCATGCAACGAGACCCCTGAGCTCATGCCGCTTCCGATCTCGCTCAGTCACAAGCTCGTCAAGCGCCTCGCCGATATCCGGAAATCCGGGAAAGCCCCCTTTCTCCGACCCGACTCCAAGTCACAAGTCACCGTCTCCTATGAGAACGGAAAGCCGAAATTTGTGGACACCGTTGTCATTTCCACTCAGCACGCACCGGACATGGAACTCGCCGAGCTTTCCGCCTGGGTCATTAAGAATGTCGTGCGAGAAGTCATTCCCGCCGTCCTGCTGAATGAGAAAACTCGCTTTTTGATTAACCCGACCGGGAGATTTGTGACGGGCGGGCCGCATGCAGATTGCGGGCTGACGGGCCGGAAGATCATTGTCGACACCTACGGCGGATACAGCCGGCACGGTGGCGGGGCGTTCTCCGGTAAGGACCCAACGAAGGTCGATCGGTCCGCAGCGTATGCTGCGCGCTATGTTGCGAAGAATATCGTCGCGGCAAATCTCGCTGAGAAATGTGAGATCCAGCTCGCTTACGCCATCGGCGTCGCCGAGCCGGTTTCGATCTATCTCGAGACATTCGGCACTGCGAAGGTGCCTGAGGAGAAGATCTTGAAGGCCGTGAAGGAGAAGTTCTCCTTTGCTCCCCGTGAGATCATCCGGCAGCTCAACCTCCGGAAGCCAATCTATGCAAAGACCGCGGCCTACGGGCACTTTGGGCAGGAGCCCGGAGCGGACGGGTCCTTCAGCTGGGAGCGGACGGACTTAGCGCCGATTCTCGCGAAGGCAGTCGCCTAACAGCGGTTTGCACAAAGAGAATAAAGCCGGAAGCGAACGATCGCTTCCGGCTTTTTTTTTGGGGCGGTGTGGGCTACTTCTGACCCTTGAGCGCCATCACGCTTTCAACCAGGCTGATGAACTCCCGCCGATCCCCCGTCGGATCCGCGCCGGTGCTATTCGCTGCGAGCTGTCGCACCTGGTGCAGTGAGATGTGCTTCGCAAAGGCGCTCAGTCGAAGCACCTCGCCGAAGTGCGCTACCGCCGCTGCAAATCGAAAATCATTCGATGCCGACCCGCCATCAGCGATCACTCGCGCCCGGCTGATCGGAAACTGCAGCAGCGTCGAAGTGTTCGATGCGGGCTCCTTGAAGCGCACCTTCAGAAATCCGATCTCATCCGCCTTTCCTTTGCCAACCGGCGGTGGCTGAGGCGCGTCCGAGTAACGGAGCGGATCGATCACCCCCGTCGCGGCCGACCCGAGAAGGGTTATCTCGTAAAGCGCAGTCACCGTATGACCAGATCCGATCTCCCCGGCATCGCTCGCATCGGAGTTAAAATCCTGACGCTCCAGCGTCCGGTTGTCGTATCCGATCAGACGGTATGTGCTGACCACAGCGGGATTGAACTCGACATTCAACTTCACATCCTTTGCGACGACCTCCATGTTCGCCGTCAGTTTTGCGCCGAGTGCACGCTGCGCCTCCTGGAATGAGTCGAGATAGATGTAGCTGCCGTTCCCCTTGTTCGCGAGCTGCTCGAGATTGCGCTCATTCAGGTTGCCCGATCCAACTCCGATCGTCGTCAGCGTCACCCCGGAACGGCGCTTCTCTTCGATCAGGCGCATGAGCTCATCGAACGACGAGATCCCAACATTGAAATCACCGTCCGTAGCGAGAACGATTCGATTCACTCCATCGTTCGTCCGTGTGCGCTCTGCTATCTCGTACGCCTTCTGAATGCCACCGCTTCCGTTCGTCGAGCCGTGCGCGACCAGCCGATCAATTGCCGCCACAATCCTGTCGCTGTCTCGGCCAGATGTTGATTCAAGCGCAACCTGCGCACCATCTGCATAAGTCACAATCGCTACACGATCGACAGGACGCATCCTCCGCACGAACGCATTCAAGCTCTGCTTCAACAGGGGGAGCTTTGCCGGCTGATCCATCGAGCCCGACACATCGATGAGGAAAACAAGATTCCATCCACGATCTTCGTTCACTGCCGGAACCGCCGCTTTCATTCCGATCCTCAAAAGGTGACGTCCTGCCTCGAACGGTGACGGCGCGATCTCATAATTCATTCCGAACGGCTTTCCGGCTTCGGCCTCTGGATACTGGTAATCGAAGTAATTCAGATACTCTTCAATCCGCACACTCGACGGCGGCGGGAGCTGTCCACTCCGCAGGAATCTCCGGGTGTTTGTGTAGCTACCAGTGTCAACATCGATGCTGAAGGTCGAAATCGGTTGAGATGCGACAATTATCCGTTGACCTTCCGCGCTCCATTGATACTGCTCTGTCGAACTGGGAGGCTGCATCTGCTGGTGCATGCTCCCGTAAGGTTCCGGAATGTTCGACGCAGGAACGAATACTGTTCCGGTTCTGCTTGCATTGGCGAATGGAGGCCGCCGGTATCCGCCGTACTCGCGCGGATTTCCGCTTGCGACTACACTTGAACGAAGCACCTCGCGGTTTCGATCCTTATCAGCATCCAAAGTCGAATAAAGAGTTTCACCTTTCGACCTGGAGTCGTCTGACATCGCTTGGCCGAGTCGCGCCTCGACTATCCCCGAGGAGGCACCTGTCGAACCCTCCCGCTTCAAGGTCTCATCAAAGCTCTCCAACCTGCCCGTGATCTCCGTGATCACCCCGGACAATTTTTGTTCGCCCGACAGCTGCTCTCGCTGCAACCGCTCGAGCTGTGCCTCCACCGCCGGCTGGATTCCGGTGCCCGACTGATACTTTCCCTGATCATCAGACATGTACTTCATCAGGTCTTCGTAGGCCTCATTACTCGCGGCACTCGGAGTTTCCTCGATGAACGGCTCCGGCCTCGGCCGCAAATCGCGCGGCGGTGCGTCTCGAAATGTCATCAACAGCGCCAGCATCCCGACTGCGGCAAGTGCCGCCGGTGCTGCAACCGCTGTTCGGAACACCCACGCATCGGGCGCCTTTTCTACTTCTATCGTTCGTTCCTGAACCTGTTCCATAACAACCTCCGTAAAATCCTCACCGACATCAAACTTCGCATCACGCAGCGCCCCGGTGAGCTTGAACAGCCGCTTGAAATCCTCAAACTCTCTCGCTGACTCGGGCGAACGGCGCACCTGCTCCAGGAACACCGCCGTTTCGGATTCGCTCAATCGTCCCAGTATGAAATCGAGATATCGCTCTTTCATTGTCAGTCTTGCCAATAGTTCGCGCGAAGCAACCCGAACGCTTTGTTCATTCGCGAGGACACGGTCCCAATCGGAATTTGTAAAATCTCTGCCGTCTCCTCGTAACTCTTCCGCTCGAAGATGCAGAGTACGATCACATCCCGATAAATCTGCTTGAGCGCAGTGAGGCAATGTTGAAGCTGTGCGATCGCCTCGTCCGTAAATACTTCCTCTCCCGGCGGCGCGATGTGTTGCTCCGCGATCTGTTCGTCGAGTGATGCAAAACGTTTTTGATCTTTGAAGCGCCGCGACGTGAAGTAGGAGCTCGAAACATTCAGCGCGATGCGCGTGAGCCATGTTGAGAAAGTCGCGTCGCCGCGAAACCGCCGGAGTCCGACATAGGCCCGGACAAAGACCTCTTGAGCAAGCTCTCTTGCAACCTGACGATCTCCAACCTGACGCATAATCATCGCGAACACCCGCTCTTTGTGGCGGTCCACGAGATGACGGAACTCATCGCGTTTCCCGGAGAGAACATCACGGATGACTGCGGCTTCCAGCGCCTCATCGTTTTGATCGTTCTCGTCCGAAACTTCCATCCAGTCTCGCATGCTCACATCCACGCAGGTTAGACCCGGCGGTTCTCATTCTGTTCGTTCGGCACGAAAAGAAACCGCCGGAAGGAATCCGGCGGCTGGCGCAGGTAATCAGTTCAAGAGGTTACCGGCGGAGGCTCGGCTGGGCCAGGGCTCAATAGCCGCTCCAGCCGGACTGCTTTGCGGCCGGCTGGGGTGCCGGACCTTGCTGAGCGGGCGCCTGACAATCCCGATTCGCCGAGCAGAGCATCCAGTGCTGCGCAAAGAAACGTTTCTCTCCCGGAAAGAAGTGATCGCTCTTTCCGAGTATGGGCCGGAGCGAGGTGGTCATCTGGAAGACCACGAGCAGGAAGATCGTCGTCCAGAATGCGAGCAGCTTGTTCCCGACAAATCGGTCCGGATCGAGCGTGCGTGTCAGAAGTCCGAACGCACGTGAAATCGAGAAGTAACTGATGATGACGTGCAGCGCGCCCATGAACACTGCGCCCTCGGTCGATTCTCCGAATAGCCAGATAATCGGCACGAATCCGGCGAGAAGAACCGTCGAAAGCGTCAGCGCGCCGATAAATGACGAAGTAATAGCTCGAAAGGTCGCGCGCGACCCGCTCAAGCAGGTAAGGATGTAGAAGCTCGGAAACGAGATTGCAGCGGCGCTGAGAAATCCGAGCAAGATTTTGAGCGGTGCCACTGCGAGCTGCGTTCCACCGGAGAACAACCCCGTAACAAGTCCGTAGACAAGCAGCGCCACAAACTGGATACCGAGGAGCCGCAACCACAGGGATTCGTCGCCCGCGCGCAGCACTGTTATCGCACCGGGCCTCCTCAGCAGAGCGTCGATAATCGCCCCAATCGTCGCGTTTCCTTCGATCGGCGTCTCCGCCGGGCTCTCTTGGGTCTCAATCACTGTTTGATTCATACTGCCTCCTTAAAACTTCATCTGAAAAACTCTCAGCCGGTGAGGTGGACGATCTCCTTCCACACTGCTTCGAAAAAATTTCCATTGAACGCGTCGGGACGGACGAATTGCACCGGGAGCACCGGGGAGCCGATGAAGGGACGCAGGTTCCATGAGAGCTGAGATCCGACGGCAAGATTCAGTATGAGCCACACACAGAGGACTCGCCTTGCTGATGAATTATCTGCGGTAGCGGATCGGATGAGAGAATAGAGCCGGAGGTTAGCGACGATCCCCGCGACGGCTATTGCGGCGACGTGTCCAAGCAGGATGAGCGCGTAGGCATCATTCCCCCCAGCGGACCCGAGCGGCGGTGCACTCATCGCGAGAAAAAGAAACACCGGGGAAAGTGAGCCGAGGAGTATGCTTGCGATGATGAACGACGTGCTAATGGCTCGCATCGCCTCGTGCAATGAAAGGGATGCTCCATAAAGCTTACCCAGCATTCCGTTGATGAAACCGTTGAAGAGCGTCGCGAGTATGACGACCAACGGGAACTTTAGTCCCGCGTAAACCCCTTGAAGAGGGTCGCGCCAAACTCCGATCGTAAAACCGTAAGGAAAAAGCGTAACGGAGATGATGAGCATCTGAACGAGGAAACTCGCGCCCTCGCCCCTCTTGAGTTCGTCCGCTGATAGCCCGCCCCGGAGGGTGGCCAAAAGTTGTGGAGTGAGCTTTCGCAGCGGCAAACAAACCTCGTAAGAACGTTACGCTCTGGAGGTATGGTCTCAGGTGAAGGTGAAAACTGAGTGAAGTAGGAGGGGAAAGCCCGTGAAAAGTGCTAAAGGGTGAAAAGCGCTAAACGGGCAGCCTACTGTTTCTTCGAAATCCGCTGCAGCTCCTCCATCTGATCGAGCGCGTTATCCAAGATCTCGGTCCGGGAGCAGGCGTTTACGACGAGCCGGGCCAGGTTTCCCTCGGCGAAGAACAGGTAATCCTGACTGACGAGAAGCTTCATGCCGCATTTCTCGGGACCGTCGGGGGTGTAGATGTAGATGGATGAGCCCTTGGTCTCCTCCAGCCCCTTCAGCCGGCTCATCAGGCGAACCTGCGCCTCGTTCATTCCGGGCCGGAGGGCACTGGCACCGTATTTATCGACCGTTCCGACAAATACCGCGCCGGCCTGTGTATAGCTATCCTTCAGACTCGGTTGATTCTGCGGGCACTGGCATTCGATGGCCATGGCCGACCCGGCGAAAATAACCTGTGCTGAAATGGCAAAAAGAACTTTGGCCCTCAGGTATCGCAGCATATCGAAACTCTATCTTCTGCGCCTTTCTCTCGGCGCTTTCTCTATTCTTTCCCGGTCCGAGGAGATTCGCTAGCCTTTTCTCTGTTGGGAGGGACGATTCATGGCGGATTTACAGAACCAGGTCTTTTTGGAGATCGACGGAGGGCTGGCAACCCTGCGGCTTGGTTCGCTGGAGGAGCGGGCAGTGATTCTTTCGATGGAGCGGATGAAATCCCTGCGCCGGGCGCTGGTCGATCTGCGCTCGAACACCTCTGTGACGGCACTCCTCATTGTGGGCGGCTCCCCGGCGATGTTCTGCGCCGGTGCGGATCTTGATGCCATCCGCGACGTGGTTGATCGCAAAGTCGGCGAAGCTCTCGCACAAGAAGGTCAGGAAATCTTCGACGTGCTCGCTGCGCTCCCGTTCAAGAAAATTGCAGCGATCTCCGGCCCCTGTGTCGGCGGCGGCTGTGAGCTCGTTCTCGCGTGCGACGGAAGAGTGCTGCTGGATCACCCCTCGACGCGGATTGGATTGCCCGAAGTCAAGCTCGGCATCCTTCCGGGCTTTGGCGGCACACAACGGCTACCCCGCTTGATCGGCTTACCCCGTGCTCTCGATGTCATCCTTAAAGGGAAAGTACTCACTGCACCGGAAGCGCTGCGGATCGGACTTGCCGATCAGGTGATCTCTACGAACGAGCTCGGGGAGGGCGGCGATGAGCACGCGCTCTTTGAGCGGTTCGAAGAGCGGGCCGCAGAGATCGCGCTGGGTAAGCGGCCGTTGAAGCCGGGGAAGCCCCTCACGGTCGGGGAGAAATTTCTTACGCATACGCTCGTCGGCCGCGCCCTCGTGCGCTCAAAATCCGAAGCGGCGATCGCCAAGGAAACGCGGGGACGGCTTCCCGCCCCGGTAAAGGCGCTCGAATCAGCGCTCTTCGGGTTGCAGAACGGCATGGCGCGCGGACTTGAAAAGGAACGAGCCCTGCTCGCAGAGCTCATTGTCTCTCCGGAGAGCAAGTCCCTCGTGCACCTGTTTAAAGTTTCTGAGGATGCGCAAAAGCTCGGCCGTACACTGAAGGAGAAATTCAAAGAGATCGATGTCGCAGTTGTCGGCGGTGGAACGATGGGCGCCGGGATCGGAGCAACCTGCCTCGGCAGTGGAATTCCGACGACGATCGTCGAGCCGGTCGAAGAGGTTCGCCGCCGCGCTCGCGATCACATTCTTGGATCGCTCGAGAAGAAGCGCTCGCTCTCTCCTGAGAAACGGCGCGAGCTTGAGGGCAAGCTCCGCATTGTCGCGGGAGCTGACTCGATCCCGGTGAGCAATGTGATCATCGAGGCGATCATCGAAGATGTGAAGGCGAAGCAGGAGCTCTACCAGCTGCTCGAAAGTAAAGTTGCCGCCGGGGGAGTTCTTTCCACGAACACCTCATCGCTCCAGCTTGATGTGCTCGGCGAGAAATTGGTCGATCGTTCCCGCTTCGTGGGTTTGCATTTCTTTAATCCTGCGGAGCGGATGCCGCTCATCGAAGTCATTCGAGCGAAGACCACGTCAGATCAAGCGGTACTTGCGGCCGCCGCATTTGCGTCTCGTATCGGAAAATATCCGATCGTCGTCGAGGATGTCCCCGGCTTCCTCGTGAACCGCATTCTTACGCCGTATCTTGTTGAAGCATCGTATCTGCTGGGTGAAGGTTATTCGATCGCCGAGATCGACAAGGGTGCCGAGGAGTTCGGCATGCCGATGGGTCCGCTGCGGCTGCTCGACGAGATTGGGCTGGACGTTGCGGCAAAAGTGGCCGAAGTGATGGAGAAAGCATACGGCCAGCGGATGCGCGGGAATGCATTCGCTGCTGCGCTGACAAAGAAAGGCTATTTCGGCAGAAAGTCCGGCCGGGGCTTCTATAAGTATGGTGAAAAATCTCCGGTTCCCGATGCGGGCATCCGAATCGAGCTGGGACTCGATGTTGGGGAGAAGCGCCCGGGATTCACAGTCGCCGATCGATTGATCCTCGCACTTGTCAACGAAGCGATTCGTTGTCTCGATGATGGTGTGGCGGGCCTCCCCGGTGCGGAAGCGGCCGGACAGATCGACTTAGGCACGGTGATGGGAATCGGATTCCCTGCGTTTCGCGGCGGCGCCATTTGGTATGCGAATTCGGTCGGGTCGAAATCGTTGATGCAGAAGCTTCAGGCGATGCAGCAGGTGCTCGGTCCTCGATTCGAGGCGGCGGAGGGCGTGCGTTCCCGTGCAGATAAGGATCAAGGCTTCTTCATCGCACGCTCCACAGTTCATTGAGGGTTCATTGAGCTCAAGCATGCGTGGGCCGCTGGGAGCGCTACTTTTTGGGCTCTGCGGGTGCCTAGTGGTTTTTGTCGTTGCCGAGGCCGCGTTCAATGTCCTCGGTAATACGCCGGCCGCACGCATGCCGCGCTTCGGGCATCGATCCCCTGATTTCGCAACCTCAATGAGTTGTCCGCGTATCGACGGAGTAAAGCGTTGCCGGCGCACGCTTTACTCAAATGTCGAGAAGCGGGTGATATATGATGTCGAGTATAACTTTGATCGGCACGACCGCCGGGAAAGCTCCGCTGCTCCAGGACATGCCAAGAGGGAGCTCCTTTTTTTTGGCGATTCATTCACCTTCGGGAGCGGTGTCGGCGACTCGCATACATTTCCGAGCCAGGTGATCCAGTTCCTTCCAGACACGGCGGTGCGGAACTTTGGCCGGCATGGAGACGCGCCGAACGATCTCCTGCGGCGGCTCGAGCAAAACACCGAGTTTCAGTGCACGGATGCTCAAGCCCCGAACCGGGTCGTCGTCTACACCTATACGAGCGTCATGTCGGAGCGAGTTCTGGGGCCAATAATGGCTTACCGTCCGGAAACTCGGACTTTCACTTTGGACAAGCCATATTACTCTCTCGATGCATCGGATCAGCCGGTCTATCGTGGAACCTTCGGCTCCGCTTTTGGCTGGAGCACCTCCGTCTACGCACTCTTCGCGCAGACTCAGCTCTACGAAAGACTGAGCCGTCTGCTTTTGTTTCCGCGCCGCGAAGGCATTCACCGCATCGCGCGTGTTCTGATGAAAGCCGTGAATTTACTGCGCGAGCGCTGCAAGGTCGACGATGTTCGCATCGTCCTCTATCCGGGAGCTCCCCGAGATCTCGGGAGTGAGCTTTCCGGCACCTTGCCGGTCTACGACCTGTCGGACGTTGATATGAAGGCGCTGCTCGACAGTCATCACAAGATTAAGGGCGACGGCCATCCGAGCGCAGAGGCGCATCAGATGTTTGCCAAACTCCTGAGCGCAAAGTTATCCGTCCCGCCGAATGAGTAGAACGATCTCCCCGCGAGGTGAGTGCTTTCGGTAGTGCTCCAGCAGCTTTTCCGGTGCTCCGGCGATCACCGATTCGTGAAGCTTTGTCAGTTCGCGGGCGACGCATACTTCGCGATCCGGCGCGATTTCATGGAGTAACTCCAACGTGGCAAGCAATCGGTGCGGCGACTCGTAGTAGATGAGAGTCACCTCAAGCGCGAGCAGCGACTCGATCTCCTTCCGCTTCTTCCCGGGCTTCACGGGAAGAAATCCGGCGAACAAAAATCGATCCGGCTCGAAGCCCGAAGCAGAGAGCGCGGCGATCGCGGCACAGGCACCGGGAATCGAAAATACCTCGATCCCATCCGCCCGCGCTTGCCGCACCAGCGGATAACCCGGATCGCTCACGAGAGGAGTTCCTGCATCGGTAACGAGGGCAATTCTCTCGCCGCCCTGAATCCGCGAGGTAATCGAGGCGGAGAGCATGTCCTCGTTGTGCTCGTGAAATGATTGCTTCTTGGTGGTGACGCCGTAACGGGTCGCTAATTTTGAGAATGTCCGGGTATCTTCACAGAGAATCAGATCGACCGCATTCAAGATATCGAGAGCCCGGAGAGTGATGTCCCGAAGGTTCCCGATCGGCGTCGACACAACATAGAGCGCGGGAGGCAGCTTCTCCGTGCTCGTGCTTTGCGAATCGATCTCCGTGTTGCCCATTCCGTGCCACTTGTTTAAAGCAAATGAGACTACCGTGAGCACCGTAAAAAGTCCCACTCCCCAGGTCCGCATCCGGCCGGACGAAGAGCTCTTCCCGCAAATCCGCGGGCTTTACGCGGAGCTCTTTCCCTTCGCTCCGCTCCACCGCGTTGAGGCGCTCCCGGCAGATATGTCACCAAGGCGCTACTTTCGGATTTATCGGGACGGTCCGAGCGTCATCGCGATGGTCTTCGATTCGCGTGCGGTGCCGGAAGCGGGCGGCGGAACGGGCCTTGATTCCTACGACGCGGTGCTGTTGCTCACGGACTATCTCGCCGCTCGCGGTCTGCCGGTTCCTGTGATCTACGGAGCATCGAACGAGCTGAGCATCGTGTTCGAAGAGGATTTCGGGGACCGGTTTCTCGCGGATCATCTGGCGGCCGAACCGGAGTCGGCGCTGAAACAATACCGCCGGGCGATCGAGCTCATTATCCATCTCCAAGGGGCGGAACATGACCCAGAGTTCTTTGCTCTGAAGCGGGGGTTCACTGCCGAGAGCTACCGCCGCGAGATGGAGGAGATTCGGGACTATTATCTTCCGTGGAAGCTCGGGAGAAAGGAGCACGACGACGCAATTCTTCCGGCCCAGAAAATTGCATCGCCAGTCGAGGCACCGAATGCGATCTTCGATCAGTGTTTCGAGGAGATCGCAAAATTGCTCGAGCAACAGAAGCAGGTGCTCGTCCTTCGCGATTACCATTGCTGGAATCTCCTTGTGCCTCCGGGTGGCGAGCTTGGGGTAATCGATTTTCAGGACGCTTTGATGGCGACCCGCTGCTACGACGTTGTCGCGCTGCTCAACGATCGGGATACCGACTCCGCGCTTGGTGAGAAGAGCTACAATGAGCTGCTCGAGTACTTCTTTACCCAGCATCCGGACGGTGAGCAGCTGCGAGCGGAATATCCACTAGTTCTTCTGCAGCGGGATCTGAAGGTCGCCGGCCGCCTCGCGAAGATGGTGCAGCTTCGCGGGCTCACGAAATACGAGAGGTGGATACCGGGCACCGCGGCACGGATACGACGAACGCTCTTAGCAAAGCCGACTGACCCACTCTTCAGAAAGCTCCTCGACGCTCTGGCCTCGGTAGATCCCAGCTTCCTCCCATGATCGGCCTCCCATGATTTCACCGAGCACAGATGTTTTTCTCCTCTCTGCCGGACTGGGAACCCGGTTGCGTCCGCTCACGAATAGCTCACCGAAGCCGCTAATCAAAGTCGGCAGCCGCAATCTGATCGAGCGGCACCTCGAACGATTGCGCGATCAAGGCTTTCGGCGGGTCATGATTAATCTTCATTATTTACCGGAGATGATTCGCACCTTTGTCGGAGATGGAAGCAGATGGAAGCTCGAAGCCTCGTTTTCGGAGGAGCCCGTGCTTTTGGATACGGGCGGCGGGATCAAGAACGTCGAGAGCTGGGTTCGATCCGAAAATCTCCTGATCCTCAATTCCGATTCTCTGTTCGATGACTCGCTCGATCTTCGCGAGCTTGTAGCGAAGCAAGCTGCGGGGAATGCCGTGATGACTTTGCTCGTCGGCCCGCCCACAGGCAGCTTTACGAAGCTCTGGATCGACGCCGCCGGCCGGCTCCAGAGTTTTGCGGGCGCGACCGGTCCCGCCGGCACCGAGGGGGTGAATTATCTCGGTGGAATGGTGATTTCCAATCGATTGTTCCCGGAGCTTCCGCTACGGGGTAAACCTTTTAGCCTGACTGCCGATGTTATACCTGGGCTTCTCTCCCGGGGTGAGCGGATCGATTCAGTCAGGTTTGATGGTTTCTGGAGTGATATCGGCACTCCGGAAAGGCTGGACGCTGCATCGAAATATCTAGGAGAGCATGAAGCTCAGGCCGCAAAGGTTTAAGGCATTTGCCCGCAACGGCCGTAAAGCTCTCTTCTTTTCCACCTCTGGTTTTGTTGTGCAAAACCAACTTCTTAATGGGGCCCTTCAGTCGAGGGAGGAAGGGAGGGGGAGCGGAAATATTAGTCTTCGCGAGAAGGTTTTCCTATTCCTAAAAAATGCCGTGCGCCTCATAACTGATAAAGAACAATAAGGTAATGATGAGAGCCTTCGCTCTAGGTGCAATTCTTCAAGCCGCTGTATTCACGGCACTTACCTCTGCCGGTGCGGAATCCTCGAACATGGCTTCGATCCGCTTTCCGAATCCCCCAGCCGCTAAGGTACGGAACTTCCGCTTAGCCGAGATCCCGCAGACTCTGACCATCGAGAACGGCCGTGCCGGCTTCCGGGACGCGAGCGAGAATGAGGTCGTTTTGACCTTGAATCCTGCCCTTCAAGAATACAGTGAAAGACTGCTGAATACCTATCGGCCGCCCTATGCTGCGGTCGTCGCCCTCGATCCTCATACCGGCGCCATTCTCGCCGCGGCTGGAAGCAGCCGCCATCTTGATGGCCGGACACTCCTTGGACGCGCATCGTTTCCGGCGGCCTCGCTCTTCAAAGTTGTCACTGGTGCGGCGGCAGTGGAGCTCGCGAACATGCGAAGCAACTCACTCGTCGCGTATCGCGGGGGAACACACCTTCTCTGCCCAACAAATTATCTTCCGAATCCGCGGCTCGACCGGAAGCGCATGACGCTCGCTGATGCCATGGGGAAATCCTGTAACCCTGTTTTCGCCCGCGTCGCGCTCACGTCGCTTCAGCCGCAAGATCTGGAGCGGTATGCAAAGCGTTTTGGCTTCAATGCTCCGCTCCAAGCGGACTTCCCGATAGATCAGAGCCGCTTCTCAGTCGGCGTCGATCAGTACGGGATCGCGCGAACTGCGGCAGGGTATGAAGGCGCGAAGATCAGCCCGATTCACGCTGCAGCGCTCGCCGGTGCCGTAGCCAACGGTGGCGAGCTTCTGCGTCCTTACTTGATCGATGAAGTGCGCTCGCCCCTCGGCGAAGCCATCTTCGATTCCGAAAAGCGGGTGCTCGGTCGCGCGGTTTCCGAAGCAACCGCTAAGCAGCTCATTGAGATGATGCGTGAGACGACGCTCACGGGAACGGCGCGCGCACATTTCCTTCGACGGTCGCTCTTTAAGCAGATTCCCGTTGCAGGGAAGACCGGAACCCTAAAAGGGGACTCACCGGAGGGGCTGTATCACTGGTTCATCGGGCTCGCGCCTGCGGATAAGCCGGAGATCGCGATTGCCACGCTTGTCATCGAGCAAGGCGGTTCGCGTATCAAAGCTGCTGGCCTTGCAAGCTCGCTTCTCGATTCTTACTTCCGCACGAAGCTCAATCTTCCACCGGAGCCGAAACGTGAGATTCGTGCACGCACGCGCAGTGTGAAGCACATCCGCGCAGCGAAGAAGCCTCGGGTCCGGCGCTCGAAGGCGTAAAATGTCCGCGCGCTTCATCCGTGCGGCGCTCTTGTCTTGCCGGAACAGGGCATTTTCCCGAACGAGGGTCTTTTCCCACACCATCTGCGTGCTCCTGCTGGTCTGCAGCGTGTTTCGGAGCTCCACTCGAGCCGACGACGACCGTGGCTTCCGTTTCGAGCTCGGTCATGAGTACTCCGAATACAATAAGCCGGCGAAAGGCGCCGCCGAATCATCGAGCTTCGGAAGGCGGGCGCTCCTCTACCTCCCGAACCGCCTGCTCGATCTGCTCGATATCTTCAAGCTCGATCTGGGACTCGGTGTCGGATACGGCGCTGTCATGCGCCCCTCAAAACCGTTGCAGTTCGGGTACCGGAAGATCGAGCCGGGTATGGTGCGAGTCGGATTGATGGGGCGGCGCGCGCCCGTCATGTTCGAGTCTCGCACGGAGAGCGGCTTTGGTGACGACTACCGAGAGAATCCCCGGCGTGAAGTATCAACAGGAGAATTTGGTGTTGGCGTTGATCTGGGTATAGTCGGCGCCTACGCCGGTCTTGGAGTCGACTCATTGGGAGACTTCGTGCTCGGCCTTGCCGGGATCGACCTAGAGGACGACGACTACCATTAGCACTGCGAGCACATCGATCACTGGAGTGAAGCCCGAGGCGAATGCCGTACGGCAATGCCGGTTGACCGGCGCTACGTTCACGAGTTCGGCTGAAGAAGCTGCGATTTATTCTCAGTTCGGCGCGGAGGTTCCGGATCTTGCTCCCGCGGAACGGCTCCGTCTCCTGCTGGCATTTCAGAACACGCGGCACTTCTTTTGGCGAAAATGTGTCACGAGCGGCAGCTCGATCTACTCGAATTACGCTCCGGAGAGCCGTTGCAAGGTGATGGACGCGGAGCTCTGGCGCGAGAAGCGCGCGAAAGGCTCTTTTCTGCAAACTGATCTGAAATACAATTCACGCTCGCAGTTCTTCGAGCAGCTCGGTCTGCTCTATTCTGCGGTGCCGCGGCCGAGTGTGCATACTGAGCAAGCGGAAAAAATGGTGGGCTGTACGGAGGTGTTCTCCGGCGAGCGGCTGTCGTTTGT
>CAYOAK010000070.1:0-15340 GCA_964401925.1 uncultured Bdellovibrionales bacterium | reverse complement strand
TTGAATTGAGAAGAGCGCTGATACGAGAAGAGCCGTTCTAAGGACCATACAAGCTCCGTATGAAGGTGGCGGCGTGCTGCTCCAGCGCCACAGTGATCTCCTGATCGTTATGAGAGAGCTGGCCCGCCGGTGATGGGCCGATTGATCTGAACCCCTATGAAACGAACAGCTCGTTGAGGCTTTCCGGGATTTTTTCGAGAAATATCGCTTTGGAGGGGCGAGCTCACGGCGCCGAGCGATGGCAAGAGAATTGCTACACGCGTACGGGAGAACGACCGAGCGGACATCGCGTAACGTTCGAGAATGACCGATGTGTGTGGCCGTTGTTTGACCGGCTCTCTGATCGGCATTATCAACTGCACCGTTGTACTCTTCCAATCATTCATTTGATTCGACTGTTGTCGAAGGTTGATTGTCTTCTTCACCGTGCGTCTCCAATCCAAGGGAGCTGCGCGGTGGAGGAGCAAATGGACGAAGCGGAAAGAATTGCGATTGTCGCCCGATTGGCGGCTTCGCCCGCGAATAAGCGCATCACGTTTCATGAGGCGCAGGCGTTGCTCAACGTTCGCTCACGCGAACGAATCGGTCAGTTCGTACGAGTTGGTGCGCTCCACGCTTTTCCCGCGAATGGAAAGTTCGGTGCGAAACGTTTCCTTCTGAATCTCGGAGATGTCCGGCGGATTGCGGCCCGGCATGAGCAGGGGCTCGCGGCAAGCATCGTCATTGGCCGTGGTCTTGTCGCTGCGCTGAGCGCAGACCTCAACATCGAGAAGCGCACACTCGGCGATATCATTCGGGCAAGTGGCCGGAGCGTGGCGAATTCCGACATCGACGAAGTGATATCCGCCGTGAGGTTTGCGGGGAAACGCTTGGGCGCGATTAGATCCGGCAAGCTCTCAGGGCGACTGCTGATACGCCGGCTCACGCTTGAGCTCTCCGTGCATGCCTTCTCGGTGAACAACGTGCTCGATTTCGCGCGAATTGACCGGGACGAAGCAAATCTCCCCGCCACGCGCGAAGCTTTTCGGCTTTTACTCGAGAAGCTCGAGACAGTTTCTCAAAACTACTGTTCATAGCAAGGTTCACCAGCAGTCGAATCTCCCTCTTCCGAAATGCGCGACAGGATTTTTTCAGCTCGAGAAAACACCGGCTACGTTCCGCTGTTCGAGCTGTTGATCGCGCTCGAGTCTGCGACATTAGCCTTTGCGCTTGGGTTGAAACTCACCAAGCATATCGTCTTCCGGTATGAGCCCGGCACCGCATTCGGGTGGGCTGCGAAGGCGCAATATCCTAAGCAACAAGAGCTTTTCTTTTTTGTCGGATCATTCTGCCTTTTCGCGCTCTTCTTCGCGGCCGTCCGCCTTCTCGCCATCCGGTTCGCTTCCAGCCTAGCTTCGAGACGGAAGGCCGAGCCGGCTTCGATGCTTCTCTATGCCGCCGCCCCCGGGCTCCCAATATTCGGCCTGTGGCACCGCATGCTTGATCTGGATCGCCCCTCGCTTTGGGCTTTTGGTTCAGCGTTGTTCGCGGCCGGAATGCTCGCTCTGGTCCTGCATCGGTGTGCAGAACGACTCCCGCTTTTCAGAGTATCAACGGGTCCCATCGAGACGGATCGAGTTCCTCAGCGTCGAACGATCGCATTGCAAGTGATCGGAGCAGTTGTTGTTTTCGTATTTACGTTGAGCAACGCGATCTCTTATCCGCTCGACCTGTTTCATGAAGGCGAAAAGCTTGCCCCTCTCGAGGAGCTCAGCCAAGGAAAGCTGCCCTACCGGGACTTCTACCTGCAGCGAGGATTTCTCACGAACGTGGGCATTCCATGGGCCGGAGCGAAGCTTTTTGGCGAGAGCGTTGTCGCTGTGCGAGCGGCCGAGCGTTGGGTGGAATCATTGCCGTATGCGGTTTTCTTCCTCCTGTGCGCCGTAGTTCTCAGGAGCGGAGTCGCGGGCGCCCTGCTTGCTGCAGTTCTCGTTTCGCCGCCGCATTTTTGGATCGGTCCGCGCTACATCTTTTTTCTGTTCGCGATTCTTGCTGGTGTGCTCGGGACTCGGCACCCATTCGAGCGTCGGTCGCCGAAGAATCAGCTGCTGCTCGTTCTCGCGGGGCTCTTCTCCGGCGTAGCGTTAATGTTCAGCGTAGAAGGGGGGCTCTATGCGATCGCTAGTCTCGGGACGTACGTTTTCATTCTCGACTTTGCGCGTTGGAGAAGGAAGGCAGAGAGAGCGATGATCCTTCCCTTCGGCGTGGGCCTGCTGGGATTCCTTTCGGTCCCAATTCTGCTGCTGCTGTATCTTGGTGGTTTGTGGGACGCGGTGCGTTCGATTCTTATTCAGCTCTTCACGCAGCAAGAGGTGTGGGGCCTGGCCTATCCCTCAATCTTTCAATTCAGTTCTGACGCCGAGATAGCGCAATTTTATTTTCCAATTACGGTTCTTCTCGCGACATTTGCTTGGCTTCTGTCCCGTTTCGTTCGCGGCGAGCTTTATCGAGATCCCGGGCTCATTCTGCTCTTTATTGCGGCTTTCTTTCAATTTCGAACGGCCCTCGGACGATCCGACCTCGGACATGTCTACGATGGATCGACGCTTGTCTGGTTGCTTGTCTTACTAATGGGCGAAGAGGGAATTCGGACGTTCTGGCAGATACGACGATCGGTGAGGGAGTCTATTCCATTTGGGGCAATTCTCGTGGTGAGCATTTGCGCCGCTACAGACTACGCCCTCACTGTGCATCAACCGGGAGCGAAGATTCAAAAGTTTGTCCGTGAGGGCCCGCTCATTCCGTTGCTCAGCGAGCCGCTCGTCGATCGATCTGCACAGGACGGTCTCAGAATCGGCGGGAATTATATTCCGGAGGAGCAGCGCGCTCACCTTTCGTCGATCGTGCGGCTTATTCAGCATGAGGTCCCCGCCGGTGAATCATTCCTCGATTTGAGCAATCAAGGCGCGCTCTATTTCCTGGCACGCCGCCGCGCTGCTTCGCGCTACCATCAGGCTGCCTACATTGCGACACGAGCGATGGAGTCAGAGGTAATCCGTGCGCTTGAAGTGGAGAAGCCGAAATTAGTCATTCTGCGAATGGGCACCGGCTTCGACTGCATCGATGGTGTGTGTGCGAATGAGCGCACCCCCGAGCTCTGGCGATACATTCAAAGCCACTATCCGGTGGTTGAAGAGTTTCAGGGTGTATCGTTCGCCCGGCGGGTGAATTAGCCAGAGAAACTGCGATACCGGGTGCGCGGGCGTCCCGCCCGCTTGCGGGTTTCCGAATTCGAATTGGGATCGCTTTGGGCTTGTTTCAGCTGCCCGCATTTCAAAGCGGGCGGGACGCCCGCGGACCCAGTAACCCTTTGGCGGCGCATGAACAATCAATAGATCCCACAACTTCGGCGGATCCGCGCAAGGCTCCGGAACCACCTCAAGCGCACGAGGGAAGTGCCCGATAACATTCGAGAACAGCTCGCAGTGCGTAGAATGAGCGACAACCTCGAAGAGTTTCTCACCAAAGACGAATTAAGAACCATCACGACGGCGGTTGATGCAGTCAGTGATATCGCCTCGACGCTTATCTCACATCATGATCCGCAGCTGATCCGCCGCGTCGAAGGGTTAGTAACGATCGCTCCTCAGGATTTTACCGAGGGTCCGGTCGAAGTTGAAGATCTCGCTCCTCAGATATTGAAGCCCATCGGGGCCGGTGCGATGGGAGATGTCTTTCTCGCGCGAGATCCCGGTCTGCAGCGGCGTGTTGCGCTCAAGCAACTGAAGAAGCGGGAGACTCTTCCTCCACATGTTGCTTCGCGGTTCGTGAGTGAAGCGCAGATCACCGCACAGCTCGATCACCCGAACATTGTTCCCGTCTATGGGCTGACAAACCTGGAAGGGCAAACCATCGCCTACACGATGAAACTCGTGAAAGGCAGGGAGCTGGCATCAGTCATCGCGATTGCCAGAGGATGTGTAAAAAATGGAGAGGAGCTGCCTGAGACGCTTTCCATTCAGAGCCGGCTGGAGCAGTTTCTCAAGGTCTGTGATGCCGTGCACTTCGCGCATGTGAAAGGTGTTCTGCACCGTGATCTGAAGCCGGCGAACATCATGCTCGGTGAGTTCAACGAGGTCTACGTCATGGACTGGGGCCTCGCGCGCCTGATTGGTCCCGGTGCGGAATTGCCTGGGCGAATCTTGGACGGCACTCCATCCACCGATAACGACTTTATTACGGCGACGCCCGATCGTTCGGTGGCGGGGTCAGTCTGTGGGACGCTCCTTTACATGTCTCCGGAACAGGCGCGCGGAGAGAATCTCGCGCTTAATGCAAAATCCGATCAGTATACGCTGGGTTTGATTCTCGCAGAGCTTGTATACCTTCAGCCGGCGCGCCGAGGGGGAACGGCGATTGAGCTGCTGACGAAGGCTGCCCTCACGGACTCGCTGACGCTCGAGCATGTGAGCGGCGAGAAGGTTCCCGCTGAGCTTGAAGCGATCGTCCGAAAAGCAGCAGCGTTCGACCCAAGCGGCCGATATCCGAATGTCGCAGACCTTGCCGCGGATGTGCGGCGTTATCTGCGTGGCGAAGCGATAATCGCACTTGAAGACTCGCTGCTCACTCGCGCCCTCCGTTGGATCGGTCAGCATCGGCTAGAGACGTTGTTCATCTGCGTGGGACTGCTTTTCGCCGTCGCGGTGGGGGTGGCTTGGGATCTCTATCACCATAACCAGATGTTGGCGCGCACTGAGCAGCGTCAGCTCCATAGCAGTAGCTTGGTTGCCGCCGTCGCCGTCCGGGCGGGCGAAATCGAGAGTCATTTTCTAACGGTGGAGAAGCGTCTGGAGACGATAATGGCGGTCGCTGAGACACTGCTCGCGAACGCTCAGCCAAGCTCGGTTCCGCCGCTCACGACTGCAGAAGCAGCCGCTCCAGAGCGGCCCTTAGATCTGTCAGAGTCCAAGCTCTATGGAATGCCGATCACAATTGAGCGCCCGGTGTCTCATATTGCAAAGAAAGCAGATGTCGAAGGGGCGCTGCGACAGTTCGCTCTCCTTGTCCCGATCAATGGATACCTTCAACGCTCACTCGTTCGAAGCGCGAAATGGAGATCTACCGAGCCCGATTCCACTGATCCGTTTAATCTGATCGCCACCACAGGCACCCCGGTTCGTTGGGCAACGATCGGATTCGAGACCGGCGGCGTTCTGATCTATCCCGGAAACGGCGCACCGAAAGATGATTACGATCCGCGGCAGCGCCCTTGGTATCAACTCGCGGCGCACACGATCGGAAAGCAGTGGGGGAATCCGCACCGTGACTATTTCGGAACGGGGTTGCTCCTGCCCTGCGCGTCAGCACTCTACGCCCCAGACGGGACCTTTCTGGGAGTCGCCGCAGTTGAGTTGGCGTTTCAAGACATCATCGACGAATTCATGAAGCTCCCCGATGTTGCCGGCTTTGATGAGTCCTTCCTGCTCGATGAAGAGGGACGGATTCTGATCCGGTCCACACTCCCACACAAGTTTTCTGATGAAACTCTTCCCGGCGATGAAGTTCGAACTCTGAAGCTCCAGCCTTTTCCCTTCACCGAGGTTTTTGGCGCGATGAAGAAGGCCCCGATCGGATACTACCCGCTCAGCATGGGCGGCCGGAATCTTTGGATCGCCTATGCACACATTCCCATCGTCGGGATGTACTATGTCTCAATCGTCGATGTGAACGATCTCGAAGACGATCGCGACCCCGCTTCCTGAAGACGATCACGGCGGTTCGTGCTAGAGCGTCCGGCAACATTCATTTTTCGACACGCCCATGAAGAGAGCCTTATTACTTCTGCTCCTTATCCTTGAGTGGAGCGCTTCAGCGCTGAATGTTCTGGCTGACGAGCCGTTGAAGATCGGGGTCATCGTGCCGCTCACCGGCCCGCTCGCAGTTTGGGGTGAGGATGCGCAGAAGACCTTTCGTGTCTTCGACGAGTTCATTCCGACTCTTGGATTTAAGCACCGCTATAAGTTGATCTTGGAGGATGGTCAGTGCGGCGTCGGAAACGCTGCGGTGACTTCCGCTAAAAAGTTGATTCACATCGAGAAAGTGAAGTTCCTCATCACCGCTTGCAGTGGTGAGATTCTTCAGGTTGGGCCGATCGCGCAACGTGAAGGGGTCGTCGCCTTCGCCTTTCTAGCGAGTCATCCGGATATTAAGAAACTTGGTGATTACATCTTCCGCACATTCCTGGATATGGAGCGCGGCACCGACATGATTGCCGAGCTGATGAAAAAAGAGGGGCGGAAGCGCATCGCGCTCGTGACCGAGGAAAGCTCGTTTACCGCGGCAATCGGAACCAGGCTGAGGAAGATCTTCGGAGAACAGATCATCGTCTCAGCCGATTTCTTACCCACAGATGAAGATCACCGCACCCTGCTGCAGAAGATCAAAGCAGCAAAGCCGGACGCCCTCTATCTGAATGTTGCGACCCCTCGCACCTATATCCACATGATCAAAGCGCTGAACGAAGTGAGAATTAAGCTTCCGATCTATTCCTATCATCAACCGTCCGATCGAGATGCGCTCACGGCGCTGGGTACAATGCAGGATGGGGTTCAATTTTTCGGCATGCCGCACAGAGTTTCGCACTCACCTGTTTTTCAACGATTTCACGCCCTATTTCTTGAACGCTATCCTCATGGCGCGACGACCGAATACATCGAACGGACTGCATTCGACGCCACGTATGCGACCCTCCTCGGAATTGAGCATGCAGGCTATAATCCGGCAGCCGTGAAGGAGTTTCTATCAACGATGAAATTCGACGGTGCCATGGGAGATGTCGAGTTCGATGAGAACGGAGACATTAAGAATATCCCCTGGGAATTGATACGGATCGAAGCAGGCAAACCAGTGACACTGCCGTAACGGATAGGGCGATGATTACAGAGGCGATGTTGCACGCAGCGGGACGAGGCGAAAAAGCGGCGCTCATCGCCCTTCCGAAAACCGATCTACATTCGCACTCAGCACTCGCCTGCGATCCTTCCCTCTACGAACGGCTCATCGGATCTGATTTTTCCGTTCCTTCCGATTTTGGTTCGCTCAGCCGGTTTCTCGCCTGGGTCGGAACAACCTTTGACATACTCTTGCAGCACAGGGATCTGGCACTGCTCACGCTGGAGAGTGCCTGTTCCGTGATGAAGCGGGATGGTGTGACGCATGCCGAGATCTCTCTACATCTGCCGCTGGCGCATCTTCGTGGAACGAATTGGTTCGAGCTTGCACCGGGCCTCGATCAGATCCGGAATGCTTCGGGCATCGACCTCGCCTTTGAGCTTGGAATTCCACGCCCGGTTTCGGACGAGCTGCTGAACCGGGACGCGGTCGAAGCGCTGGAGACAGGAATCTTCGCCGGGATCGATATCTACGATGATGAGCTGCATTGCTCACTCGAGCGCTTCAGGCCGATTATCGCAGCCGCGCGGAAGCTCGGTTACTACGTGAAAATTCATTCCGGTGAAGTGGGCGATCCGGAACGGATCTGGGAGGATATCCGGCTAGCGGAGCCGGATGCGATTCAACACGGTGTGCGAGCGAGCGAAGATCCGGAGCTTGTTCGATTTCTGGTGAAAAACCGGATACCGCTCCATATCTGCCCGACGAGCAATGTGAAGCTCGGAGTCTCTCGTTCTCTGCGTGAGCATCCGATAAGAGATTTATTCGACGCCGGAGTGATTGTTACGGTCAATACGGATGATTATGCTGCTTTCGGCAGCTCCGTCTCGGATGAGCTTCTGGCACTCCATAGCGATGGAGTGTTTAGCGCGACAGAGCTCGAACAGATCCGGCAGAACGGTTTTGAGGCGCGGCAGCGCCGGTAAGAGATTATGAACTATAAAACAGCGATCTATCTCTGTGGTGCGAAGCGGACGCCGGTGGGCAGCATGCTTGGAGCCCTCGCGGATGTGCCCGCTCCTGAACTCGGCGCGACAGTGATTCGCGCGCTCTTGACCGAGTTGAAACTTCCACCGGAGGCAATCGAGCAGGTGATACTCGGATGCGTTCTGACGGCGGGAGTTGGTCAGGCTCCGGCTCGCCAAGCCGCACTGAAGGCCGGTCTGCCGAATTCCGTGAACGCGCTCACGATCAACAAGGTCTGCAGCTCGGGCCTGAAGGCGGTCGCCCTAGCCGCCAACGAAATCGAGCTTGGTGCTTCGGAGATCGTGCTCGCGGGGGGGATGGAAAATATGTCTGCCGCACCGTACCTCCTGCCAAAATTTCGAAGCGGCGCGAAGCTGGGCCACGCAGCAGCGGAGGACTCGATCGTCCGTGACGGCCTCTGGGATGTTTACAACGACATCCACATGGGGAGCTGCGCCGAGCTCTGCGCGAAGGAATTTAATTTTAGCCGGGAGGCACAAGATACCTTCGCTCTTGAGAGTTACGATCGCGCGGCAAAAGCGATCCAGGCCGGACATTTTAAGGCCGAGATCGCTGAAGTCACGACCCGCGCCGGGGCGATCTCCGTCGACGAAGAGGTCGGGAAACTAAAGCGAGAAAAGGTTCCGCAGCTCAAGCCGGTATTTCAGAAAGACGGCACCGTGACGGCTGCGAACGCTTCGTCGATTAGTGACGGTGCCGCCGCGCTCGTCCTCAGCTCCGAAGCCGGTCTCAAACGCCATAATCTGACGCCGCTCGCTCGCGTGATCGCGCACAACACACATTCACGCGAGCCGGAACGGTTCGGGATCGCTCCGGTTGATGCGGTACAGAAAGTCCTTAAGGATAGTGGAAGGTCTGCGGCCGATGTCGATCTCTATGAGATCAACGAAGCCTTTTCGAGCGTTGCTCTCGCGTGCGCTCAGCTCCTTCAGATTCCCGCGGGAAAGCTGAACGTCTGCGGGGGCGCAGTTGCGCTTGGCCATCCGATCGGTGCGTCCGGCGCGAGAATTCTCACAACGCTCGTGCACTCTCTCCTTCGGACTGGCGGTAAGCTCGGGGTTGCGGGTATCTGCAACGGCGGCGGTGAAGCGACTGCGCTTTTGATCGAGGCCGTTTAGGCCGCACTGACCGTTGAGCAGCGTCGAGCTTCGCGCGAATCCCAGCGGCACAGCGGGGATAGACACAGACCATGTGCTTGATACATTCCCCCGCGAAAACCCGAGTCGAATTATCAGCGCTCACGGCACAACACGGAGGCTCATCGGAGCAGCCGGAGCCAGCGTGTCGGAAGGTGCCGGGGAGCCGGTGTCGAACTCAAAAGCCCCAAGATCGTACGCGCCTCCCTGAGGGCGAGGAATTCCGTTGAGATCTCTCGGCACCAGAGAACCGAGATTCACGCCGCGATCGATCGGCGTGCCGCCTGCAGCAACTCGGAAATCAAAAAGTGCTGGGTTCGTAAACGCGACAGAGCCGGTAACGGCGGCGGAGTCTCCTGATCCGCCGATATTCGTCTGATTGCTTCCGGAGCCGCTTAAGATCGTAATTGCCTGTCCGAAGTATCCGTTTTGATTGATCGTCAATCCTTGAACGGCGGCCGGTGTGTATCCGATATGCGCATCTTGATACCAGGAACAGTCGACGGTGCAGTTCGAGTTTGCCGAATGATAGAGCAGATTGTTTCGAATCGTGATGCTCTGCACCGGTCCGCTCTCGGACAAGAGAATGTCCTGGCGCCCATTCTGATAGAACGTGTTGTTGTAGAGCTGAACATTCTGAATGTTGACGCCCAGCGCGACTCCCTGGTGATTATTCCCTGTGAAGATGTTGTTTCGAACGATCACATTCTGTATCCGATTGCCCTTCCCATCTTCGTCTCCCATGGCAAGAATAAGCCCCGATCGCTGCTTTGAGTTCTTCAGAATATTTCCCTCGACCAGGACATTCGTGATCATCCGCTGAAAGTCATTGGCCTGCCGGCGCTGATCGAAGATGTGCAGCCCGTATCCCGGGGCACCGCTTCCGATGTTGTAGATCAGTTTCAGATTGTTGCCGTATGAGACGTAGTAGCAGTGCCCTTGAGTTCCAACCGCGCTGCTGGTCGCCTCGCACACGTTCCCGGCGAGCAGGTGATCATCGCCGTGCAGATCGATGAATGCCCAGCCAACCGCGCCGTCTGCCCGGTTGTTGACGAAACGCACACCTTTAATCCGTCCCGTGTCTCCGACGTCGGGAATTCCGAGGCTCTTTCCGTTCAGAAATCGGAGTCCGGAGAAGGTGAGGTAGTCAGCCTCGATCGAAGCGGATCGGGTGGCGTTCGTGAACACTGGCGCTTCGTTCGGATAGTTCTTCACCGTCTTCGGCTGGCCGGCGCTCCCCCCATTGCCGTTGACATTGCGAATCCACATCTCTCCCTCGGTGCTCGTGCCTCCTCGAACGAGAACCGTATCTCCCGGCCCAGTGATAGAGGGTCCGACAGCTCTTAGGACCGTGGCGCAAGGCAGAGCTTCGGTGCAGGGATTGCTGTCCGATCCGCCCGGCGAGACATACCGAATCTTTCCGCTGTTCACGGCAAATGAGAAATTCGAGTTCGATTGCCTCCCGCCGACCGTGACGACAATCGGACCGCTGACCGTACCGGGTCCCGGCTGAACAACGATCATATCAAGCGTCGGATTTTGCGCGTTATTCGTACCCCAGCTGTTGTACGCTGCGACCTCAACTCCGCCAATCGTTACACGCGAGCTTCCACGGGTTGCGCCAAACCCCTCGCCAAAGATCGAGATCGGCACCCCAAGATTTGCCGGACCGCCGGTGAGCGGCCCAGTCTCCACATCAGTGAAGTGAATCGCCGGATCGGCAAGCGCAGGGAGCGAGCTTCCGCAAAGCAGAAGTCCAATGAACGCGAGTACAATCAAGCGGGTGTGCGGAAAGGCGGTATCAGATCTGGTGCGTATCATTCTTCCGGTATCCATTAATTGACTATCGGTAAACTTGAGCATCGCGGGTACTGTACGGCTAGCGAGATTGTTGATCTCTGAGGAGCGTTGCATTCTTGACGAGCTTTCGAATCGACTCGCCGATAGTACTTCCGAGGAAGAGCGTCCGAACCATCCGTTCCCGGTCATCAGACTTCACAAATATGACCGCATCCGCGATCTGACCATTGTGATTGAGGAGCCGAGCCCTCGTCATTGTCAAAATCTTGCCGACATTCCTCGAGGCCAACACAGCGCCTGTCCCCGAAAGCACCTCCAGGAGAGAGGTTCCATTGCTCTGCCGGCGCAAGAGTGCAAGCTCGTCTCGCCCGTCTCCGTCACTATCGAGCGCAAATGCCAAGCGGACATCCGAGGAAGCAATCTTCTGAATTTGCTTCGCGGCAAGATTCAGCACCGTGACCGTTGACTTACGGCCGCTCGACTGCAGAACGATAACCTCATCGATTCGATCTCCGGTGAAATCTCCGCAGCCGGCTAATCTGCCCCCCTTGATAGACGAGAATTTTGTCTGCGAAACCCCGCCTCCGAGAATCCGGTGCATCAGCACGTTTCCTCGGATGACGGCCTGACTCGATTTCGAAGCGTTGCTGAATCGGCATCCGGTCAGAACGATATCTCCGCGTTTGCCGAGGATCTGTTCGGAGCTCGAACCGCCCTGAGAAAGGGTGACACCCCAGAGGAGCTGCCCTTTCTTGTCGTAATTGAGGCTCGCTTCATCTGCAACGGAATCTCCATCGTAATCACTTGCAACCGAAAGGAATCCGCGCCGTTTCCTTTCATCCAGATTTCCGGACGCCGAGAGGAGAATTGAAGCGGTAACCGTCTTCCGTTGCCGGTCGACCGTCTCCATCACGATCTCCGAGATACGGTCGCCATCGAAATCGAGTCTTGTTCGTGAGCCCGAGGGATCCTGTCCGGGAGTTGGACTCGGAGCTGCAGTTGGTGTCGGAGCCGCGGTCGGCGTTGGAGAAGGTGTCGGTGTAGCGCTTGGAGCGGGTGTCGGAGATGGTGTCGGAGATGAGGTCGGTGTGGCGCTTGGAGTCGGGCTCGGAGCTGCCAGTGTGCGAACGACTTCATTTGAGAAAACGCTCTCATTTCCCGTGTGATCGAGCGCGGTGACAGCAAAGTAGTAGGTCTGTCCAGTGGCCAATCCGGAAACGGTATGCTGGGTTTGCAGGCCGAGAGAGAGCGATGGACCGTAGGAGCGCGATGCTGTGCCATACCGGATTCGGTAGCCGGCGAGGTCTGTGAGCGGTGTTCCATCCTGATTAGTCGTCGGCGCATTCCATGCGAGCGTGATTTGCGAAGATGCCTCGGCTGGGATGAATGCGGCGAGGAAAAGGAACGGGACTGACTTGGCAGCAGAGCAGACGAGCGAGTGGAGGTACTTCATAAAAAACCTGAAACTCAATCGGCGGGAAGCACAATCACTTGCATCGCCGACTTCAGTTATCATCCGTCCGGCGCGAAACGAGCGCTCAAAAAGCGAGATTTTTTAATAAGTTACCTGGCACGAAGATTGCTCCGAGCGGCTTTGAACCGGCCATGGAGGACGCTTCGGCTTTGGCTCGGCGCGCTAACCAGCTGCCACCCCAGCGTGATTTGCTTGTTCATCTGAAGCACTCAGCTCTGCGATTCACCGCGCTCAACAACGTTCACCACGCTCAATAAAGTTCGATAATCATCCGACTTTTCAAAGGTAATCTAGGATCTATTGCAGGCCATGGCTGGCGTTCTGACCATAAATTCGAACGGCGCATCACTTGCCGCTCAGAGGAGGCTTGGTCAAGCCACCTCTGAGTTACAACGAAGCTTCGAACGTTTGAGCTCGGGGCGGAATATAACCGGATCATCGAAACGACGACTTTCAATAATCTCACTTTGATCGACGGATCGCTCAATGCTCTTTCACTGCAAGCCGGGTACGGCACGCATGGTCAGCTCACAGTATCTCTCGGAACGATCCTTCAGACTCAATCGGTAGGTGACGGAACTTTCGCTGCACTTTCCGCGCAGACGAGCGGAGGAATCAGCGCATTGAGTCCGCTGATCCGGGATATCAACGGCGATGGGAGAGCGGATCTGATTTATGCGTCATCCAATGGAACGACATTGAATGTCGGGCTTGGAAACGGCGATGGAACTTTCGGTTCATTCGGCAGCTATGGGATCGGCACCATCCGGCCGAGTGATATGGAGCTGTCGGATCTCAACGGCGACGGTGTTCTCGATGCCGTCGTCGTCGGAGATCTCGCAGCCAATCGATTGGCGATCTTCTACGGAAACTCGAACGGCTCGTTCGCTGCCGGAATAACGACCTACTTCGTCGGAACGGACGCCAGCTCGGTCGAGCTCGGAGACTTCAACGAAGACGGCAAGTCGGACATTCTTATCTCAACGACAGGGAACACCGTCCGGCTCCTCCTCAGCAATTCTGACGGAACCTTCCTCGCGCCGGTAAGCTATATGGTCAACTCTGGCCTCGCTCCCCCGAAGATTGCGGACCTCAACTCGGATGGAAATCTTGACTTTGTCGTTTCGAGCGACACTGACGATCAGGCTCGCGTGTACTTGGGAACCGGCACTGGCGGGTTCTCGGCGCCGACCTCCTTTGGCATCGGAAACTCTTCAAACATCGCCCTCGGTGATTTCACCGGTGACGGCATCATTGATTTTGTCTCAACCTCGAATCTTCCTTCGGATCGCGTGATCATTTATGGAGGAACGGGATCCGGAAGCTTCGGAAGCGCTATCACGTCGACTCTCTCTGCAACTGTCGAAGAGATGCAGGTGAGCGATCTGAATAGTGATGGACGGGACGATCTCATTCTCAGGCAGCAGGACGATCGGGTTCGGGTTCTTCTCGGAAATGGCGATGGAACTTTCCAGCTCGGCCTCTCGTACGCGACCGGATCGAACGCCTTCGGCTTGGCTATGGGTGATTTAAATGGAGATTCCGTTGACGAGGTTATCGCAACTGCATTCGACGGAACGATCAATGCCTATCTCGCCAATGCGACCGCCACCGGCGGGATCCAAGGCTTCGACCTCCGTACACAAAGCAGCTCTCTCGACGCGCTGACGATGTTTCAAGGGGCACTTCGAGGAGTGACTCTTGAAATCGGAAATATCGGCTCATTTCAGAGCAGAATCATGACTGCGGTGGCGACGCTTTCGCAGACCACCGAGAACTATTCGAACGCGGTCAGCCGAATCGTCGACATTGATGTCGCATCCGAATCCGCTCAGCTCGTGCGCTCACAAATCATTCAGCAGGCCGCAACCGGCGTGCTTGCGCAGGCGAATCTGCAGCCCCAACTGGTTTTAAGCTTGCTGCGATAGCCTCGGAGGCCGAGCAAAGCCACCAAAATAGAACGCTGGGCAGCGACTTATGATCTCGATCATGTCCAAAACGGTAGGAGTAGGTCCAAACATCAGGGTTGAGATCTTGCGCAACGTGTTCGCATGGGAGGCATTCTGAAATGAGCTTTACTTTCGATTGCCCAACGGGAATCTGCGGGGTCCATCGATGGGTTCCCTAAGTAATCGCGAACGCTAGAGCCTAATGGCAGAAGATCAACTCGATACATTGGCGACGCTGGTTCACAAAGAGCGCGAATCCCTGCTTTCGGTGTGGCGGGCGCAAGTGCGGGAACTTCCCGCGGCAAAGCATCTCGACACACCGACACTTAACGATCACATTCCTGGGTTGCTTGAGGAGCTGGTTACGGCTCTTCGATCAAAATCGGACGAGTCGATCCCCGAAGCGCTCAGTGAAGGAAGTTCCCCCGCACATGGCCTGCAGCGCGTCCAGGACGGGTTCGATATTGAAGAAGTTGTGGCGGAGTATAATATCCTCCGCGGCTGCATTCATGATCTCGCAGATACCAACGGTATCAGTCTACAGGGTCAACCTTTTCACATTCTGAACCGGGTCTTCGATGGCGCCATCGGAGTCGCCCTACAGCGATATACCACTCAGCGTGCCCTGGAGGTGCAAAGGCGCCGAGAGGAATATCTTTCGTTTGTTGCACACGATCTGCGAACTCCACTGAACGCCATTTCGATTGTTACCGGATTTCTTGAGAAAACCGTCACCGCGGATAAAATTGGGATACGCGGCGTCCAGGCGTTGCAAGGGGCCCGGCGGAATATTCGACAGCTCAGCGCTCTGGTCGACAAAATCCTTAAGGAGAACGTCAATCTCTTAACAGAGATGGGCATCACGCTGGAGAAGCGAAAATTCGATTTATGGCCGCTTGCAGAAGCTCTCATTGAGGATCTTGCTCCGCTGGCAGGTTCGGCTGGGACCCGGCTGATAAATGAGATTCCTCACGACCTGGCCGTTTGCGCGGATGCGAGCTTGATTCGGAGGGTGTTTCAAAATCTGCTTTCTAACGCGATCACCTACACGCCGCGCGGCGAGG
>CAYOAK010000069.1:0-15528 GCA_964401925.1 uncultured Bdellovibrionales bacterium | reverse complement strand
CACATGGGCCGAAACTGCGAGACGATCTGTAGAGCTCTACGAAAGAGCCATCGCACTTCCGCTGCGGCACTCGACTCGGGAAACCGGAAACGCAATCGAGAGAGTTCGGAGCGCGGAATCAATTCCCGATTCGGATCTGCATAAATATCCCGTAAAGCAGCCGCTTATCATCGAGCGCTTAAAACCCCGCGTTTAGGGAAGCTCTTCCGCCGCAGCCAATCCATTGATGACTTCGGCATCGAAGCGATCAATAGTGAGGTCGCGCTCGACATCGGGGAAACGCAGACTGGGGGGCCAACTGCTGACAGGTGAGAAACTCGCTCCCAAAGATCTGCTTCTCGATCTTCGGTCCGCTTCTGCTGGCGGTCATCTTCCAAACCAGAGCCAGCGACGCTCAATATTCCGAAGAGGATGTAAAAGCCGGATTTATCGCGAACTTCCTGCAGCTCACGGAGTTCCCCCGTCCGACAAGTTCCAGCGTTGTCTCTCTCTGCTTGGCGGGGCAGGCGGATTTCTCTTCAGTGAAGACGGTGATGGCCTCGAAGGTCATCGGCAACCGCCGTGTGCGGGTCGACGAAATTCCATCGGCAAGCTCGGCCGCATACTGTGACGCGATCTACATCGCCCGCGGCTGCCCAAATGCCGCGGAGATTCTCCAGGCAGTGCGCGGCAAGAGCGTTCTGACTATCGGCGACTCGCCTGATTTCTTGCGTCTTGGCGGAATGATCAATTTCTATTTGGAGGAGAGCAAAGTGCGCTTCGAAGTTCGTTTGAACCATGTGGAGCAGGAGGGGATCCGTTTAAGCTCGCGGCTGCTCCAGTTCGCTCGCATCACACAACCCGAGGTCCCATGATTCGAGAAATTGGATGCAAAGAGAGAACCAAGCCTCGCTTAGGGAGCTGTGCTGCAACGCTGCTCGCCGCTGTTGTTCTTTCAGCTCCCGCGCTCGCCGAGGAGAAGGGGGTGGCGGCGCGAGCCGACTCCACACAAGATATCGCCTCAATGGGTCTTGAGCAGCTCATGAACATCGAAGTGACGTCGGTTGCGAGAAAGGAACAGCGGCTCGGAAATGCAGCTTCAGCGATTTTTGTGTTGAGCGAAGAGGATATCCGCCGCTCCGGTGCAACGAGTGTGCCGGAGGTTCTCCGGCTCGTGCCCGGGTTGCACGTCGGCCGAATCAGCTCGAACGATTGGGCGATCTCTGCGCGCGGCTTTAACAGCCTGTTCGCGAACAAGCTGCTCGTACTTGTCGACGGCCGCACCGTCTACACCCCGCTTTTCTCGGGTGTTTTCTGGGATCAGCAGGATACGGTCCTCGCTGATGTCGAACGAATCGAGGTGATACGGGGGCCCGGAGCGACGGTCTGGGGTTCGAACGCAGTAAACGGCGTGATTAACATCATCACGAAATCAGCCCACAAGACGAAAGGCAATCTCATCGACGCCGGAGGTGGGAGCGAGGATCTGGCGCTCGTCAGCACACGCTCAGGTCACGCGGTGGGTGAAGACGGTGCCGTGCGTGTCTACGGCAAGTTCACGAGCCGTGATGCTTCTCGCCGGAGCAACCCGGGAAGCGCCGAGGATGAAGAGAGCTACGACGGCTGGCACCAGGGTCGAGGTGGAATTCGCTACGACCTCGAGCGCGACGATCTCAAAGCGACGATTAGCTCCGAGATTTACGGCGGCAGAGAGCAGTTGGAGCTGATTGTGCCGTCGCTCGATGCGCCGTTCTCCCAGAAGCAGCGAGGACACACGAAGAACAGCGGCGGATTTCTGAATGCCAGACTTGAGAAGAAGCTCTCTGATGATTCCTGTTTATCAGTCCAAGCGTATTGGGATCGCACGTATCGAAACGATGACATCCTGCTGAATCAAACGCACGATACATTCGACATAGACATGAATCACCGGCTGCGGCTCAATGATTCGAATGAGCTGACCTGGGGAGCGGGATTTCGCGGGATTTTCGATTCGTTGACGGGCTACGGTCCCGCGAGCTTCCAAGATCCGAACCGATTTGTGGAGATCGCGAGCGCGTTTCTTCAGAATGAAGTCTCGTTGCCGGAGGAAGATCTGAAAATCACGTTCGGGTCGAAATTCGAACAGAACACTTACACCGGCTTTGAGGTTGAGCCGACAGTTCGAGCCGCCTGGACTCCGGTCGAAGCAACGACCGTTTGGGGGGCAATCTCGCGGGCAGTGCGTTTACCGAGCCGCGCATCAGACGATTTGCGGCTGACTTCGAGCTCCGGGATCGGTGCCGACGGGGTTCCCTTTCAAACGGTGATTACGGGCGATCGCGGGGTCGAGGCCGAAGACCTCCTTTCGTATGAGGCCGGAGTGCGCCAGGAAGTGACCCGCAATCTACGGTTCGACCTGAGCGCCTTTATCAACAGCTACTCGAACCTTCTCGCTTTCGATCAAGGTGCACCCTCTGTAAATCCACGCGGGGGAAGACCGGCCGTCATCGTCCCGCTGACGTTCGTCAATGAAGGCAGTGCACGCACCGTCGGCGGAGAGTTCGTCGGCGATCTGCGAGTGCTAGAGTCATGGCGCCTCCAAGGGACTTACTCCTACATCAACGTCGCTGAGGGCCATTTCAATGAAACAGCGGCCCGGCCGAGCCTGGCCTCGAGAAATCCGCAGCATCAGTTCTCGCTGCGTTCGTTGCTTACGCTGCCGGGAGACATCGAGCTGGACTCCCAGTTGCGCTACGTCGATCGTATTCCGGCGTATGACATCAAGGGTTACATCGACCTGAATTTCCGGGTCGGATGGCGCCCAACGAAAGAGCTCGACCTCTCGGTTTTCGTCGAGAACCTCTTTCACACGGAGAAACGGGAGTATCAGTCGAACTTCGTAAACTTCCCAGCAGCGGAGATCCAACGCGCGATTGTCGGCCGTGCGACGTGGAGGTGGTGAGGTAGGGGACCAATCGCTGGGACCGCGGGCGGCCTCGCCCGCTTACCGATTCTTCGCACTCGCACTGTGCCCACCTCGGAACTTCACTGGGACCGCGGACGTCTCGTCCGCTTGCCGGTTCACACAGCGGAACGATGATCGATGCTATGAAAAGCGCCAGCTTTCGCACGACCTCGTGCGAGTACGACCACCTGGCGGGCGAGGCCGCCCGCGGTCCCAGTATCGCCAAATCTCTACTGGGCTTCGCTGCTCAAATACGTGTAGCTGTCGAAGGAGTTCTGGTACTTTCTGAAGATCTCCGCTGACTCTGTCGCGGTCAGGTCGCCCCGGCTTACTGCCTGCTCGACCGTCGTTCTCCAGAGTTCGACCAGCTCCTCCTTGCTGTACTGCACGTAGCGAAGAACTTCGCGAACGGTGTCTCCACGAACAACGTGCGTGAACTCGACTCGGCCCTCGTCATCCACCTCGACGTGAATAGCATTCGTATCTCCGAAGAGATTGTGCAGGTCGCCCAAGATCTCCTGATACGCGCCAACGAGGAAGGCAGCGAAGTAATACGGCTCACCGTCTTTTAGCGGATGAGCTGGGAGATGGCGCTTGATATCCTTCAGATCAGCGAACCGATCGATCGTGCCATCGGAGTCGCAGGTGATATCGGCAATCACGATCTGTGCTGTCGGCTCTTCGTTCAACCGGTGAATCGGCATGATCGGAAAGATCTGCTCGATTGCCCAGTTATCGGGGAGCGACTGAAAGATAGAAAGGTTACAGAAATAGGTGTCCGTCAACAGCGAAGGCAACCGTTCCAGATCCTCCGGAATGTAATGGAGTTGCTGCGAAAGGTGCGAAATCTGCCAGAGAATCGCCCAGAAGCATTGATCGGCCAACGCCCGATCTCTCAGCGAGAGCAGTCCCAGGTTGAACTGATCGAGGATATCGCTGCGAAGCGCCATCGCATCGTGGAGACTCTCTTGACAGTTCTTCGGGGTCAGATCGAGGAGCATCTGCGCCAGGGTCTTCACCGTCTGATGCGTCGCTTCGGCAGCGATCTTCTGCCCATCGCAAGGATCGGAGAAGCTATTCGCGATTCCCAGGGTGTTAAACACGAGAACAGAGTGGTGAGCGACAGTCGCACGGCCGGACTCAGTGACGATGTGCGGATGCGGAACGCCTGCTTGCTGGCAGACACCGTCAATCACCCAAACAACATCCCGCGCATACTCCTCAAGCGTGTAGTTCATCGAGGACGCGAATGTCGTCTTCGATCCGTCGTAGTCGACTCCAAGACCACCTCCGACATCGAGGTAATCGAGGGCAGGCATCTCCTTTCGGAGCTGCACATAGACTTGGCAAGCTTCGCGCAACGAAGTGCGGAGCGAACCAATCGAGGTGAGCTGACTTCCGATATGGAAGTGGAGCAAACGGAGAGCATCCTCTTTGCCGGCTTCCTTCAATACTTCGACGCAACGCACGACTTCCGTCATCGTCAGTCCGAACTTCGCGCGGTCACCGCCTGAGCGCTCCCAACGCCCGGCGCCCTTGCCGGAGAGACGGAGGCGGAAGCCGACTTCCGGCTGAACGCCAAGACGATCAGCTGTGCGAAGCACGAGATCGAGCTCAGAGAATTTCTCAATGATGATCAGCGGACGGCGACCGACCTTCTTCGACATGAGCGCGAGCTCAATGTACTCGGGGTCCTTGTAGCCGTTGCAGAGAAGAAGCGCGTTCGGAGTGTCGTGCACTCCGAGCACCGCAATCAGCTCCGGCTTACTCCCGACTTCGAGACCGAGCGAAAAGTCACGTCCGGCCTGCTTCAATACTTCGATGATATGCCGGTGCTGATTCGTCTTCACCGGGTAAGCGGGAAAGTATGAGCCTTTGTAGTTGTGCTCTTCAATTGCGTTCTTGAACGCCGCATAAATCGAGCGCACTCGGTGACGCAGAATCCCGTTGAAACGGAAGAGGACCGGCAGCTCGATCTCGCGCATCCGGCAGGCTTGCACCAGCTCGTGGAGATCGACCGATGGACCGGAGGTCCCATTCGGCTTCACGGTGACATGGCCGGCTTGGTTGATCCCGAAGTACTCGGTTCCCCAGTTTTCAAGGCCGTAGAGGGAGCTCGATTTCTCTATGCTCCAGCTATCGATGTCTTTCGTCGCCTTCATCAGCAGTGCTCCCCCAGATCCTGAGATCTCCCCTGGCATCCCCAGTGCGGCAAGCTCATATCAGAACCGCACAGCCACTTAAATATGGCACTGCAATATATAGCAGATAATTTTCTGCGTGTGTGTTCGTTTCAGTACGCGGCGCGCCGCGTCACTCTCGGCCGGAGGGAACACGATCGCGCATCATCCCGCGGGCCAGCCGGGCGAGCCACGGCTTCGGAAGGAGGCGCGTGGACTCGGCCACAAGCGTGTTCTTCCAGCCGTTGATCACCACTGCCCGGTCGTCGGCGAGCGCTTGGAGCGACTGGCGGACAACCTCTTCAGCAGTCATCGGCGCCACAAAAGCGATCTTCTCCTTCACGCCGGCCACCAGATGAAAATCACTCTCCGTCGGGCCCGGGCAGACGGCGACCATCCGCACTCCCGTTCCTCGCAGCTCCTCACGCACAGCCACAGACCAGTTCAGCAGAAATGCCTTCGTCGCGCCGTAGGTGGCCATGTATGGAATCGGCGGATATGCAGCGACGCTTGCAAGATTCAGCACCGCGCCGGTCCCGCGGAGGACCATGCCGGGGACGAACAGCTTCGCCAGATGAATCGGCGCAGCGCAGTTTGTCACCACCATATCGCCTTGGTTCTCCGCAGAGTCGGAGAGGAACGACCCCACGTAGCCGAACCCAGCATTGTTGATAAGTAGGCCGACCTCCAGACCGGCTGTTCGGATATCTTCGGCAAGCCGGGACCGTGCCTCGGCAGATCGAAGGTCGCAGGTGAAGATCTGGACCCGGTGCGTGAAGCCGCTGCGGCGCAGCTCTTCGGCGACTGCCTGCAGGCGGTCCTCCCGGCGCGCGACCAGGATGAGATCGTGCTCACCCCGTTTGGCCAGCTCAGCCGCGTAGATCTTCCCGATCCCCGCAGAGGCGCCGGTAATGAGCGCGGCGCTCCGTGTTCTTGGCGAGGATGCTGCTGGAGGGGTCATGGCGCTAGTTCCTTGTTGTGAGCTATCTTCCGGGACGGCAAGATAGGGTGCCTATGGCTGAAAGTGAACCGGCTCGCTGGAGTTTTTTATCCCGGATATTGGTCATCGCCGGAGCAGCGCTGGTGGTCGCAATTGCCGTGAAGCCGTATCAGGGGAAGATCCGTCCCTATCTGAACGGAGTGCAGAAGATCCGCTTCGAGCTGCCGTCCAAGCAGGTCGAGCTGACCCCGGTGATCTCCGGTGGTAGGGGAGAGCCGGCCGCAGAGAAATCGCAGGCTCTGAAGAAGAAAAAGAGTGATATTTCCGAAGGTGACCGCAGTGAACTCGAAGCTATTCTCAATCGTCTCTAGCGCCGTTATCTTGGTGAGCCTTGGGAGCTGCCAGATTCCCGCGCTTTTCTCGACGATGCTCGCCGGTGACGGCACCAAGCAGCAAAAGTTCGAGCGAAGCGTCTCGACGCTTCACTCAGCGGTTCAGTGGGGCACCCCTGTGACAGCGGCAGACTTAGTGGACCCCGCTTTGTATCCGGTCTTCTATCAGAAGATGGCCGGCGACCCCCGCAAGATGAAGGTCGTCGACATTGCGATCGGTGAAGTGCTGCTTGATAAGCCGGCTGAAGACCAAGCGCTGATGACCGCAGATATCCGCGTCTATGGACCGCCGAACTATGCGGTCAAGACGCTGACTCGCAGGGAGAAGTGGCAATACTCCCGTTTCGGCGGCTGGAAGCTGATCGATATTGAAGAGCTGCCCTCAAGCGCTGACCAGTGAGACAACGCGTCGTCCTGTTAATGGTTTTGGGTATCCTGCTAGCCGCGCTATCGGGGTGCTCGAAGCGCGCTCCTGTCCCGGCTGAGGGAGCCGCGCAGAAACCCCCGGTCGAGGTAAGCATCCCGCAGGCTTTTGTGAAGCAGGGGATTCTGCATGTCCGCGCCACGGTAAAGCCGCTCGTGAACATCAAGGCCGATCAGATCACTATCGGACTTATCGGTATCCGCTCCGGCCAGCTCTCTATGGAGGAGACCAGGGTGCTCTCCCAACTAGCGGGACGTCCGATCGCCGAAGCGGAGAAGACAATCCTTGCCGATTTCGAGGTGAAGGCTGAAGGGCTCACCGAATATCAGGTCGTCTGCAAATGGGGCGCAGATGCGGATGCGGCGCGCGGAAGCTTGGCGTCCGCTCCGATCCAAGCGGGATCGGTAGTCAGTCCGGTGGTTCGTCCAAAGGGCGAAGAGGAGATCGCTGACGGAGTCGCGCTCGCGGATGTGGTGCTCCGTCGAGAGCCGATCGCGTGCCGGCAGCCGCCGTGTGATGAGAGCTGTGCTTTCGAAGCGGAGCTTCGGAACGGAACTGCGATGCCACTCCGGAATATCTCCTTGGCGCTCGGGGTTCTCTTCGTGCCGGCCGGGTCATCGGCTCCAACTGTCGCGCCGCTTGCGCCACTGCAGGCCGACGAGCAGGAGGTAAGGCTCGAAGGGCTTGAGATTCCCGCGAAATCCGCAAAGTCGATCGAGGTCAAGATCGACCAGCCGCTCGTTGAGCTCCCCGACGGGACGTTCGTACCGCGCCTAAGGTTGCTTCAGTACAAGCAGTAGGCGTTGGCGAGCCCCCGGTTTTGCTAAGCAGGAAGCATCTACTAAGCTAGCCCTGAACCAATTTACGGAACGATGGACGAAACCCGGCCACAGAAGCTCTTCGTTAAGACCTTCGGGTGTCAGATGAATGAGTACGACTCGGAGAAGATGAAAATGCTTCTCTCCTCTGACTATGCCGCGGCGGACTCCCCTGAAGAGGCGGACCTGGTCATTATCAATACCTGCAGCGTCCGCGAGAAAGGGGAGCAGAAGCTCTTCAGCCTCCTCGGAGAGCTGAGGGACCTGAAGGCTGAGGGGAAACGGCTGCTCATCGGCGTCGGCGGCTGTGTCGCCCAGCAGGAGGGCCACGCCATTCTCGAACGGAACGGCGCGGTAGATTTTGTGGTCGGCACTCACAACCTCTCACTCATCCCGAATCTCGTTCGCCAGGTGAAGGCGGGTGGCGGCGCGCAGGTCGCGGTCGACTACCGCGAGGAGTGGGAGGACCTCCCGCATGAGTTCCAGGCGGTTCCGAGCGGCGTGCAGCGAATCAGTTCTCCAAATCAGTCTCCGATTCGTGCGCTCGTCGCCATCCAGCGGGGTTGCAACAAGAGATGCAGCTACTGCGTAGTGCCGACAACTCGTGGGGCGGAGGTCAGCCGTGATCCGGCGGAGGTCATCCGTGAAATCGAAGCGAAGGTGCGAATGGGAGCGAGAGAGGTGCTGCTCCTCGGCCAGACGGTAAACTCCTACGGCCGCGACCTGGAGCCGCGGTATCCCTTTTCAAAGTTGATTCGGCGTATCGCTGAGATTGAGAACCTCCACCGGATCCGGTTCATCAGCCCGCACCCGGCGGAGGTTCGGGAAGATCTCTTCGAATTGTATTCTGAGCTGCCCAAGCTTGCGCGCCATATTCATATGCCCGTGCAATCGGGGAGCGACCGGATTCTGCGCCTGATGAACCGGAATTACCGGATCGGGCGTTATCGCGAGATCCTCTCCGAGCTACTCGCCCGTTCGCCGGATCTGGCGATTACGACCGATATCATCGTTGGTTTTCCGACCGAGACCGATGCGGAATTCGAAGAGACGCTGAGCCTCGTCCGCGAGATGCGGTATCATTCGGCGTATTATTTCCAATACTCCATCCGGCCGAACACCCCGGCAAAGGCACAATTTTCACCGGCAGATGAAGTGCCCGGGGAGATTGTTCGAGAGCGCTTTCAGCGCCTGGATGCACTGCAGAAACAGATCAGCCAGGAGCGAAATAGCGAGCAGCTCGGCAAGCGGGTTGAGGTGCTGGTGGAGGGACGCTCGCCTTCGAAGAATGATCTGCTTCGGGGACGAAGCTCCCAAAATATCATAGTCGAGTTTCCCGGGCCCGATTCGCTCGTCGGCCAGCTGGTCCAGGTGGACATTCACTCGGCCCGGGCGTACCATCTTACGGGGCTGGTTCCGGCTGCTTTCAGCCGTGCTCAAGAGAGGGGCGGAGAAGGAGAGAGCTGCTCAGAAGGGTTGCAGGATCGGATATGAACGACACGATTCAGATGTTCGTCGCGGGACTCGTTCTCGACCCGGCGTCGAATGCCCCGATCGTCATTCTGAAAGACGACTCCGGCGAGAAGGCGCTCCCGATCTGGATCGGTTTGGCCGAAGCAACGGCCATCGCCTCATGCTTGAAGAAGTTGCAACTCGCCCGGCCGATGACTCACGATCTTCTGAGCACGGTGATCGAAGATCTGGGCGCGAGCATTGTGCGAGTTGTCGTTTCCGGTATTCGTGAGAACACCTTCATTGCAGAGCTCGAAGTCGTCCAAGGGGACGTGCTTCGAACGCTCGACTGCCGGCCCAGCGACGGCATCGCTCTGGCGGTTCGTTGTAACGCTCCGATTTTTGTCGCGAAGGCGGTCCTCGATACCGCACAGGTGACAATTCGCGAGGCACAGCCGGACGGACCACCGGGAGAGGAAGGCGAAGAGACTGAGAACTTCGCCAACATCGACAAGGAGAAGTGGTCGCAGATCCTCTCCGCGATGGACCCGGACGATTTCAAATACAAGATGTAGGGAGATGAATTAGTGACAGCACGAGGGACGACTTCGCCGGGTCGAAGCGACGCAACTTCAACATCCGATGTTGAGACATTGGCGGCAAATCTGCGTCAAGCCGAGGGGCAACGCACGAGCAGCGAAGAGCTGGGTGAGCAGCTCGCAAAAAATTGGAAGAACGTCGTTCTTGGCGTCCTTCTGGTACTGGCCATTTCGGTTGGTGTGAAATGGATGCGAGAAGGTCAAGAGAACGCGCGGGGAGGTGCTTCGCAGAAATTCGAAGGCGCTCAACGCGACTTCACGACGCTCTTCTTTGAACCGACAGACGGGACAGATCTGAGCCACATCGAACGTGCCTTCGAAGATAAGCTGCGCGCCATCGGAGACGTCGGCACGCGCTCGACATATGCGCAGCTTGCCGAGATCTATCGCGGTGCCGCCGAGTTCCGCCGTGGGGAGATCGCCAAGGCTCGCGAGCGATTCAAGCCGTTCACAGTTGAGATGCTCGGAAAGTCTCCGAAATTGAGCAAAGAAGCCTTTCTCACGGAGCTTGCGCTCCTCGTGAAAGCGAAGACGCTCTGCTCCGAGGACTCGACGAAGTCAGAGGGACAGGAGCTGCTTCGAAAACTTGCGCTCGACTCGAACGTCATCGCCGGCGAAGCGTTGCTGGCCTACAACAGAATCTTCGGCCTCGATCAGGGCCTTGTAGATCAAGCTCTGCAGAAGCATCCTGCCCTACGGGAGATACTCAAGGCAGAGCTCTCCGCCCAAGGCGCCGCAGTATGACCTTCCGGATCAACAGGGTTTACACCCGGACCGGAGATCAGGGCGATACCGCCCTTGTTGGGGGAAAGCGCGTATCAAAGGCAGAGCCGCGGGTTGCCGCCTACGGCGAGATCGACGAACTGAACTCTGTTCTGGGGCTGATCAAAGAACGGCTGCCGACAGAGCTCTCATCACTCCGCGAGCCGCTTGAATTCCTTCAACAAGAGCTGTTCGATCTCGGCTCCGAGCTCGCCACTCCCCCAAGCGGCGCTTATCCGCAGATGATTCGCATTACCGCCGAACATGTCACGCGGCTCGAACACGCATGCGACAACTTCGGCGCGGGGCTCCCGGAGCTGACCTCCTTCATCCTCCCCGGCGGAAGCGAAACTGCAGCACTCTTCCACGTTGCCCGAACCGTATGCCGCCGCGCCGAGCGCCGGATCGTAGCCCTCGCCGCTGAGGCATCCGCCAATCCCGAAGCAGCGCTGACCGAACCCATCCTCCAATACGTAAACCGCCTAAGCGATCTCCTCTTCCTCCTCGCGCGCTACGCGCTGAAGCAGCAGAACAAGGACGCACCCCTCTGGGAAAAGGGCGGAAAGCCCGTGCCCAAGCCATTCACCGCCTAAGCTCCAACGCGGAGTCTCGATCCACTCCGAATAATTATATCGCGTATAATTAATTGTCCCAAAATCTCAGGAGGTTGCTCTACATTCCACAGCCCCGCTGAAGGCGCTTTCAGCGGGAAATTAATTATACGCGATATGATTATTTGGAGGCGGAGTACGGGAGCGAGAATGCGGCGCTCTACGGTTGCGGGAGGTTAAGCCACCCACAAGCTGATACATCGAAAGCGGCCGAGCGATGCCTCACCTCGCGTGAGTCGCACCCTTTGAGGCTTCGGCTGCTATCCGGTATCTTCCCAATGCGGAACCCGCTCCCCCTGGAAATCTTTCAATCCCTCTCGAGCAGTAGAAATTCGAGCTCCTACAGTCCGGTCAGCCGTCGGGCCGTCTCCGGTCTGTAGTCTCAGGGAAGAAGGTTATGAAAAAGAAGAAGGTTGCAATTGTCGTCAGCGGCACGCTGTGCCCCGGAATCAATCCCTTGTTGAAGAGCTTGATCCGGCCGCGCAACCGGGTTTCGAAATTTGAATTCGTCGGGATTCGCGGCGGGTATTCGGGCCTGCGTAAAGGCGAGCTCGAGCCCGACAGCCTCCGGCCGCTGACCGTCCTGACCGACTGGACGATTGCGTATTACGGCTCCGTACTCGGGACCAGCGACGATACGCTGATTGGAAGCAGCGAGGCAGACCTTTCATGCGCCACCGCCGCTCTCCGCGCGCTTCAATCCCAAGGCATTTCAGATGTTGTGGGAATCGGTGCCGGCGAAGCAGTAGCGTCCCTCCACCGCCTATCGATGGCTGCGGAGGCTGAGGGCATCCCGCTCCGGGTGCTGCATCTGCCGACAGCGCTACACAACGATCTGCCGCGTTCGGATCACGGCTACCCGCTCGGAGTCCTCACGGCGCAGAGTAGAGCGGCAGAGGACCTGACGCTTGCGGCAATCAACGCCCAGCATTCGGACAAGCGCCTTGTTATCGGGACTGTGCCTGATCGCCGAACGGGCCTGTTCACGATGAAGGTCGCAACCTCGTACCTGCATCGAGAACGGCCGGACAAAGATTATCCGCTCGTATTCATCCCGGAGATCTTTCCGCGACAGGCGACGCCCGACGAATTCAACGCGGTGCTCCAATACGGCTTTTCTCAAAGCAGCGATTGGCGCTCGAGGACGATCATCCTCGCGGATGGAGTCGTGCAAAAGCTGTCACTGGGATTTCAGGCGGAGTTGTGCCGAATCGGCATGTATGAGGGCCGCAACTTTGCCTCGGCACTCGCTCACTTTGTGAGCCGGTCGTTCAATGTTCGAACCGAGGCTTTGGAGATTGGCGCGACACTTCGAGCGTTGAAGCTCAACAAGCGGGATGGCGAAAACCTCGCGGTATTGGTGCCGGCCCTCCTCCAGGCGCTCCAAACGGAGCTGACGAAACTGTCGTTGAAGGTGACGCTGACAATGCCGACATTTCATGTGGTCGCGACTCCTTTCGAGGATCTCCTGGACGCGCAGGGAATGCCGAAGATCTCCACGGAGATCCATGATCAGAGCATGGTCCTCGAGGAGACTCGGTGGCGGCTTCGGGATTATTGCGTTTAACGATGATGGGTGCGTCCACAAACGCACCTTTCTTCAAAAGGATGATCCCTGAGACTCGACCTAGATCTCTTTGTCGACGAACTTAATCTCGAGGTTCTTCTCTTTCTTTCCGGTGGCCTGCTTGATGGCAGCCATGAGCTCCTCGCCGTTGAGCGGCTTGCGAAGATATACGGACGCGCCGGCCTGTTCTGCTTCGGAGATGTCGTCGGGACTTCCGAGCTTTGAGACTACGATCATCGGCACCGTCCGGTTCGGATAGATCTCCGTGACTCGCCGCATCAGCTGATATCCGCCCATGCCGTCCATCACGAGGTCGGTGATCAGCAACCACGGATACCAATTCCATGCCTGATTCTGCATGTAGCGCAGCGCGTGATTAGCGCTTTCTAGACAGATCAGCTCAAAGCCTTGTCCGCCGAGGACGGTGCGAGCTTCCTCCCGGAACTCTGCTTCGTCGTCCACGATCATCACCGTCCGTTTGAGAAGGTGAATTCTCGTGTCTTTGAGCATCTTGCTGCGGGTCGCCATGAGGTTTGTATCGGCAGCCCTCGAGAGATCCTCAAATCCTACGCTCTCAATATCCGAGCCCTAAAACCCCGCCTCCATGTCGGAAAACGATCTCGCCCCCGAGATAAGAAGTATAGAGGGTTGCAGCGGCCACCCCACCGAGGACCCCCCAATAGCCACGTTTCAACCAGGGGGAAGGGACGGGAAGGAGCGCACTCAGCACTCCGAGCACGACGAGCGGACAGCACATCAACAGGACAAAGCGGCCGTATCCCTGATGCGCGACAATCGCAGACGGGGGGAGCTTCGACGCGTAATCGAGTCCATAGAATCCGGAATAGTAGGCTCCGGTGACACAGACGGTGAACAGGACCAGCGCGGCCGCACGCAGCTTTCCCGGTGCGATGCCTCGAAACGCGAGAAGCTCAAGGCCGATCAGAATGAGCGAGAGCACCGCCGGAAACATAGCAAACGGTGGGTGTGGATTGATCGGCATCGCTACCTCAGAGAACAGCGCGAACGATCTTAATGGCGCCAATAATACGCCCGACAGCGGCGCCGATATTCGTCAGCGCAACAACGAGCAAAACATGGCTCACCCGGTTCCGCCACCAACCCCGCAGGCTGACGAGATCCTCGCCGACATTCTCTAAATCAAGAACGCGGGGACGCTTCAGATACGCCTCAACCAGACCAGCAAACCATCCGGCCCTCAGCATCGGATGCAATGTTGCAAGCGGCGCCACCAAAAAAGCCGTGATGATGCTCAGCGGATGGGCAAAGGAGATCAACGCGCCGAGCGAAGCGAGTCCGCCAGTTAGGAGAATCCAGGCGATCACCAGCTCTTGAGTCGCATCCTTTCCGCCCGAACGCGCGATGACGGCAATTAAGGCGACGATAATCACCGGAAACGCCCAGGCAATCCGCTTTCCCCATGGACTCTTCGGCGGAATAGCCTCCAGCAAGGAGAGATCGTGCTCCCGTTCGATGGCTCTCAACATCCCGGGCACATGCCCCGCACCAACCACCGCGACGATGTGCTGTCCTGAGACATCGCGCAGCTTTTGCGCCATGTATGCATCCCGCTCATCGATTAACGAGGTCTTCACATCGGGGAGGAGAGCCGAGAATTCCTCCAAGGCGGCGGTGAGCACATCGCTCTTCTTCAGCCGCTCAATCTCTTCGGCATCGACGCTGTTCTTGTCGAAAAACGAAAGGAGCAGCGCGAAGAAAACTTTTATCAGCGACCACCAGCCGGCACGCGCCCATGCGCGCTTCAACGTCAGCCGGATATCGCGATCGATGCATTCAAGACGCGCACCTGTCGCCTGGGCCATGACAACCGCTGTCAGCATCTCCGCTCCGGGCTGGATGCCAAGCTCCTTCGAGATTCGCTTCTGAAACGACTGCAAAATCAGTTGCGTGAGCAGCACGTAGGAGTTTCCATCCCGTATCACTCGATACAGATCCGTCTGCTTCCATCTCTCCGGGTCCTGGAGCGCATGGAGCCGGCGCGAATCAAGCTCGATCGCCACGACATCAGGCCGGCGCTCCTCGATCACCCGTTCGACAAGAGCGACGCTCTCATGACTAATATGTGCGGTCCCTATGAGGGTGACCTTCTTTGAACCGAGCAGGAGCTCGGAAACATTCGCATCTATGACGGGGGACTCGGACATGTGAAGGTCGGATCTACCCGGTATCGGAGATCCGTCAAAGGTGAAGTTTTGCAGCCGTTGGGGGCGGAAAGACCGAGCTGTGCTGATGCGCCGAATCATCTCGATCCTTACAGTCACGCTGTTCTCGCTAACGGCGGCCGGTTGCTCGCTTGAAAATTTCGCTCGTGACGGCCGCAAGGGCTTTGCCCATGCTTCCTGCGCTTTGGATGCCCCGGGCCTGAACTTTATCTACGTGGTCAATCTCGGCTGGCATACAGGCATTGTAGTCAATAGCGACAATCTCGGAGTGGCCCTAGAGGATCTGATCCCGGAGACAAAATCGATGCGCTGGATTGAGCTAGGATGGGGAGACCGCGCCTTTTATATGGCGAGCGGATTTTCCATCTGGCGGGGGATTCGCGCTGCGTTTTTCTCCTCAGGCACCGCGCTGCACGTCTCCGCGTTCAACGAGCAGCCTGAGCACTTCTTCGCAGACACCGAGCTCGTAAAGGTCGCTGTGACGCCGAGCGCATTTCCTGAGATTGCGGCCGCCGTTCGGGAGACCCTCGCGATCGACGAAAGCGGCGCTAGCCGGCGCCTCGGCCCTTCGCTCTACGGCGCCGGGAGCTTCTACGAGGCAAAAGGCGGTTTCAGCCTCTCGCATACCTGCAATTCCTGGTCGGCACAGATCC
>CAYOAK010000068.1:15128-15789 GCA_964401925.1 uncultured Bdellovibrionales bacterium | reverse complement strand
AAGATTACGATCAACACGATGGTCGACCAGCTGAACTCGTTCGCATCTGAGGTAACCCGGGTAGCGCGAGAGGTGGGAACGGAAGGGAAGCTCGGCGGCCAGGCGGTCGTGCAAGGGGTTGCCGGAACCTGGAAGGACCTAACGGATAACGTGAATTTCATGGCCGGGAACTTGACCGGTCAAGTGCGGAACATCGCTGACGTGACGAAGGCGGTAGCGAGCGGTGACTTGTCGAGAAAGATCACCGTGGACGTGAAAGGGGAGATCCTGCAGCTGAAGGACACCATTAATACGATGGTCGATCAGCTGCGTTCATTCGCTTCTGAAGTGACACGGGTTGCACGGGAAGTGGGAACGGAAGGGAAGCTCGGCGGACAGGCGGTCGTCGAAGGGGTCGCCGGAACCTGGAAGGACTTGACGGATAACGTGAATTTCATGGCCGGCAACTTGACCGGTCAGGTGCGCGGTATCGCGAAGGTTGTGACCGCGGTTGCAAAGGGCGACTTGAAGCGAAAGCTCACCGTGGAAGCGAAGGGTGAGATCGCTGAGCTCGCGGATACGATTAACTCGATGACGGATACACTCGCGATCTTCGCCGAGCAGGTGACGTCAGTGGCGCGTGAAGTGGGAGTTGAAGGGAAGCTCGGCGGGCAGGCGAGCG
>CAYOAK010000068.1:0-15118 GCA_964401925.1 uncultured Bdellovibrionales bacterium | reverse complement strand
TGACGGATAACGTAAATCAGCTCGCTGCGAATCTGACCACTCAGGTCCGCGCGATCGCGGACGTTGCGACCGCTGTCACCAAGGGAGACTTGACCCGATCGATCAAGGTCGAAGCGCAAGGCGAGGTTGCCGCGCTGAAGGACAACATCAACGAGATGATCCGGAACCTGAAAGACACGACGCTCAAGAACTCCGAGCAAGATTGGCTGAAGACCAACTTGGCGAAATTCTCGCGGATGCTGCAAGGTCAGAAAGATCTGCTCGCGGTGGGAAAGATGATTCTCTCCGAGCTTGTGCCGGTCGTTGCGGCGCAGCAAGCGGTCTTCTACACGATCGACTCTTCGAAAGACGATCCGTGGCACGACCAGTCGAAGCTGAAATTGCTTGCGAGCTATGCATATAACGAGCAGATGCCGACAGAGTTCAAGCTTGGCGAAGGTCTCGTCGGGCAGTGCGCCGTTGAAGGAAAGCGAATTCTGCTGACTGAGGTGCCGCGTGATTATGTCGCGGTGAGCTCCGGACTCGGGCAAGCCGTGCCGCGCAATATTCTGGTTCTGCCGGTCTTGTTCGAAGAGCAGGTGAAGGGCGTTATCGAGCTCGCATCATTCGATCGGTTTTCGCCGACGCACGAAGTGTTTCTCGAGCAGTTGATGGAGTCCATCGGTATCGTGTTGAACACGATTGAAGCGAATACGAGAACGGAGGATCTGCTCAAGCAGTCTCAGTCGCTCGCGAAGGAGCTGCAAAGCCAGCAGCAGGAGCTTCAGAATACGAACCAAGAGCTCGAAGAGAAGGCGAAGCTCCTTGCCGATCGGAACGTCGAGGTGGAACGGAAAAACCAAGAGGTGGAGCAAGCCAGAAAAGCGCTGGAAGAGAAGGCCGAACAGCTCGCGCTCACCTCGAAGTACAAGTCCGAGTTTCTGGCGAACATGTCGCACGAGCTGCGAACTCCATTGAACAGCTTGTTGATCCTCTCGGATCAGCTGTCCCGCAACCAGGAAGGAAACCTCACGAACAAACAGGTCGAGTTCTCAAGGACGATTCACGATTCGGGGAACGATCTGCTCGCACTCATCAACGACATTCTCGATCTCTCGAAGATCGAATCTGGAACGGTCAGCGTCGACATCGGCGAGCTGCATATGAGCGAGCTGCGCGAATATGTGGAGCGGAACTTCCGTCACATCGCCGACTCAAAGCGCTTGGAGTTCAACATCTTGTTCGATCGCGGTTTGCCGCAGAGCATGGAAACCGATGTGAAGCGTTTGCAGCAGATTCTGAAAAATCTGCTTTCGAATGCGTTCAAGTTCACGGCACAAGGAAGTGTGACTCTCCAGGTGTCTCCGGTTCGAACGGGTTGGTCGCGTGAGAATGCGACGCTAGAGAACTCGCAGACGGTGCTTGCGTTCTCCGTGATTGATACGGGTATCGGGATTCAGCCCGATAAGCAGCAGATCATCTTCGAAGCGTTCCAGCAGGAGGATGGAAGCACAAGCCGAAGATATGGTGGAACCGGGCTTGGTCTCGCGATCAGCCGGGAAATTTCCCGGCTCCTCGGCGGGGAGATCCGGCTGACCAGCTCGCCGGGAATGGGAAGTAACTTCACATTATTCCTGTCGACCGCCTACACCGGATCGAAGCATGTGCGCACGCAGAGCATTGTCGAGCCGACGCCACAGCCCGCACTGGTTCATATCGAGCAGCTTCCGCAGGTGACACTGGACGGCAGCGTCGCTCTGCCCGATGAGTTCGGCGACGACCGGAGTGGTATTGCGACCGGCGATCGGTCGGTGCTGATTGTTGACAATGATGTCGGCTTCGCGAAGTTTCTGAAGGACATGGCGCATGAGCACGGGTTCAAGGCACTCGTGACCGCTCAGGGGGGAATCGCTGTCGCATTAGCGAAGCAGTTCAATCCGGTGGCCGTGACCCTGGATATAAAGTTACCGGACATTAACGGATGGCGAGTGCTTGCCCACCTCAAGCATGATCTGTCGACAAGGCATATTCCGGTGCACATCATCTCGACCGATGACGAATGCCCGAGCGGGATTCGACGTGGGGCCGATGGCGCGCATATGAAGCCGATTACTCAAGAGCGGCTGCATACGCTCTTCAAAGCGATGACGGCCTCGAAGGCAGCCGAGGGTAGTCTGCTGATTGTAGCGCAGGACGAGATAAAGCCGGATGAGCTGCGCAAGTATCTGGGCTCGGGTTTCACGATGAGCGAAGCGCCGAATCTGAAGAAAGCGCTCGCGATGTGGGAGTCCAAGCGGATCGATACGATGGTCCTGCCGCTCACCCCGGAGAACGTAAAGAAGATCACGACAGCCGGCAGGCCAAAGCGGGTCGGTATGGAGAAGAACCGGATGATCATCTTCTATGGTCAGGAGGGTTTGACGCGGCCGGAGCAATTGGCGCTGGCGAGGAAGCTCGTGAACACCGAGATACGCTACGCCAGCGACTTGGCGTCGCTGCTCGATTGTATTGTGGTCGGTTTGCAGCTTCCGCATGAGAAGCTGCCGACGAATACGATGGAGCTGATCGAACAGTTCTACAGCGTCAACGCTGTGCTCGCTGGAAAGAGGGTTCTGGTTGTCGATGACGACATCCGGAACATCTTCGCGATGACCAGCATTCTCGAGCGCCAGAATATGCAGGTGCTTTCCGCGGAGAATGGTAAGGATGCAATCACCGTGCTTCGAGAAACTCCGGGCATCAATCTTGTGCTGATGGATATTATGATGCCTGGAATGGATGGCTACGAAACGATGCGTGCGATCAGGCAACAGAGTCAGTTCAGTGCGATTCCGATTATCGCCCTGACGGCAAAAGCGATGAAGGGCGACCGGGAAAAATGTCTCGAGGCAGGTGCTTCGGATTACATCTCGAAGCCGGTCGATACGAACAAGCTTCTGACGCTCCTCCACGCTTGGCTCTGTCCCACCGCTGACGATCACGAACTGCATGAGGGGGCGTAAGCGGCGCACAGGGAAATGTCGTTATGGTTATTGCGAATGAGCCGGTCCCGGTTGAGATTGAAGACGATGGAAGCATTCTGCTCGTCGATGATCGGCCGGATAAGCAGCTCGCTCTGCAGGTCAGCCTCGAAGAGCTAGGTCACCGGATAGTAACGGCGTCTTCCGGAAGCGAAGCTCTTCGACTGCTGCTCCGCCAGGATTTCGCCGTGGTTCTGTTGGACGTCAGCATGCCGGGGATGGATGGCTTCGAGACGGCGGCGCTCATTCGCCAGCGGCCGAAGAGTGAGCATACTCCCATCATCTTCATCACCTCGGTGAATACAAATGAGACTCACCTGTCACGCGGCTACTCGCTTGGGGCAGTCGACTACATCTTTTCGCCGATCGAGCCGGAGATTCTGAGAACGAAAGTCGGAGTCTTTCTTGAGCTGTACAAGAAGACTCAGCAGGTCAAGGCGCAGTCTGAGCTGCTCAGAAAGCAGGCGGAGCAGCGGGCCGTAAGTGTGGAGACCCGCCTTCACGGACTTCTGAACCGGCTGAATGTGGGGATCTTCCGCTTAGCTGCCAATGGTGTCTTGTCCGAGGCAAACCCCGCTCTTCTGCGGCTAATCGGTGCGGCATCCTTGGAGGAGGCGAAGGGGTTCGATTTTAAGGCCCTGATCGCTGAGGTGGGAGTTCGTGCCCCCGGTGAGAGTGCGAATGAGCGTCTCGGTGATGTTGAGATCAGGCGTAACGACGGAACGCCGGTGTGGGTCGCGTTAAGTCTCAGCCGCAGCGGTTCTGAGCAAGGTGGCGTGTTCATCGACGGTCTGATGGAAGACATCACGGAGCGCAAGAAAGCGGAGACTTCGCTGAAGAACGCCGATCGTCTAAAGGATGAGTTTCTTGCGATGCTCGCGCACGAGCTTCGTAATCCGCTCGCACCGATCCGAAATGCTGTTGAGATCATGAAGATTCAGGCGACGAGCGATGAGCACACCGAAATGGCGCGAAGCGTTATCGATCGCCAAGTGCGGAACATTACCCGCCTCGTCGACGACCTGCTGGATGTCTCGCGTATTACTCAGGGAAAGATCACGCTTCAATCAGAGCCAACCGATTTGAAGCGGGTGGTTGCACGTGCGCTTGAAACAAGCGGGCCGCTTCTTCAAGCTCGAAAACACCGAGTGCGGGTCGTTGAAACGGCAGTGTCGCCAACCGTCTTCGGCGACGAAACTCGGCTGGCTCAGGTCCTCGCGAACCTGCTGAATAATGCGGCAAAGTATACCCCCGAAGGCGGTGAGGTGATTATCACGACCACTGAATCAGACGGCTGGGCCTCGATGAGCGTGAAGGACAGTGGTATCGGGATACCTTCGGAGATGCTGCCCACGATCTTTGATCTCTTCATTCAAGTTGACCGATCCCTCGATCGCTCGCAAGGCGGCCTCGGAATCGGCCTAACGCTCGTCCGAACACTAGTTGAGCTGCACGGCGGCGCTGTCGAAGCTCGAAGTGGGGGCCCCGGCGAGGGCAGTGAGTTCATCGTGCGGCTGCCGCTTGTCGTACAGCAGCCTGAAAATAAAGAGCCCGCTGAGCCATGGAAACTGAACGGTAATGGCAGGACGGGTCATAGCAATCTCAACATCCTCGTAGTGGATGATAACGTTGATTCTGCAGAAAGCCTGGCCCTCTTCTTCCAGCTCCGCGGAAACTCAGTGCATGTTGCGCACAACGGCCCTCAAGCAATCGCCCTCGCACAAGCCGATCACCTCGACCTAGTGTTCCTCGATATCGGCCTCCCGGAGATGGACGGTTACGAGGTAGCGCGGCGCCTGCGCCCCCTAAGCAAAAACCAAAAGATGCGTCTGGTCGCGCTCACGGGCTACGGCCGTCAAGATGACATCGACCGTGCCCATGCCGCCGGGTTCGACGAACACTTCACGAAGCCAGTCGACATCGACGACCTCGAACGCTTCCTCTCCCCAATCTAGCGCCCCTCTCCATGCGCTGGTGTGCTCCATGCGCTGGTGCGGGGCTACATATGCGCGACGGGCGCGAATACCGGCGACGGCTGTGCTCTCCATGCGCTGGTGCGGGGCTACATATGCGCGACAGGCGCGAAAATCCGAAGAAAATCCGAAGTGGAGCCGAGACCTCATCAAGAAAATGACGAACCTGCCGTTTACCGGCGACGGCTGAGCGGGTCGGAGCGGGCGGTTCAAAGATGCGAGCGTGCTGCCGCGTTGAAATGAGCTGCGGATGCCTCAATTAGGGTGCATTCGAGCACAACTCAATGTGAGTTCAACTATCGATTGGCTGTGAGCCTACAGCGACCAAGAAAGTAAACAGGAGAATTGAAATCCCCCGGTGGTAAAGAATCCCGGGGGTGGATGCGCGCGTCGTATGCCTTGCTTCCAACTGTGGAACGCTCGTGAGGCGAGAGTCGATTGATGTTGAAACCAATGAATGAAATGGATTCGAAGTGTCACATCTGAGCTGAGGCAAACCATTTTCTTTCCGTGCTTGGCCGGAGTGTGTGCTCGGATATGACTTTGCAACCGAAGCGCATGAGCACCAACCACGGGACGGTGCCGAATCAACGCGAGTTGCCTTTCTACAAAGTGGAGTCGCTTTAAGAACGCTTCTCTCATCGTGTCGGGGTTTAAATGAGTGGATTTCGCGAAGCACTGAAGCCAGGCCCAGGGCTTCACGGTCAGAATTTCGTCCGTTCCCTTACCGCGCCGCAATCTCGCGCTAAACGATTCCTGATCCTTGGAGCTCATGGCCGCCGCTTTCAATGGCGGAATGGTATCGCGAGCCACCTTGCGGCTTGATAATGAGCGCCTCTGGTTGATGAGAAATGCATAGGAGTTCGTCAGCGGATATTTCGCTACCGACGTCTCAAGATCAGCTCGAGCGGGATTTAAATAGAGGTAGAGCATCCGATCGAGGACGGTATCTGCTGTCAGAATAATCGGGGAATCGTAGCCTTCCGACCAGACCGTCCGTCCCCGTCGCCCCAGCAAGCGGTTGATTGCGTGTGCAATTTCGCCTTTCACATAACGCATAAATGCTGGTGCTTCGCTGGGGTCACCGATTACTCCTATCAAATGGAAATGGTTCGCCATGAAGATATAATGACAGATCGTTACATCGTACATCGCAGCGGCTCTCGCGAGGATGCCCTCGAGCAACAGGTTCATGTACGGGGTTGCAACAAAGGGCAGGCCCTCCTGAGTTCGAGAACAGAACTCTACAACGGCCTTATGGAAGAAACATTTTCGTAGTCGCGGCATCGCACTACTAGTCGAGCACTCGGCCAGGATGTTTCCGCTTAAGTTTTAGAAATTGTCAGTAAGTTAGAGAGTTAGAAAGTTCAGAAAGTAGCCCCGCACCAGAGCCAGACACCAGAGCCAGACGACCAGAGCTGCCGCCGGCGAGCCGGTGCCTCCGTGCCGAGACTGCTCGTGAAAGGAGTTCGACGATTCAGGGAAACAGTGAAATTTCAATTGGATAGGCCGGCTGCAACGGATTCTTCATTAAAAACAGACCTTTAGCGGAAGGGCACGACCTGCCGATAGGTTGAAGGATGGAGAGCGAGCTAAAAGAGCGGTACGAAGTTTTGAGCGAATTCGCTCAGCTAATTGCCTCTGGTCTGAACATGGATCGGATCGCTCGCGCCGTGGTGAATCAGGGAGCATTTCGGTTTGCTGCGGACGCCGTATTGCTGTTCACCATTTCCCCGCCGGAAGAGTCGATCGATCTTCGAGGTGTTTACGGCTTTCGAAAAGATGAGCTACCGACTTCTATTCCGCTACAGGACTCAATCCTAGAACGAGCGCTGCGTTTTGGCGGAATGATCTCCGTGCCGCACCTTGAGAATCAAGGTGATGATGCTCTTGCGTTTCTTAAAGACGCGGGCATGCGAAGTATTCACATCTCCACTCTGGAGGGAAAGGACGGCAATCTCGGCGCCATACTTCTTGCCTATCGAGATGAGCATATTCTGGACGAGCGCTGCAGCGCTCTATTTGAAGAGTTCACCGGCGGGACAACGGCTGCGGTAGCAGCTGCTCTTTCGCAATCGAAACTCGCGGCATATGCAGAACGTCTAGAAGAGCTAGTGCAGAAGCGCACCGAAGATCTTGCAAGTCAGAAATCGAAAGCCGAAGAAGCGAATCGTGCAAAAGGACGTTTCGTGGCAAACATGAGTCACGAACTACGGACGCCATTAACCGCAATTGTTGGTTATTCGAGCGTCCTCGCAGCGGGCGTCTTTGGGACGGTCAACGATAAGCAGAAGGACGCACTCGTTTCGATACAAACTTCGAGCGAGCACCTAAAAGAACTCATCGACGAAGTGCTAAACCTTTCACGCATCGAAGCTGGACGTGAGGAACCTGAGCCATCCAAGGTCGAACTGTTTTCACTGCTCCAGCAAGTTCAGAAGCTGATGCTGCAGACCGCTGTGGGAAAGGGCATCGAACTGAAGCCAATTCAAGTTGCCGACGAGCAAAAGCATCAGAAACTGTGGATCGATCCGCGGCACATAAGGCAGATCCTCCTAAATCTGCTTTCGAATGCCGTGAAATACACGCAACCAGGCGGCTCGGCGCAGCTTGCTGCGACAATCGTTGCTGACATGGTGCGCATCACTGTGCGCGACACCGGCGTCGGAGTGACGCCGGCGGAGGCGGCCCGGCTCTTCACTCGATTCGAACGGGGTGATGATAGTTATAGCCGGGAACAAGTCGGCACGGGACTTGGTTTGTCGCTGACGAAAACTCTGGTCGAAAGAAATGGCGGCCGAATTGGCGTCGAAAGTGTAAAAGGGGAAGGGTCCACTTTCTGGATCATCGTTCCGCTGGCGGAACAATCTCCCGCCATTGCTGCGGATGCGGCATCGACAGTTGAAGAAAGTATTTTGGGGAAACTCGAGGGGATGAATCTGCTCGTGCTAGATGACAACCCGATGACATGTCAGGTGCTCGAAGCCATTCTCAGCACAGCCGGCGGTGCGGTGCACATTGCCCATACTGCTGACGAAGCACGAATCCAATTGCAACGGGGTGACCTTGACTTATGCATTGTCGACTTGGCAATCCCCGGCGAAAGCGGCCTCAGTTTTATTGAATCGGTGCGGCGCGGAGACCAAGGAGAGCAGCAGCGACTCCCGCTCCTCGTTGTTAGCGCCTGCGTGTTTGACCAAGACCGGGAACAAGCTCTTCTCTCCGGTGCGGATGGATTCATCCCAAAGCCATTCGATCCAACTGAGCTCGTTCAAACAATCCGTGAACTCACGTTGAAAACCGTATTAAACTCACATCATCCTATCTCTCGAATTGGAGCAATCGCCTAGCATGGCCTTACCGGCAACGTCACAGGAATCGGACGGCCGCATCTTGGAGCGCCTGACTGCGGCTCTGCGAAAGGACGGAGACTTCCCGGTTCGCGCAAAGGTTGTGAGCGACCTCCGCGCTCTTGCCGCGCGACCTAACACACCGGTGGAGCAGATAAGTGAATTGATATTGCGAGAGCCATCTCTGGGCACGCGAGTCCTGCACCTCGTGAACAGCGCGTTCTATCAACGACCTCAACCGATAACGACGGTGACGCAAGCAGTAATGGCGCTTGGAATGCAGGCGTTGTCTGAGCTGTGCAGCGGAATGGTTTTAATGCAGAAATTCGTTCCGGCAGCAAAGCGCGGCGGAGTCTTCGCCGATTCGGTGCGGCGCACAATCGTAACCTCCCTGCTCAGTAATCGGATCGCATCGAATGTTAAGCTCGAAGGTCTGGCAGAGCAGGGCTACTTAGCAGGAACTTTCATGTCGCTTGGCCATCTGCTGCTGGCCTATTATTTTCCGCAAGTTTACGAGGCCGCGGCTCGTCGTGCCCACGCACGAGGAAAAGATGTTTCTAAAAGCCTCGCAGAGATCCTGGGAACAAGCTCTGTCGAACTGACCCTTGCAATCGTGGATGCCTTGCAGATTCCCGCATACTACAGGGATGTTCTGATTCTTGCGCACAAGCCGCTCAATGAGCGAAAAGGTGATGCTAGCCGAGTAGCATTGTCAGTCGCCGTAAGCTCAGCTGCCCAATTTGCGGAAGCGATCATTCACGGGGGCCCGAAGCAACTTGAAGAAGCGGTGAACTCGCTTGTTGCGAAGAAGATCTTGCCACGAGACCGGTTCGAGAAAGCCCTTGGCGAGCTTCCCGAGCTGTTCCGGCAGCACTGCGAAATGATTGAGCTGAGCTTCCTCACGCTTCCTGACTTCATGCAGAATTATAAGGAGCGCAAAGATAAGACTGCTGCGAGCGGAGGCCCATCCACAGACGATCAACCGAACGCCTTCGCTGCATATATGCGGGAGATGCGCGCAGCAATATCGGCGCGAGATCCTGTTCCGAGCGTGACGTCCTTTGCAATGGAATCTCTCATCTACGCCCTTGGTTACGATCGTGTGTGCCTCTTTTATGCTGATTCGGACAGGACGAAGCTTGTCGGGCGAATGTCGCTGGGCAAACCCTTTCCAACAAACGTGAAGGGCATGGAACGGCAGCTGACCACGAACTTAAAAAATTCAGTTGATATACGCGCATATGTAAGCAGCGTCCCCCAAACAACCGGTGACGCGCTTTTTGCCGACGGTTGGCCGGCTATTGCGGTGCCGGTCGGCACCGGCCCCTATATCAAAGGGGTCCTCTATGCGGACGTCCTAACGCAATCCGAAACGAAACCGCTCGACGAGAACGCTCAGGCTGCTCTGACCATTCTCACCGAGCTGCTTGATGAATCGGTTCGATCCTGGGAGTGAGTATGCCGAAAATTTTAAATGTCGATGATGATCCGACGATTCGCACTCTCGTGCGGGACATTCTCATCGCTTCAAATTTTGACGTAGTTTCCGCATCAGATGGGTTTGAAGCACTTAAACTTATCGAGCAGGGCGCACCAAACTGCATTATCCTTGACGTCGAAATGCCGGGAATGAGCGGCCTGGATGTGCTGACGAGATTAAAACTGCATAATCAAACAGCAGCAATTCCTGTGATCATGCTCACATGCCAGTCGAATCCCGAGGATGTGATGGAGGGCTATAATATAGGCGCCTCGTACTACATAACGAAGCCTTTCACGCCCCAACAATTGCTTTACGGACTCTCGCTCGTCGGTATCACCCCCCCGGAGCCGCAGACAAAGATAGAATAAGCTGCCTTAGTTTCGACGGGTGTCCGGTCGCTGAACGTAGCCCGGCACTACTTCCCGTTGTCTGGCCGCTGCCGACAAAAGGCTCAGTCCAATTCGGAATTCACCGCCGTACCGACCTTCCGCCGCGTAGAGTCGTAGAATGTAGCCTCGCACCAGAACCCGAAGCACCGCCTTACCGACCAGAAGTCGTAGAAAGTAGCCCCGCACCAGAACCCGCAGAACCCGCACCAGAACCCGAGAGGTCAGCCTGGGAGGTCAACGCGGAAGAGGGGATCCTCCCCAGTCCACCTGAGAATTTCAATTTTCGCGCCGGAGTCCTTCAATTTCCGCAGTATCCAGTCGTGTGAGCCGAGGACGTAGACTACTTGATGCGTAGCCACATAGTCTGCGTAGACCTGCACCGGAAATCCGGCGACCGGTTTGAAGAGCTGGAGAGTGCGATCGGCTGTGTTCGCTCCCGTATAGCCGGCAGCGGCGGCCGAGTCGGTTAGGTAGACGATCCGGTTCCTGTGCGTCGCTGGGGCGTAGTGCCAATAGCGGAAAAAGTCGGTGCCTCGCGGAATCACGAGGTCCGCCCCGTTTAATCGATTAAGCTCTTCGACCACGATTCGGGCAGGGTCGCCGATGCCTTTTTGGAATGACGTGATGGGAGCGATAATCCCTGTCCTTACAAAAGATGCTGTCAGAACTAAGAAGACAGCAAGAGGCGCGAGTGGATTCCGCAGTTGAGCGCCGACAAGGATAGTAATGATGATGACACCGAGGACGGTGTAAATCGTATAGCGCGGCACGTATCCTCCGGTGACGAAAACGCCTAGGAGCACGCAGCAGGCGGGTGCAAGGATTAGCGCGATGAGGACGACGAGATCTCCTTCGTCAGTTGCGTCGTAGGCCCGGGATCCGGCGTTCGGCATCGCGCCGGACGACCGTGACAGATACGAGCTGAGGGTAAGCATTAAAAGAATGAAGACCACGGTGAGGCCAGTTCCGTCGGGGAACAGCGCCGCGTACCCATCGAAGAGAGACGAGGCCGTCGCGGGAGACCAGAAGTGTGAGACCTCCTTACGTCCGGCCTGAATCAGGGGGAAATACGCGAATAACAGCCCGAGTGCAGGAAGAAACGGAGCGATGTGCTTCAAACGAAGGCAGCACACCCCTGTTCGGCACACTGTTCCGAGAGCGAAGATCGGCAGTAAAAGTGCTGCATAAAAGTGTGCAGAGACAGCACCAGCGAGGCCAACAGTAAGGAGAACCCAGGCCCAAGGTTTGCGTTCTGTCGATGCGAGCCGGTGGAAGGCGAAAAGCGCGAGCGCGCAAAACGCAATTACCCAAGAATATCCTCGAGCTTCGTAGGCGTAACGAATTGCTTTCGTCTGAGAAAGAAGGAGAACGCCATTAAGGGCCCAAACCGGACCCGTAACGCGACACAGCAGCCCGAAGAGAGCGCAGGCAGTGATGAGATAGGCGACGATGCTGCCGAGACGGGCGCCGACTTCCGGTGTCGATGAGAGCGCGAGTCCTGCACGGACAGAAAGATACTGCGCCGGAGGATGTGGATCGACGCCGGTAAGTAGGACAGCTCGAGCGGCATCAAGACTCGGTAGTCTTGCGATCGTGAGCGTAAAGAGTTCATCATTCCAAAGATAGCGGCTGCTTGCTGCCAGGGTGAGTCCGATGGCACTGACCAGAAGAAACAACTGAAAGATGAACAGCGCTCGCTGCTCAAACAGTGACTGAAGCGCGAAACAATATTTCAGAGCTCTCACTTTCACATTCTGCCGCGCTAGCTTTTGCGTGCTCGCGCCCTAGTGCCTTCGGCCCACGCACTGAAAAATCCAAAAGAGGCACTCTTACGGAGCTCATCAAAGCCTTCGGCTTGCTGGAAGAGGGCGCCGAGCAATTCGAATACGGCTGCCGCTTCACTATGACGCCCATGCCGTTCAAGCTGTTCAGCGTGCAACAATTGAAAGTCGGGTGAATGCGGATAGGCGCGAAGCAATGTCTCAGTCACGGATGGTGAAAGTACACCGCGAGCGACAGAGCCGCGAATAACCGTAAGGATGTCCTTTCGGAATATCTCTCTCGCTCGTGGCGGGAGAATCTGCAACAGTTCGGAAAGCTCCGCTAAATGTTGATGCCAGGCGGGCTCCTCTCGTTCAAACGCTAGTTGTGTAATGATGAAGCGCAAATCGCGGGGAAACTGCTTTCGTAAAGGAAGAATTGATTGTTTTGCCTCCGAGGGCCGGAGCCGCAGCAACACTTTGAAGAGAGCGAGTTGGATCTCTGGGTGGAGTGGATTCGACCGAGCGAGCTCCGTTAGATTGGACAATGCAACGTCATAGTTCTTCACGTTCAAAAGTTGTTGGATCGCCTGAAGGCGACGGGTGCTTGGTGCCTCTGGGTCTGTGGTGCCTTTATGCTCGTGGTATCCGACAGGAAGCGGCCACTTGAACGTCGACTCCGGAGCGCCCTCGATAAGCGCGGTGTAGAGCGCCTGGCGTTCTGTGCGATCTCTACCGATGCGCTCTTTGCGAATGTATTCGTAGGCGGTTCCAATCGCGGTGCGCAGTTTATCTGGCGCCGCGATTAGCGCGCGGAGCGTCTCAAGCAGCTCCCTATTTCCGTCGTATGAGGGAACGCCGGTGCGCTCGATAAAATCCTGATAGGGTAGTGCTCGTTGGAGCACAGGAAGGGTTGCGGTTGCAGCCATCTCGACCGCTTTAATGTCGCTTCGACATCGGTTGTAAGGCGTATCGAGCAGCGGTGCGATGCCCACGTGAATCGGCGCCCAGAAGCGAAGGTATTGTTCCATGCTGCCCCAAGGCGTGTAGTCCACGCGGTCGAGCGGCAGATGGAGCGTCTCGGGCAGCGATTCATTGCCCATAAACGCGAGACGCAACTGCGGAAATTCTTCGAGCAATTGAATGAACACCGGCTGGATGGAGAGAATGTCGGCCATGTGGCCAAGTGATCCGGCCCATCCGATGCGAAACGTCTCAGTGGGGGACTGGTTGATGATGTCGAATGGAGGGAGTGAGCGAGGAAAGTGATTAAGAAGCTGAGTAATCGGTTTTTTCGTCAGAGGTCTGAAAAGCTCCTCTAGGCCGGGGCCAGTCACGGTGAGCCCGTCGCCGGCGTTCATTATAAGCTCGTAGGATTGCCAGATGAGCGGCGAGCTCCAAGGCCCGGCAACCGGCGACCAAGCGGGCGGTTCGTAGTATTGGTCGTTGTATTCAATCAGCGTTTTTTTGCCGCGGCGTCGACGCTCCTCAATCAGTGGAAGAAGGTCGAGATCTCCCGACTGGATCAGGACGAGGAGGTCGGCTTCGAGCCCCCAGGCGAACCGCTCAGTTGCCTGAGCATCGAGATTGATCACCCGCCAATCTTTGCGCTGCTCTGCGAGTTGCGCTCCCGGCCAACGCATCCGGTAGTAACTGTCGCCAGTCTCGTCGACTAGGACGAGCTGCAACACTGTTCGGGCTGCGGAGCGCGTCATAGGAGAGACCGGTAAAGTGCGTCGTAGTCTTGGGCCATTTCGGCTGCAAGGCGGGGCCGGGGAATTTGCCAGCGCTGCCAGGATTGATCGGTGATGCAGTTGCCGAGAACCTCAGCGATGCTTTCAGCGGAAAATGGGTTAAAGAGCCAGCCATTGACGCCGGGCTTTATCCGCTCCCGAAATACACCCATCCTCGAGGCGGCAACTGGTAATCCCGCGAGCTGCAATTCAGAAAGCACCAAAGAGAAAGTTTCGGCAAACACCGAAGGCAGCACGCCGATATGAAACTGAGAAAGGATCGCGGGAAGATCTGACTGCTCGTAAACTCCGTGGGCAAAGGAGCCGAGTGGCAGATTCGCAGGCATCTCGGCACCGCCGAAGAAATGTAACTCCGCCGAGGGATGCTGTTCGAACACGCGTGGCCATGCCCGCGCGAGCTCACGCCACCCCTTTTGCGGTAGCATGCTCCCGACGTAGCCAAACTTTATAGTGTCACTTCCACAGCGATGGACGGGTGTGTCGAATTGCCTGATACCATGCGGGAGGATGGTGTAGTGCGCCGGGTACAGCTTGTGGAGAATCGACGCAAGAGACTCGGACGGCACAATTCGCGCGCGAAGCCGGCCAAACGCCTTACGCAGCAGCCGGATTCGATCCAGTAAATACGGACGAATGTCTTGCCCGAAAATCTGTCGTACATACTTCTCGGACAGCGCAACCTCTGCGTCCTCGGTGCCGATCATCGTGAAGAGCGGAGTAATCGCGAAATATTCGTGAAAACTCATGACCACTGGCACACCCGTATCGCAGAGCCAGTCGATCAAATTCAACGGCCAATAGAATGCATGCTGAATATGGATAAGCGTTGGCCGGAAGAGGTCTAGCGCCTGTTTCACTGAGTGCTTGACCACTGGCTGGTCGGCCGGCGTGATGGGCCATGGAAGATGTGCGCCGGGAAAAGCCTTCTCTTGCCCATCGGCCGTGCGGAGTACTACCGAATCGTGTTGCGGAAAGAGGAAGGCGATCTCGTACGTGGCCGAAAGCTCCGCTGCAAGGAGCTTCGTATGCTCCTCCGTGCCGGCGCGGTTGTGAAAATTATGGAGGACAAACAACAGCCTCGGCTTTGCCTTACTGTCCGGCATCTCGATCGAAAACCTTTATCAGAAGTCTCTCAGGAGTTTAGACGACCTCGAAGCAGCCGACGGTTCTGTCCGGAACCCGATATCGTGGGCGGGAATTTACCGAGATGACTGAATTCACGAGACAAATCTACGCGATTGATAGAAATACGACCTGTGACCCAGGAAAACACGCACCAATAGCTGCGCGAATAGGCTGATCCACTCGCGCTGGCGCCAGTGCCGAATCCTGATCCTGGTGCGAGGCTATTTTTTGGGGAGAAATCCCGGTGGGGAATCCTGGTGCGGGGCTACTTTTGCTGAGGCCGAT
>CAYOAK010000067.1:0-15964 GCA_964401925.1 uncultured Bdellovibrionales bacterium | reverse complement strand
CTCGACGAGCTGTTGCCCGAGAGCCCGGCCCGGCGCGTCAAGAATATCCGGTTTCAGACGGACAAAGACGAACGCTTTCATGAAAATACTCTCCGAAAGATCTCATCGACGCACACCAGATGGCGGTCCAGGGTGAAGCACCCGTCAATCTCCGTTTCGTTCAGATGCTTCCGGACCTCAGCGTCCCCTTTCAAACGTTGCAAGAATGTCGGCTCGCTCGGACCGGCGTTCCACCCGGCGAGCGCATGGGTCTGGACGAGCTTGTAAGCATCTTCGCGGCTGACACCTTTTGCCGCGAGTGCGTTTAATACCGTGCCGGAATAGACCAGGCCTTTCGTCATCTCGAGATTCTTCATCATCGTCTCGGGATAGACCACAAGCTTCTTGATGATTCCGTTCGTGCGCGCGAGCATGAAATCCAGCGTCACCGTGATATCCGGCGCAACAAATCTCTCGACGCTCGAATGGCTGATGTCGCGCTCGTGCCAGAGAGCCACGTTCTCGAGCGCTGCGCCGGCCCAAGCTCGCAACATTCGCGCCAGGCCCGTGACGTTCTCGGAGAGAACCGGATTACGCTTGTGCGGCATCGCGCTCGAGCCTTTTTGGCCTGCGGAGAAAAACTCTTCGGCCTCGCGGACTTCGGTGCGCTGCAGATGACGAACCTCGACGACAATCCGTTCAATCGTCGAGCCGAGCTCGGCAAACCGGAGAAACAGGGACGCATGCCGGTCGCGGCTAATCACCTGCGTAGAAACCGGATCGGGCTTGAGTCCAAACTTCTTACAGACAAAGGCTTCCACACTTGGGGGAAGTGAAGCGAAGGTGCCGACTGGACCGGAGATCGCTCCGACCGCGATCTCCTCTCGCGCCCGTGAGATTCGCACCCGTTGCCGCTTCAGCTCGGCATACCAAGAGGCGAGCTTCAAACCGAAAGTCGTCGGCTCAGCATGAATGCCATGTGAGCGTCCGATCGTTGGAGTGCGCTTAAACTCCTCGGCTCGGCTCTTCACTGTCGACAAGAGATCCTCAAGTCCTTTCAGGATCAGATCCGTCGCGCGGCAGAGTTGAATTGAAAAACTCGTATCGAGCAGATCCGAGGAAGTCATGCCGTAGTGCAGATAGCGCGCGTCCGGTCCGACATGCTCCGCAACATTGGTGAGGAAAGCGATAACGTCGTGTTTCAGCGTCTCTTCGATCTCGAGCACTCGCTGTGTATCGAAGGCGCCCTTTGCGCGAACCGACTCAAGGGCACTCTTCGGGACAAGGCCGATCTCCGCCATCCCTTCAAGCGCAGCCGTCTCGACCTCGAGCCAGAGCTGAAAGCGTGAATCGTCGCTCCAGATCTGTGTCATCTCCGGCCGGGAGTATCTCGGTACCATAACTATCGTCTCGTAAAGCTATCCTATAGCGGAGCTGCCGCTTGACGTCACTTCCGGCGTGAGCGTCTCGACCCGGAAAATCTCGGTCGGAGCGCGCATTGAGGCGGTGTGGAGCGAGCACGAACGGCGACTCCGTTCACAGGCGGGCTGCAAGGTATCCCGGACGAGGGAGGGATCGTTACTGTTCTCGCTGATGTGGGCACCGACCACGGTCCGGAGGTTCGACTCCGGCTCGGCAAACAGCTCTTCGAGAAGCGCTGCGGCCGAGTGATTTGAAAGATGACCCCTCCGCGAGGCGATTCGGTCCTTCAAGATTCGCGGATAGGGAGAGCTCTCGAGCAGCAGCGGATCGTGATTCGACTCGAGGATGAGCGCGTCCAGGCCTCGAAGACTCTCTCTGACGATCGTTGTCACATGACCAAGGTCCGTGGCGATTCCGATCGTGCCGAACGGCGAACGGATACGAAACCCGACCGGATCCGCCGCGTCGTGCGAGATTCCAAATGAAGTGATCTCGAGAGCACCGAGCGGGAAACACTCTCCGGTTTGAAAGATCCGCCGCCCTGCGGGAGGGTTTCGGCAGAACTCGCGCCAGGCGCTCGACGTTTTCTTGTTGACATGAACGGTGGCCCCGAATTTTTTTGCCACCGTGCAGACACCGTGGATGTGATCCCGATGCTCGTGAGAAACGATGATGTCGGTGATCGATTCCGGATCAAGACCCCGCTCGCGCATCCGGCGATTCAGCTCCGGCCCGGTGAGTCCGCAATCGACGAGAATTCGCTTCTCACCGCACTCGATGAAGATCGAGTTCGCGCGGCTCCCGCTCGACAGCAAACAAAACGCAAGGAAGCTCATTCGACGTATCCACTCACGCCGATGAACGATAGCGCGCACATCCGGATACTCTCTAGCCCCCTCAGGGGGCGCCAGGTCTTCGGAAATCTGGGCATTGCAAAACCGGGGGTGACAAAAACTAAGCGTTCACAATATCTGCCGTCCCCGATCAGGGGACGACAAGAAAGATACCCAAGACCTTTACGAGAGAATTCCGTGTACATTGGGCAATCTCTTTGCAGTTTAAGAGTGTTACCGTGAACGCTTACCATTCGACGACCTTCTTCAAGAGGATCGGCGGATTCTCAAACAGGAATACGCCGCAGATAATTCTTTCACCGCGTTGAGACGGGGGATGGCTGCGCAGTCTCGCGAGCAGTTCGCGTCCGATTCCCTCCGTGGTCAGCTCGTCAAACTGTATATCCGAGAACGCACGAAGGTTTCCAGCCGAGCTGTTCGAGATCCAGAGCACGTCGCCGACTTTCATCTTCAAGGTGGCCAAATCCGCGAGAAGCTGCTTGTTCGCCCCGATAAATCTCTCCATCCGCGCGGACCGGGAAAGCTCTCCTTCGACTTTAAACAGCTGGGTCAACTCACCCTTCCGCCAGAGAAATGCCTCTTCGTCACCCGTTCTTGCAACGGTGCAGCGCGTGCCATCGAACATAGCAAACAGGCCCGTGCTGGTGACCCGGGATGCTGCGAGCATCTTCGTCGAATAGTCGAACACGCGCTTGTTCGCTTCCCGCAATCCTTTTTGGACGATCTGCTCACCACTGAAGGGCAGGTTCGCGCCTGTGGCAACTTCCACAAAGGCATCAAGCGAAAACTTCGCGGCTATCTGCGAGGTAACGTTTGCTTGATTGCCGCGGATAAGGCCGAAGATCGTCGGGCCGAGCTTCAGGCCCACAGTCGCTGAGATCGTTCCCGGAACAGGTCCAACCTGCGGCTCACCCTCTTCATGGGTGCCGATCGAAATCAGCGAGAAGTCGCAGAAGAGGTTGGTCATCGCAGAGGTTGCTTCGTATCACGAAGGGCGGAGGAGGCGCGAAGGGTTAAATCCGCGGTGCAAGCGGCACGATAAGTCCGCGGACGGCATCTCCGGCGGCGCCGGTTGCCGGATCAATAAAGAGAGTTGCGAGCAGGATCACAAGTGCCGACGTAAGTGTGACGACCCGAAGCGGAACCAGCGGGAACGCCCGTGCCTCCGACCCCTCTGTGCGTTCAAAAGCGACCGCGATCAGTTTCAAATAGTAGAAAAGGGAGATAGCAGAGTTAACGACGAGAAAGATCGCCACTCCTGGAGAGTCCCCTTTCAACGCCGCATTGATGATCAGGAATTTTCCGTAAAATCCCCCGAGCGGAGGAATGCCGGCCAGTGAAAGGACAAAGATCGCCAGAGCAAGAGCGGCGAGCGGATCACGTTGATACATCCCTCGCAGCGACTCGACGGCGTCACCGCTATACTGTTTGGCCGTGCCGCCGAGCTGACCGATCAAAACTGCAGCGAGTCCGAGGCTCGTGATCGAATAAACGAGGACGTTCACCATCAGCGCTTCCAAACCGCCGGTTGCGGCAAACGGAAGCGCGACGACCGTGTAACCGGCCTGAGCAATGCTTGAGTAGGCGATAATTCTTTTGATGCTTCGTTGACGAAGCGCCGCAAGATTCCCCGCCAGCATCGAGAGACCGGCGAGCACGATAATGAATCCGGACCAGAGCGATTCAAAGCTCCCGAATGCGACGCTGAAAACGCGAACGAGTGCGCCGAACGCAGCTATCTTGACGACGACAGCCATGAAACCCAGGACGGAGATCGGCGCGCCCTGGTAGGCATCGGGAGCCCAAAAGTGAAATGGTGCCAAACTGAGCTTGAAAGCGAATCCGAAGAGCAGCAGGCCGACCGCTGTCAGGAGCAACGGATGCAGTACGATGTTCCCCTGCAATGCTCTCGAAAGTACCGAGATCTCAAGCGTTCCCGTGAGAACGTATATGAGTGCCATTCCGTAGAGGAAGAAGCAGGACGCCAGCGCGCCCAAGAGGAAATACTTCAGCCCGCCTTCCGTTGAAGCGCGTTCGCCCCGGGCAGTGCAGACAAGGACATAAAGCGGAATTGAGAGCAGCTCGAGTGATAAGAAAAGGCTTAGCAAGCTATTCGAGCAGACCATGCCGATGCCGCCTGCCGTCGATAGCAGAACGAGCAAGTTGAAATCTCTTGTTCGTTCGACCTTTTGCGCTTCGAGCGTACCGTGATTCATCAGAATCACAGCGCCCGCCGAGATGATCATCAATGTCGAGAACAGATCCGCAAAGGAATCCGCGGTCACCTGCCCAAAGAAATACTGCTCGCCGAGCAAGGGGTACATTCTGACGAACATCAGACTCACCAGCAGAGTCATCAGCGCCAACGAGGTGCGATGAACCTCGGAGAAGAGGATCCCTGTCAGATCCAGAACCATAAGCAGCAGAACGCCGCACGCGATCGCAATGAACGGACCGGCGGCAAACCACTGCATCGAGTCGAGGTGGATCACTTCGCGGCTCCTTGCTGTTGAATCCGATCGAGCAGATTCCATGACTGCTCTACACCGCTCAGAATCGGAAGCGGATACATTCCCACTAGAAATACCAGTGTCGCCAGCGGAAGGAGCGGAACAAGCTCATTCGCGTCTAAATCTCTCACGGGCACGACCTCGCTTCCGAAGAAAACCTGCCGGTAGATCGAAAGTCCGTACAGCGCGCTTGTCACCACACCAAGGCACCCGATCACCCCTAACGACGGATACGCGGTGAATGTTCCCCCAAGCGAGTACAGCTCACCGATAAATCCGTTCGTCAGCGGCAGCCCAATCGAGCTTAGGACAAAGAGCAGGAAGAAGAATGCAACCCGTGGCGCCGAGCGTGCGAGCCCGCCCAGCTCGGCGATCGTGCGAATACCGAGCCGATCTTCAAGTATCGAAACGAGCAGCAGGAGTCCGCCGGTAGAAAGACCGCTGCCGAGCATGATGAACAAGCAGCCCTTCACACCCTCCTCGGAGACCGACCCGAGAGCTGCGACGGCAAGGCCGACATGACTGACGGTTGAATATGCAAGAAATTTTTTGAGATCGGTCTGCTTCCAAGCAACCAATGCTCCATAGAGCAGCGCCGTAATACCGAGCACAATGATCGGTTCCTGGTTCCTCTGAAAAGCCTCGGGCAACAACAGGAATACGAATCTGAGCACGCCGAACAACCCCATCTTCGGCAGAACCAGAGTCAGATCGAAGCTTCCGCCTTTGGGAGCGGCGCGGTGGGCATCGGGCAGCCAGGTATGAAAAGGGAATACGGCACTCTTCAAAAAGAACGCGGCAAGAAACCCGCAAAGGATCAGATCTTGAATCCCCTCGGATGGGGAGAGATTCAGCAGATCACCGGCAAAGAAGCTCAGCGGTTGACCCTGGGCAACCGCCGTCGCGCCAAGAGCACCGATGGAGATAAGCATCAGCAGACTGCCAAGTCCGGTGTAGATCGCATACTTCAATCCGGCCCGCTGATGCTGGAGTTGGCCCCAGCGGTAGAGCAGGAAGAAGTTCGGGATCAGCATGAGCTCCCAAAAGACGTAAAAGAGGACGAGATCGAGTGCCACGAACGTTCCAAGCACTGCCTCTTCGAGCAACAGCAGCAGCATGTAATAGCCAAGCCGCTCCTCTTTGATCCGTTGCGCGCGAAATACTGCTAGGGTCATCAGCAGAGTCGTGAACAAAATCAGCCAAACGCTCATTCCGTCGGCCCCGACCGCGAAATGGATGCCGAGACTCCGCACGAGCATGAAGTCGCTCGCAAACTGGAATGTGGTTTCCCCGGGATCAAAGGCGCTTACCAGACGGAGTGCGACTACGGCGTTCGCCAATGTCGTGAGCAAGGCGATCGCATCACCGGTCTTCTTGGAGAAACGGCCGAACACGCCGAGCAGAAGAATTCCCGCGAGCGGGATGACCAGCATCAAGGTCAGAATATTCGGAGCGTGCTGGTAGATCGAAAGCATCAGCGTATCAAGAGAATGAAAGTGACCAGACAGAAGAAGGAGATGAGCATGGCCGGGATGAACTGGCCGACCCTGCCGGTGTGAGTCCGGCTCACCAGCTCACCGGTTGCTTCCACCATGTGCGCCGTACCTGAAACCGTGCCGTCGACCACTCCCCGATCGATAAACTTTGTTAGGAACAGTGACATCGCGCTGAGCGGCCGGGCAATCAGGTCGTAATACATCTCATCAAATCCCCAGGCGCGTTCGAAATAGCTTCGATCCTCGGCGAAGCGAAGCTGTCCCCACTTCAGGATGCTCGGAAGGAAAGCGAAGATCAGAATTGCGAGCACTACCCCCGAGAGCGCAGAGATGAGCACCGGCCCCTCGAGCGCATGCCGGAACTCTAAGCTCATTTCCGGATTCAAACCGCGCCATCCCTCGAGATAATGGAGCAACGAATCACCGAAGAGCTCTCCAAAGATCGCTGAGGGGATCGCAAGAAGAATCAGCGGCACGAGCATGATCGCCGGAGCTTCATGCGGCTCGTGCTCCCCCCGATACTTTCCGAAGAAGGTCAGGATCAATGAACGAAACATGTAGAACGCAGTGAGTCCCGCCGTGAAGATCGCGATCACCCAGCAAAGCTCGCCGACTGTCATTCTCGCGTAAGGAATCTCGCTGCCGGCGAGGTACATGTTCTCGAGAATGAGATCTTTGGACACCGCCCCCGAAAAGAACGGGATCCCGGAGATTGCGAGGGTTCCGGTGAGATACATCAGAAAGGTCATGGGCATTTTCCGCCAGAGCCCGCCGAATTTTTCGAACGTCTGCTCATGGTGGCATCCATAGATTACCGCGCCCGCGGAGAGGAAGAGCAGAGCTTTGAAAAATGCGTGTGTGACGACATGGAACATCGCCACTGAGTAAGCCCCGGCCCCGATTGCCATAAACATAAACCCGAGCTGGCTTACCGTAGAGTAGGCGAGAACCTTCTTGATATCCCGCTGAACCAACGCCGCCGTTGCGGCGATGAACGCGGTTAACGTTCCAATGATCAGTATAAAGTCCTGTGCGAGAGGAGCGAAGTCGAGCACAAAGTGCACTCTCGCAAAGAGGTAGACGCCCGCGGTTACCATCGTCGCTGCGTGGATCAGTGCGGAGACAGGTGTCGGCCCCGCCATCGCGTCCGGCAACCAGACAAAGAGTGGAAGCTGCGCGCTCTTCCCGGCGGCCGCCAAGAACAAGGCGAGCGCAATCAGATTAACGAGCTCGGTTGGGGGGAGTCCGATGCCTGATTCCAGTTCGACGAAATTGAGGCTCAATCCGGCCTGTGCGATGAGAAACATCGCGAGAAGGAATCCGATATCACCAACGCGGTTGACAATGAATGCCTTCTGACCGGCGGCAGTGAACTGCTCGTTGTCGAACCAGAATCCGATGAGGAGATAGGAACACAAACCCACTCCTTCCCAACCGATAAACATCATCGGGAGAGAGCTCCCGAGCACGAGAATTAACATCGCGAAGAGGAAGAGGTTCAGGAAGGAGAAAAAGCGCCCTTCCGATTCATCCTCGGCCATATAACCGACCGAGTAGAGATGGATCGCCGAGCCGACCCAGGTGATGACCAAGCACATCACCGCAGCCAGCCGGTCGAAGACGAACTCGAATCTCACCGGGTCGCCGAAGAAGGTGAACCAGTCCCAGAGCGTGAGCGTTATCGGGGTTTCTCCCAGCATCCGGTAGAGAAGGGTGGCGCAGATCCCCGAGAGGGCCGCAGCCAAGGTAGCGATCACTCCGCTGAGGCGGGGGTATAGAAGGGAAAAAAGATAGGAGAGAATCGACCCCGCGAGTGGCGTCAGCAGAAGATAGAGCAGGAGCTTCTGTTCCAAAGACTAGCCTCTCAAGGTAGCGGCATCTGCCGCGTTGATGCTGTAGAAATTCCGGAAGAGCGAAAGGATAATCGCCAAGCCGACTGCGGCCTCGGCCGCCGCTACCGCCATCACAAAAAATACATAGATCTGCGGTGAAATCACTCCGTAGCGGTGCGATGCGGCAACGAAGGTGAGGTTCACTGCGTTGAGCATCAGCTCGACGCACATGAAGAGCACGATCGTGTTCTTCCGGACGACCACCCCGAAGACACCGATGGCAAACATCGCGGCGGAAAGCAGAAGGTAAAAGCTGACTTTGTCCATTAGGCCGCCTTCTTCAGATCGTCTTCGATTCTCTTTCGCGTCGAGGAGAGCCCTCGTCCGGCCATGAGTCCCCGTTTGCTCTCTGCGCCGAGAACAACCGCGCCGATGATCGAGCCAAGCAGCAGCAGCGAGGTCAGCTCGAACGGAAACAAAAAGGTCGTAAAAAGATGATCCCCAATTGCTGCGGCGCTTCCGTCGATCGGAGTCTGCGCGCGGTTAATGGGAGGAAGTCCTTTCATTATGCCGTGATTCAGCATCGCGAAAGCACCGCCGGCGGTTAGAGCGCCCAGCACCAGCGTGCTGATGCGCCACTTCTCACGGGTCCGCGCCTCCTGCCCGAGGAGCATGATGACAAAGATCACGAGCACCATAATCGCGCCGGCATAGACGAGGACCTGAACGGCGGCGAGAAAATCCGCCTGAAGGATCGCGTAGTGTGCCGCGACAAGGAAGAAGGTGACGACGAGCCAAAGTGCGCTGTTCAACGGGCTGCGGGCAAGCACTACACCTGCGGCAGAGGTAAGAGTCATAACCCCGAAAAGCGCCATCCAAAATGTCATACGGGATACAAGCCCCCATTGAGCAGAAGAAACACTGTGACGAGCAGATTCACGATGCTGATCGGCAGCATGTATTTCCAGCAGAGATTCATCAGCTGGTCGTAACGGAAACGGGGCAATGTCCAGCGGATGATCACCTGCAGCAAGCAAAACAGAAAAACTTTACTGAGGAACACAATCGCCCCGATCAACGGAGCGAAGGGTAGCGCGGCCACCTGCACGTACGGCAGCTGCCAGCCTCCGAAGAAGAGCAGCACAACCATCGCCGAAGCGATCACGATCTCCCCGAACTCCCCGAACCAAAAGAGCAGGAACTTCATTCCCGAGTACTCGGTCAGATATCCCGCGACCAGCTCAGATTCACTCTCGGGCAGATCAAACGGCGCCCGCTTCGTCTCAGCCATCATCGAAGTGAAGAAGACGAGAAACCCGATCGGGTTCAAGAAGATCCCCCAAGCCGGCAGTCCGTGAAAGCTCCGGCCCTGAAACTCGATGATTTTCGCGGGGTCGAGCGAACCGTAGATGGCAATCAGGCCGATGATCCCGAGCCCCATCGTCACCTCGTACGAGATCATTTGCGCCGAGGACCTGAGGCCCCCAAGCAGCGAGAACTTATTGTTCGAGACCCAGCCCGCGAGCACCGTCCCATAGACGGCAAGCGACCCCATCGCAAAAACGTAAAGAATCCCAAAGTTGAGATCGGCGAGCTGCATCGAGATTGTGCGGCCACCGAGCTCGAAGCTTGGGCCGATCGGAATCACGGCGAACGAAACGAGCACCGGGAAAAGTGCGAGAAACGGACCCATCGCATGCAGGAACGGACTGGTCCCTTTCGGAATCCAATCCTCTTTCATGATCGCCTTCACCGGATCGGCGACAGCAGTGTTCACCCAGCCTGCGAGATCAAGTCCGAAAAAGGAGGCGCGGTTCGCACCGATCCGATCTTGAATGAGGGCCGAAACCTTCCGCTCGAGCCAAATTGTCACCAGCGCAAAGCCCATGACGATCCCGAGCACCGCGGAGGTTTTCACAAGAACAATAAAGAACGGAATGAGATCTTCCACCGAGGTGCACTGAGCGGCTATTGAAGCCGCATACTATTACTCACAATTACTCTAGAGACCAATTTTTAGCTCTGCTCCAGATTCTTCCGGTTTGGGCGCAGACAACTCCTCGAACGTCACCCCAAGGTGACCGATCGCTGCGAGCGAGAGCGTTGAAAGTTTGGCGACAGTAGTGGTCATCCACGAAAAGAGCGACCGCTCATCGGTGCATGCCGCCGGCAGCAGGGGTTTTCCGCAGATCTTCGCGATCCGATCCAGCCACTGCCATTCCGGAAGCGTGCCGAAAGGCGCCTGCAAGAGAGTTCGCAGCCGTTGAAATCGAGCATCGCGATTGACGAAAGTTCCGCCCTTCTCGTTTACCGACGGGGTGGGGAGAAGAATGGCATGGTGCAGATGCGCCCGGTTATTGAGAGCGCCGGTCTCCGCGCTCCCCGTAACGCCGGCCGGAGCTCGTGGAGTGAGCGCCACCGAGATCGTCGCTGTCGACAACCCCTGAATAAAAGGTGCGTCGAGATCTTTCTCTGCAATCGCCAGGTCACCGATCGAGAGAATCCGCTTCACGCTGCCGCTGCGAACTCGCTCGACGAGCGCCAGGTATTTTCGCTCTGCAGCAACCCGCCACTCCGGACCATTCACCAATCCAAGAATCTCCGCCGCTCGCGCATTCGGTGCCCGATCAGGACTGATCAGCTTTGCTTCCGTGTCCGTCAACGGCCGGGATGTAAGGCGAATTGCCACGGCGTCGGAGCCCGGTGCGCACCCCATCACCTTTTCGGCGAACTGAATGGAGGCGGTCAGCTCTTCGAGCGTCAAGAACGGAGAGAGAAAGATCGCAGCATCCGCGGAAGCACTCGCGGCAAGCTTTTTCAGCTCCGGCTCGAGCTGCTTCAGCGTGCGCTTTTCGAATCCATCTTTCCCTAGCTGGTGCGGATCGACCAGGCGGCTGACGGGTTGAAATCGCTCAAACCCATAACGCCCTTCATCACAGAGCCATTCTTTGTTCACATCGCCATTCAGCCGGGCCTTCACGTGCACGACCTGATCGTCACGGGTGTAGACCTGCACATTGCAGCCGGTTGAGCATCCGTTGCAGACGGAGCTCACTTCTTCCGTGTACCAGATGCGAGTATTGAATCTCCACCTTTTGTGAGTCAGCGCTCCGACAGGGCAGAGATCCACAACCGTTCCCGAGAATGGATTCGTCAGCTCATGGCCGGGAATTGCGCCGATCACTGCTCGATCACCCCGATTGAACACACCGAGCTCCGAGGTCTCCGGAACCTCCTCGCAGAATCTCGAGCATCGCGTGCAGACGATGCAGCGTTCCCCGTCGTACATCACCTCCGGTCCAAGCTCTTCGGCTTTCACCTTATGCACTTTCTCCTCGAGGAAGCGCGACGGCTGGGTGTTGTAGTCGTAATAATAATCTTGCAGCTTGCAGTGTCCGGCCTGATCGCAGACTGTGCAATCAAGCGGATGATTGATGAGGATGAATTCAAGAGTCGCGCGCTGTGCCTCGGCAACTGACGGTGCGGTGAGATGCGTGCGGACTCGCATTCCATCAGTCGCACCTGTATTACAGGCGATTGTCAGCTTCGGCTGCCCTTCCACCTGCACCTGACACATCCGGCAGTTCCCGGCGATGCTGAGATGGGGATGGTAGCAATAGTGCGGCACATCGATGCCCGCAAGACGCGCAGCTTCGATCAAATTCGTTCCCTTCGGAACTTTTAGCTCTCTATCATCGATGGTGATCGTTACGAGATCCATAGCTTAGGGCTGCGCTCCGACAGATGAAGTTTCCCCCGATCCACCGCCGCCGGTCAGGGCGTGATCGATCCGTTCCTGAAACTCCTTCGGAAACTTTTGTACAGAGCTGAGCGCCGGCGTAACGAGCGCGTCGCCGAAAGGACAGATCGTATGGCCGGCAATCTGTGACGTCACATCTTTCAGCAAGAGCAGATCGGACGATGAGCCTGCGCCTTCGAGAATTCGCTCCATGATGCGCATGACCCAACGAGCGCCTTCCCGGCAAGGTGTGCACTGTCCGCACGACTCGTGCTTATAGAAGTGTTGCAGATTCACTACGGCATCGACGATATCCGTGTCCTCATCCATCACGATGAATCCGCCCGAGCCGAGCAACGTGCCCTTCGCCCGAAGCGATTCATAATCGAGGAGAACGCCTTCAAGCTCATCCGCACGAAGTATCGGCACTGACGACCCGCCGGGGATCACCGCTTTCAGCTGCTTGCCGTTCCAAACTCCGCCGCACTCGTTCTGCAAGAACTCGAGCAGCGGATATCCCAGCTCGACTTCATAGACTCCGGGATTGTTGATGTGCCCTGAGGCTGAGAAGAGCTTCGTGCCTGGGGATTTCTCGGTACCGATCTTGGAGTAGGCCTCGGCGCCGTTCTCCAAGATCCATGGAAGGGTCGCGAGGGTCTCCGTATTATTTACCACTGTCGGAGAACCGTAGATTCCGACGACTGCGGGAAACGGCGGCTTGATGCGCGGCTGCCCTTTATTGCCTTCGAGTGACTCGATCAGTCCCGTCTCCTCTCCGCAAATGTAAGCGCCGGCACCGCGATGAACGACGATGTCGTGATCGAAACCGGAACCGAAGATATTCTTTCCGAGATAGCCCTTCGCGTAAGCTTCATTGACCGCGTTGATGATTCGCTCGGCAGGATATGTGTACTCGCCGCGAATATAGATCGCTGACCAATTGCACTGAAGGGCCCAAGCCGCGATCAACTGACCTTCAATAACGAGATGTGGATCACGCTCAAGGAGCAGCCGATCTTTAAATGTTCCCGGTTCGGATTCGTCGGCATTCTGCAGAAGATATGTCGGCTTGCCGGAGCCCTTCGGAACAAAGCCCCATTTCTGCCCGGTTGGAAATCCGGCTCCGCCCCGTCCGCGCAACCCGGATTTTTTCACCTCTTCAATCAGATTGATGGCGGGCATCTCGAGTGCCTTCCGAATCGCCTTGTAGCCCCCGCGTCGCTCGTATGCTTCGAGCTGATGCTGGTCGGCGTGGTGAACATTTGCGGTGAGGATCTTCGGGTGCGACTTCATTTCTCACCCCCGTCTTTCATGATCTGCGAACGGGGTTGTGCCGGCATTCCGCTGCCGAGCTTCTCGTTCAACGTCGAAAAACGCAGATCCGGTTGCTCTTTTGCAATCTGATCGAGAGCTCCGTCCAATGACTCCGGAGTGAGCTTCTCAAAAAAGAGATCGTTGATCTGACAGAGGGGCGCTGTTCCGCAGCTCCCCAAGCACTCGACCTCTTCGTAGCTCCACATTCCGTCGGCAGTCACCTCTCCAGCCCCGACGCCGAACCGCTCGTGAAGCTTTTTCGTCAGCTTTCGCGCGCCGACAAGTTGGCAGCTCAATGTGCGGCAGACTTGCACATGAAACTTTCCGACGGGCCGCTTGTAGTACATCGTATAAAACGATGCGACCTCGTAGACGTGTGATGCGGGAAGATCCAGTCTGGACGAGACCCAAGCAATTGCGTCGGGAGAGACCCATCCGAGCTCCTCTTGCGCAAGGTAGAGCGCGGGCATCACCGCCGACTTCTTGCTCGGGTAGCGCGCAATAACTTCGACAATCTTCTTCTCGGCCGCGTCGGATAGTTTGATTGCTTGTCCGACTCCAACCTTGTGTTCTGTCCCCGCCAGGGCTTCGTTCGTCCCGCTCATCGATCGCACTCGCCGCCAATCATATTCATCATTCCGAAGATCGGAACGATATCCGCAATCATGTGCCCCTCGATAAGCGGGCCAAGAATTCCCATATGGATGAATGAGGGCGGGCGGACGCGCGCGCGATACGGAGAGCCGGTTCCAGTCGACACAACATAGAATCCAAGCTCACCGTTCCCGCCTTCGACCGGGAAGTAAACATCGCCGGCCGGCGGCTTAATCCCGCCGAAAACGATCTCAAACTGATTGATCATCCCTTCGATCGAGCCGTAGACCTCTTCCTTGTGCGGCATCGTGATCCGCGTGTCATCGATATTGATCGGGCCATCGGGGATGCGCTTGAGCGACTGCTCAATGATCTTCATCGATTCATACATCTCGTTGAACCGCACCATGAAGCGATCATAGCAATCGCCCTTGGTTCCCAGCGGCACTTCGAAGTCGAAGCGTTCATATCCGGAATACGGAAACGCCTTTCGCACGTCGTAGTTCACTCCGGAGGCGCGCAGGATCGGGCCCGTGCAACCATAGCTGATCGCTTCGTCGGCGGTGATGACCCCGATATCGACCATCCGATCGAAGAATATCCGGTTCTTCGAGAGCAGTTTGTCTGCTTCCGCCAGGTGCTTCTGAATATCCGTCAACCTCGCCAAGCCGCGCTCGCGAAACCCTTCGGGCAGATCGTGGCGCAAACCTCCAACCCGCACGTACGAGATCGTTAACCGGGCACCGGTCACTGCTTCGATGAGCTCGTACAAATACTCGCGCGCTTCCATCATGTAGAGCATGACGGTGAAAGCACCGAGCTCCATCGCGCTCGCGGCCAGGCAGGTCAGATGATCGGTAATCCGCGACATCTCGCTGAGCATGACGCGTATGTATTCGGTGCGCTCGGGCACTCGAACGCCGAAGAGCTTCTCGATTGCGAGACACCAGCCGACGTTATTGATGATCGGCGAGACGTAATTCAACCGATCGGTGTACGGCACCACCTGATTGTAGGTGACCGTCTCTGACATCTTTTCGAAACCGCGGTGGAGGTAACCGGGATCCACGTCACAACGTTCGATTCGCTCGCCGTCAATTTCGAGAATCAGCCGGATTGTCCCGTGCGTCGAGGGATGCGACGGACCCATATTCAGGATCATCGTCTTCGAATGGAGCGCGTCGTCGCGCTCCTCGGGTTGCCAGCTATTTCGGACTTCAGCCATCTTTACTCGCTCGGCACTTCATCCTTGAGGGCTTGACCCTGCTCGGTTTGGCCCTTCGCGGTTAGAATGGTGCGGCGTGAGGGCAACGCAACCAGCTGTTGCCGGTGCATATCGGCCGAGGTGTTTCGCAGCTCTGGAATTCGCAGAGGGATCCGCGGCTGCTTGGCACGAACCGGATAGTCTTTTCGCAGGGGATGTCCCACGAACTCTTCGTACATCAGAATGCGCCGCATGTCGCCGTTGCCTTGGAAGGTTATTCCGAACATGTCGAACACCTCGCGTTCCATAAACCAGGCGCTACTCCAAAGGGGACGAACGCTTTCCGCTTCCAGCTGCCCCTCTTCGATCGGAATCTTCACTGAGAGGCGGTGCATAAAGGTCAGGCTGAGCAGCTGATAGACCAGCTCAAATCGCGGCTTCCGATTGTCGAGCCAATCCACAGCCGTCAGGTCGATAAGCATGTTGAACTTGAACCGGTCCCCCGAATGCAGCGTCTGGAAGAGCGCCCCCATTCCTGCGCGCGGGGCCGAGATGGTCAGACCGAACTCATCCCAAAAATGGGGCGGGGTCAGGCTCATCTTTCCGGAAAGCTCCGCCTCGAGCGCCGTCCGCAAACGGGACTGCACCTCCGGGAGAGCGATGTCGACCTTGCGATCGAAAGACTTGGAAGAGGCCATGATAGAGCAAGCAATCGAGGTGCTGTTGACGCAATGCATCAACACTTCTACCTATCGCTTACCAGTTTCGTAAGCGTTCACGAAAGGTATCTAAAATTAGAGACATTTACTTATATTCTTGGCGATCTGTGAAGGAGACAACAGGATTATATTTTCTTGTCGTCCCCCATAGGGGACGACGGATTTTGTGAACGCTTAGTTTTTGTCACCCCCGGTTTTGCTCTGCAAAACCGCCCCCTGAGGGGGCTAGGGCAGTCGAGATGTGCGATTTTCAAGGACACGGCCTGAACGGTTACCCAGTTTCGAGCTTATCAATCTATGC
>CAYOAK010000066.1:2613-16040 GCA_964401925.1 uncultured Bdellovibrionales bacterium | reverse complement strand
AAGCACCCATGATTTCGACCGCTGCGTAAGGGCGCCAACTTCATAGGCATTGTGTCTCGTCCCGGCGGGTTCGATGCGTTGTAAGGTCGCGGAAACGCGGCAAATCCGGGATATTTCGTCCGTTAAGCTCCCGCTGAAATGTGCCGTTTTAGTGAGAGATGATGTCAGCTCTCAAAATTGTGGCAGCGACCCTTCTGTTGCTGCTTGCTTCGATCGGGGGCGTCCTGCCCGCGTTCGGTGATGAGTTCGGCGACCTCACGGCTCAAATGAGCCGCGCGGCAAAGAAGCGTGATCTGACGAAGATCTCTGACCTTACGCCGGTGCTCCAAGCGCGTCGAACCTCCGCAGGCTTCCAGAATCTCTCTCTGCTCTCGCTCGATCTGCTGAGTGAAGCCCGGGTCAGCTGCTCGGAAGGGGGCGAAACATGCCGCTTTCTGATTAAGCACGCACAACTTCTTTCACCGACTGACCCGGTTGTCAGCATGGAGATATTCCAAATCGCGGAAACCTTCGGTTGGAAAGAGCGGTGGGGATTCTTCTGGCACGCGTTAAAGAATGCCGGTGCATCTCCAACGCTCTACGCGCAAGGAATTGCTCTCTTCGGCCTCTTCTTTCTGAGCTTTCTCACCTTCCTGTTTGGAATTCGTTGTCTGCTCCAGGTTGCGCGGCTCGAGTTTCGCGGAGTATTCCGCCGGCGGTTCGGGCAGTTTCTCCTGCCCGTACTGGGCTTCGCGGGTTTACCGCTTGGCATTCTGCCGACACTCTTCTGCTGGTCGCTGCTGCTCGCACTAGCCCGGAGCGAGCGTCGCACGATGGTCTACTTCTGCACACTGACTCTGCCTTGGGTGCTCCTCCTTCCGATCTGCGAAACGGTGTTTCGAAACGTCAGCCGGGGAACGGAACGGCAGATCGAACTTGTCCTTGGGGGAGTGAACGCTCCAGCCGCTTGGAAGGTTGAACGGCCGCGGGGTGCTTTCGAGGAGATCGCCGTAGGAAGTTCGTTGTATAACGCTGGCGACTACGCGGCGGCGAAGATTCACTTTGAGACGGCCATCAGCACCGCCCGCGAAGATCGTTTACTTCGAGCGGCCTATGTCCGGCATGCTGCCACCGAACTGAAGCTACGAGATTTCGCGGCGGCGGAGCTTTCGCTCCAGCAAGCGATTGCCTTCGGGGGAGAGTCCTTTGAGATCCTCCAGAACCTGACTCTTGTGGCGATGGGCCGCGCCGACCTCGAAGCGCAACGCGGCTACCTCGCGCGCTTGAGACAGCTTGATCCGAAGCGCTTCAATGGTGAATCGCTCGAGCTTGCCGTCTTGACAGAGCCGCTCCCGTTCGGAATCTTTTGGGACCGCTATCTTCTTCCGCCCGAAAGCTTCGGCGATATTTTCCACAGCTCGCGAGCTTACTTGACCCATCTCGGAGTGATTGAGCCGCTCGTCAGACTGGGCGGAGCTGCCGGTCTGGCTGCAATGATGGCGCTCGGTGTGCTCTCGATGGCGATACCGATGCGGAGGTTCGCTTGAACGCACTGCCGCTCCCAAACGAACTATGTGATTCGCTCCGTGCGTTGTCAGTGAAAAAGCGCCAAGGGGTGCTCGAGATCGTCGCCCCCCTCCGGGAATACGAGCTAACCTTTCTCGAAGGTCGTATTATCCACGCGGACCGTCTCGATATACCGCTCTGCGATTACCTCTTCGAGCAGCTCACGGACGCAGACAAGAAGCAGGTGAACCAGGAGCGGCTCCGCGATTCGAACAAGGGGGATCTCCTGACCCGCATCATCGAGAGCACGAAGCTCAGCATTCGCGAGCTGATCGCCTATAAACATGAATATGATCGCGATACGTTGAGACTCCTCGCGGCAGAGCGGAGCATCTCGTTCGACTTCCGCACCAAGATTATCCGCTGTCCTGAGGGCCTTTCGCTTGAGCTCTCACCCGGCCATTATCTGCTCGACCTCCTAGAGGCCTCGGAATCAGGCACTGCGCCAACCGCTGCAAAGCCTGCTCCCCAACACCAAGCGCAGGCACCAGCTCCCGCTCCAAAAGCCGATGCTCCCGCACCCACTGTTTTGCCTATAGCTGTTTCGGCGGCCCCGGAGCCGGAACCGGCTAAACCATCAAAGGGAAAGTCACCCACAAGGATCCGTGCGCGGCGCAAACCCAAACGTCCCCCCCGGGTCGGCCGCTGGAACAAACACGACGAGATCGCCCCCCCGCAGGCGAAAAAGCGCAAACGGGAGAAGCTCGCCGTCTCCGGGAACCAGATGTTCCTCGGTGTCAAGCTCCTTCTCTTCCTCTCGCTCGTCGTCTTCGCACCACCCTTCCTCAACGACTGGGTCTCCACCCTGATCGCCTTCTCCTTTCCGCAATAACTGCGCCGCTCCGAACAAATAACTATATCGCGTTGAATTATTTCTGCTGCGGGCGCGGGCACATGCGTCGTCATCGACCGTTGGAACATGCGGTCGTTCACGCGGTCTTAAGGAAAATAATTCAACGCGATATGATTAATTTCGTTCGGAGCATCCGGAGTTGGTGTACAATGAGAGGCTATGAGTGAAGAGAAGCCCACCACTGTTGACGGAGAGGTAGTTGAGCCGCCCGGACGGACCGAGCTTTCCGAAAGGCTGCATCGATTGAAGAAGGCAGCACTGACCGCCGCGGATCGGCGTGAGCGGATACCAGTGCCGCTGTACTGGTCGCTTTTTCACTCTCAGGTGCGTGACGTGCGGAAGGTGCGTGCACACCAACGTCTAGTGCGTTGCTTACTGATTGGCGGAGAATAGGCTCAAAGCTGCCCCAGTTAGGTTTGTTCATCGGTGGGAAAGCCGGTATTTGGCGCTGGGTGGCCCCTCTTATCGCCCTCATTGCCGTAGCGCTTCTGTTTTCAATGCGAGTGAACAGCGATGAGCTGCAGCATGCCCATGTCGTCTGGCTCTGGACTAAAGGTCAGGTCGCCTATCGGGATTTCTTCGACAACCATACTCAGCTTTTTCATCTGTTCATGGTTCCCGTTTTTTGGGCGGGAGAAGCACTCTTTGGAGAGAGCGTCGAGATCTTTCTATCCCTAAGATTTGCGGGATTAGTTTTCTTTCTCGCGGTTTTGATAGCTCTGCACCTTCTTGCCGGAAAGATAGCTTCGACAGCAGTATCGCGCTGGGCAGTAGTGTTGTTCGCCGCTCTTCCTTTTACGCTCATGCGATCGGTCGAGTTTCGGCCAGACACTCTCTGGAACGCGCTCTGGCTCTTTGCCCTGGCTCTCCTCGTGAGCAGCGGAAGAAGAGATCGGACGTGGGCGCTAGCGGGCCTTTGTTTTGGTCTCGCGGTGCTCGTTTCAATTAAGACGGTAGTGCTCCTAGCTTCCGCGATTCTTGCCGGATGTATTCTGTTCACGGCGATGCGGTCCGCAGAACGCCCAAGAGCCTCCGAGATTCTCAGACCGGCGATAAGGTTCAGCATCTATTTTCTGACACCGCTTCTCTGTGCGGGATGGGTCTTCTCTGCACTCGGAGCACGGGAAGCGCTCATCTCTTGCTTAATCACTCACAACTCGGATGCGGCTCTGGCGCTTCGTCACGACAAGACGATTCTGAGGTTGCTCTTGCCGATTCTCCTGCCCTGTTTTTGGTATCTCACCAGAATTAGTATTCTTCGTTCAACGGATCCCAAAAATACTCAGCGAAGCGCTTTCGTATACTTGAGCGGCGCACTGTTTCTGCTCGCCCTTATCGGCTACAGCCCAATTATCGATAGTCAGACACTTCTTCCGGGGATTTCGATCGGAGTACTCGGACTCGCGCACGCGCTCAAAGGGTACGAGATAGCGCTGAAGGTTCTTTCTGTTATCGGATTCCTGTCACTGCCGCTCGCTCCCGGAATAAAGCCGGCGCGTCTTTGGGAAAGATTGCGGCAGAATGCGACGGTGCTTCAGATCACGACGCCAGATGAATTCGTTCTCAGCCAGAAAGGGGAGATCTTCATGCGACAGCGTCCCGTGTATGCGGTCTATGAACGTGTCACCCGTGCAAGGATCGATGCGGGTAAACAGGAGGAGGAGATTCCGGAGCTGCTACCGGTTCGCCCGACGGCTGTAGTGCTGAGAGGGAAGTACTCGCCGGAAGCAGAGGCCTTCTTGCGGAAGAACTACCTTCAGACCTCGATTGGTTTGAGTTTCATTGGGTTTCGGATCATCCCGGCCGCCCAGGCTAGGGCAGCTTCGTTTGAAATAAGTATTCCCGGGGAGTACACGTTCTTGACCTCACGAGGCGTCATTGAAGGGCGAGTCGATGGATTTCCGCTGAAGGACAGAGTTGGCCTGGATAAAGGCCCGCATTCGGTCGAGTGGGAGGGAGAAGAGCCGCCCTGTCTTGTTGTGTGGGAAAGGGCATTTCGGGCGGGTTTGATCGACCAAAACTATTGCGCCGCGGGCTTCGATGATCCCGGATTTTATCAGCAGTAAGCTTCTCACGAAACAAGTCTAAGCGGGAGACGGGGTTCGAACCCGCGACCTCAAGCTTGGGAAGCTCGCATTCTACCAGCTGAACTACTCCCGCATATTTTCTGGTCCCGCGTGTCTTTGTGGGACGGGAAGTCTTACTGGTTTTCCTCCCCAAGGTCTAATTCGGTCGATCGAAGCTTGATTTTGCGCCGGTATGCTCGATCACCGCGGTGAGGCGCTCCAAAATATCCTCGGAAAGGGGCGGCTGAGCCCGGACGGTCGCGTCGGAAATCAGACCTCGGCGCCGCAGAATCTCCTTGCGGATTGCCAGGCCGATCTTCGGTTGACCTTCGAACTCGAGGAGGGGCCGGTATTGGTTGTAAACTTCCGCGGCGATGGCCGAGTTGCCCCGTTCAAACTCATCCCAGATCTTCAGGAGTATTTCGGGATAGGCAAAGCCGGTCATCGTTCCGTCGGCGCCGTTCTTCAGCTCATCGAAAAAATACACGCCGCCAATTCCGCCAACGATCGATACGGACTCGTCGATCAACTTCCGTGTCGCCGCCATCCGGGCGGCCGTCGGAACCGTCTCCAACTTGATTGCGCGAATCGCGGGTGCTGCAGCAACAAGCGCGGCCATCTGCTCGGGACTTAGTTCAACTCCGGTGATCTCGGCGTAATCTTGCAGAACAATCGGCAGATCGATGGCCGCGCCGATGCGGGTGTAGTGTTCGATGAGTGCCTGCCCATACTGAAGGCCATGCGGCGGAGCGACCATCACACCGGTGGCACCGTTCCCTAGGGCCCACTGGCTGGATTCGATCACCTCGGTTGCGGAACTGGCCGAGACTCCGACAATCACACCGCAGCGGCCATCGACAACATCGAGCACCCGCTTCCCAACCCGGACTCGCTCGTCCGCCGATAATTTATGGGCTTCCGCTGCAATGCCAAGGGCGGTCACACCGTGTACTCCGCGCGCAACCATACCCTCTACGAGCCGCTCCAGACTTACTAAATCGACCTCACCATCCGTTGTGAATGGCGTAATGATGATGCAGTGAACACCCTGCAGATATGGCGGTGTAAACATAGGCAGCCGAACTACTCCGGTCGTTCCATTTTGGAAAGGGCGAGCGCCACCACAGCGGCTACTCCCCGCGGCAAAGTTGTATTATGAGAAGGGCCGATGGTTCGCACGCTCATTGCCCTATTCATCCTCCTCACCGCTGTGGCTTCCGTGCGAGCTGACGAGAAAGCGCTCGACCGTCAGTCGGCCGAGCTCTTCGACTCAGTGATGAGCCCCTATTGTCCGGGCCGGACTCTTTCGGCCTGTCCGAGCGTAAAGGCGCGAGAGCTGAGAGATAGCCTCCGGGCGGAGATCGCTGCCGGCCGCTCAGTGGGCGAGATCCGGAGCCGGCTTATCAAGGAATTTGCGGATGTTGCGGGGAAGCCGGAGGGCCAAATCCCGGCTGCAATGGCCTATATCGGGGTCGGAACTTTTTTTGTAATCGGAATCGGAATATTATTTATAACTGTGCGAACTGGGAAGCGGGATCATGTTGAAGAAGAAAGTTGAAGAGGACGTAAAGGTCGCGATGAAAGCTCGTGACCAGCTGCTCCTGAACACGACCCGCGGGCTCCTCTCTGAGCTGAAGCGCGAAGAGATCGACACCCGGACCGAGCTTACGGACGAGCGGGCAATTGCGATCATTCAGAAAGAAGTGAAGAAGCGCCGGGACGCGATTCAATTTGCGAAAGATGCCGGCCGGTCAGAGCTTGTCGAGCAGAATGAGCAGGAGGTGAAGATCCTCCAAAAATATCTCGGCGATCAACTCTCGGAAGAGAAGTTGAAGGAGCTGATTTCGACGCTCGTTTCAGCAGGGAACGATAACATCGGGAAACTGATGGGGGCCCTGAACAAGGATTACAAAGGCCAATTCGATGGCCGGATGGCGAGTGAGATCGCTAAAGGGATGCTCGCTCCGAAGTAGCGGGCTCGCTTCCCAACAGATCATTCAACCGGAACAATAACGGGTCTTCTCGTTGACTCTTCCTCCGCGCTCGGACCGCCGGGGAGGTGTCGATGCTCGCCACTAAGGTTGGACAACTGGCGTCCAGGCATTTGCCGGACCCGGTTATGCGCGCGGGTGTCCTCTTAGGACTCTCCGTGCTGTGTTTCTCCGCGACGGCCCCGTTCGCGACCATGACGAACTGGGGGCTCGTGTACCATCTATTCCTGCGGAGTACGCTTGCGCTTCTCATGGCGGCGATCCTCATTCGCAAATTCGTGCGATGGGAGTATCTCGATACGAACGAGGTGCTCGCGACGATTTTCTGCTCGCTGACGTCGCCGCTCTTCGTTATCTCCGCCGATCTCGGATCGCCGAACGTCGCGATCGTGTTGGTTTACTCCGGCTCGACCTGGGGAGTGCTTTACGCAGCGATGTTTCTTAAGCAGAAGCTGTCGAAAAGCTTCTGGGGATCCCTGGCTTACACGGCAGCTGGGCTTGCGGCGATATTTTACCGGCTTTCGGGCACGGCAAAGCTGTTCCCCGCGTTGATCGCACTTGCCGGCGGAATGGCCTTCGGACTCTGGTCGGTTTACCACGAACGCCGTCCCGCAGACCGGCCCCCGACCGATCTCGTCTCGGGATTTATGCTGAGCACGCTGGTCTTCAGTGTGCTGGCGCTCTTCCACCCGCTTCCCTCGAACGCGTTTGCTTTCGACAGCTGGCGGGTTGTCATTCTCGAAGGTGTGCTGGTCGGCAGCGCTTACTGGTGCATCTCAAAAACCAAGGCAGTGCTCCCTCCGGGCCGCGCTCTTCTGATCTGCACATCGGAGATTCCGTTCGCGATCATGTGGACGGCGGTGTTGATCAAACAGCGACCGGCCCCCGAAGAGATGATCGGCGGCGCGTTAGTGCTCTACGGAGTCTGGCGCGAGGTTTTCAAGTCGGGCGGCAAATCCACCATCGCCAAGCCCCCGGGAGGTTCTCAGTAGCATCGACAACCTCCGCTTTTCTATTGAAGCGACGCAAGGCGCGCAGCAAACTCGGGAGCGAGCTCTCGCAGCCGGCGCTCCGCGAGCTCAGCAAGCGCGGTGTCTTTGTACCACGCCGCAATTCTCGAAAGATAGAGATAGACGCGCCATCCATAAGGATGAAGTCCCTGGTTCTCTGCGGCCAGCAAATGTGCCGCGCCGTCGTGACCTCGATTGCAAGCGATGTATCCTAAGCCCGCCCAGAGGTTCAGATGCGCGTCGTTCGGAAACTTTCCGAGATAGGGAAGAATGCCGGCGAATGTCATCAGCTCCGAGGACTGAAGGATCTCTCCCTCAGCTTCGAGCAATATCTCCAGCGCTTGAGCTTCGTACGATCGTCGAAAATTCAGACCGCCATCACCAAGTGCCTCGATGAAACGTTCCGCGCCGATCACCGGAGTTGCAGGCACCCCGGGTGCACGATAACCGGGCCAGGTGCGCTCACGTTTCGGCTGCAAGAGCAGCCGCTCATACATCTGAACCATCTTCGGTGCGTGCCGTTCTGCACCGAACATCTCACGTGCAAAGCTTGCGGCATTCTTTCCGAGCCGCACCCGTTCAACCGGGTTGCGGTGAAGAAATTCCAGCGCCTGGCGATATTCCGGCTCGCTGTGCACAACGAGCCCATTGAACTCGTTGACAACGAGGGTCTTGATTCCACCGTGAGGAAATACGACTGCCGGAATTCCCGCAAACATCGCCTCTTGGAGGTTCAGCTCGGACGCAGCGTAGGTGTCGGCGCAGAGCGGGTAGCCGTAAACATCCAGCTCGGCCAGGACCGGATTGATGTCGGAGACATAGCCGCGAAAGTCGAAGGTTTCACCGAGGCCCATCGCCTTCGCGCGATCCGCGAGAATCAGCTGATGATCGCCTCCGCAGACAACGACTTTCAACCCCGGAATGTTGAGCCCTTCGTGAAGCTCAACGAAGCGAGGATACATCTTTACGGGATTCACCGTTCCGATGTAGCCGACGTTGAAACCGGTATGGCTCTTCAGCTTCAGCCCTTCGAGTCGCGCGAAGTCCGCTCCGCCGACGACATAACCGGTTTTTTTGAGACGCTCCTCTGTTTCGAGTCTCCAGATTGCGGGCGCAAAATATGTGTAACTGCTGCCGCCAAGCACAAGATCGCAGATCTCAACTAGTTCGTCGGTGAGCATTTGTGGAGCCGAGTCTCCTGCACAATGAAACCATCCGAGCAGCCGCATCGGAGGCAGGTTCGAACGCAGAAACTCATCCATGTCCGGATGCTGCCACCAATTAACCTGAACGATATCTGCATCCGCAAGGACGGTGAGCAGCTCCTCGCGCGTTCGTGCCGGCGGCAGATGCATCCCTTCGGCGAGTGCGAACTCAGCCGCCTTCGGGTCGCTGTGCTCCAGATCGAGCATCACCAGGGAGTGCTTGAACGATCCGATTCGTGCGGAGTACTTCGCTGTAGCGATCATCGTTCGTGCCGCACCGCCGACGGTCAAGCTATGGATGATGTGAACGACGTGGGTCACTGGTCCCGCCTACTGAAAATCCCTTCGGGCGAAGATAACCGACGCCAGGAGAATGCACACTACTGAGTAGATGAGCGCATAGACGAAAGAGAGTCCGACATATCCTAGGGAAACGCCGCTGCCGTAAACAACCTGCTCGGTGATATTGAAGGTATTGAGGTCAGGCAGGATCGCTTTGAGCAAGAGCGCGAATCCCCGGAGAAAGCTCGAGGAGAACTCCGCCTGCGTATTCAGAAAATAGTTCAGCGCCTCAATCGAATGACCTGCGAGGTAGGCACCGAAGGTAAAGAGTCCGGCGAGCGCCGTCGTCACCACAACGCTGGAGAAAAAAATCGCGACCGCACTCAGAAGGATCATCTCCAGCAGAACGAGCAGAGCACCCTGGAACAATAACGGATCAATCCGGCCTTCGAACGCTGCAGTGAACCCGATGAACACGATGGCCATCGCGGAGGTCAGAACGGTGCTGACGAGCGACAGCCCGAGAAACTTTCCGACCACAAACTCCCATCGCCGAACCGGCTTGGAGAGTAAATTGTATATGGTCTTCTGGCGGAGCTCACGGTCGAGCAGGTTTACGCCGGAGAGAATCACGATGATCGCTCCGCAAAAGGAGAGGGCGAAGAGGCCAAAGTCTTTGATGACAGCGATGCGATCGCCCAATGTCACAGAGCCGAAGAGCGCCGAGATGATGAGCAGGAGCAACGCAAAGGCGAGAACGGAATAGAGAATCTTATTTCGCACCACTTCGCGAAAGGTGTTCAGGGCAATGAGCCAAATCGCCTTCATACTGAAGCTCCGGCGAGAGAGAGGAAGATCTCCTCAAGGGACTGCGCTTCGGCGCGAAACTCCCGAATGACGAGCTCCCGATCGACGAGTGCCAGCGCGAGTGCGGACTTTGCCGCCTCTTCGTTCGGGAAGAGGAGCGTCAGCTCGCGGCCGAGCCGGGAGCTCTTCTCGGAACGCTCGGAGGCGAGGCCGGCGATCTTTTCAGGTATCGCTGCGCCGCCCGGGAGGCCCAAGGTCAGCTGGTAGCTTTCGCCGAACAGCTGGGCGCGGTCTTCAAGGGAAAACTCCTTTCGGACTTCGCCCTGAACCAAGATCGCCACTCTGTTACAGAGCGCCTGAACATCGGAGAGGATGTGCGAAGAGATAAGCACCGTGGTCCCGTTCCGATTCAGTTCCTCGATGATCGCGCGGAACTCCGCACGGCCGATCGGGTCGAGGCCGGAGAACGGTTCGTCTAAGAAAAGCAGGCGCGGACGGTTGATGATCGCTTGAGCGAGACCGACTCTTTGCTGCAGCCCTTTCGAGAGAGTTCGCACAGCGCTCTTCCGGCGATCTGAGAGCCGCAATAAAGCGAGCGTCTCTTCGCAACGCCTCCGCACCTCGGCTCGTGCTTGGTCTTGAAGAGCGAGTCCACCGAGGTACTCTAAGGTCTCCGCGACGGTCAGGTGGTCATAGAAGTACGGCAGTTCGGGGAGGTAGCCGGTCTCCTTCCGGAAGTCCTCTCCGCGCTTTCCGTCAAACAGGATCTCGCCTGAATCCGGATGGATCAGCCCCAGAATGGATTTTATCGTCGTGGTCTTCCCGGCACCGTTCTGTCCGACGAAGCCGAAAATATCGCCCGCTTGAATTTCAAAAGACACTCCGCGAAGTGCGGGACGGGGGGTAAAGGTCCAGTGCGAGCGGAACGACTTCGTAAGAGCGTTTACTGAAAGCAGGGGGGTCATAGCGGCGCTGTCCAGTGTCGAGCTTCTCACCGGGTTAGCTCAACTGGTTTTTTTGACTCTTCAGAGTGCGGTGTGTGGGCGTCGAACGTGAGCCCGCGCGCGCCGGAGCTTGAGACGACCCGGTCGCCGGAGAGCTGATATGCACCGCCAAACGGCTCCGCCGGGAGTTGCCGGAGCAGACCGGTGGCGATTAGCTCATCGAAGCTTGAGGGAGGCCGCCCCAACCGCGCGGTAAACTCCGCCACGGCCCGGTTGAGATAGTACAGGTCACGGGTGAGGCGTGCCTGCCTTAACCTTTCCTCAAGAGCTGCTCGCGCATTCGGATCTGCCGTCCTCCGGACGGAGTCAGTGAGGAAATCCACGACAACGTTCGGATCTGTAGCCGACGTCAGAAGTCTCGAGGCGAGGCTCGCGATGAGTGGGGGAGCCCCATCCATGGTCGCAGCGATACGCAGGTCTTCCGCCGCACCGGCTGCGTCATTGAGAAAATACCAAGAGTTGAAAGAGCGCAGGTAGAGAACGTGCCAGTCCCCCGGAAAATGTTGGTGTGCTCGCGTCAGAATCTCATTGCTCGAGCGTGGATCCTTTGCGATCCAAGAAAGGAGGGTGGCACAAAATTCGAACCGCTCAAGCGATTTTGGATGAAGCTCCGTGACGAGCCGGCAGCGATGGGCGAACCATTCAAACCGGCCATTTTGATGGAATTCCTTTCCGAAGTAGTTGACCGTATCGAACCAAAGCAGATCCGCGGCGAACGCGTCGAATCCGAGCGTTGTCAATCGCACCCGGTCCGCGGTTGGGAGATAGAGCGGCGCTCGCTTTGCGGCGCCCGGCGGGCGAAGTGCCGCAAGCTGTGCGCCGACCCCCGGCAGAAGGGCGAGAAGCACCCCGGCCAAAGTCAAAGGGAAGAGAACGTTCATGCTCAGGGTGCGGGGGATGCTCATTCAATCTGCTCGGACGGTGTACCGGGACCGCCAGGGGCAGAGTCCCTCAATTTTGTCCCCCCGAAAATGAAAAAAAAAGGGGCCCGTCACCGGGCCCCTTCGCAACTCTCACTTGAGAGTGATTTCGATTACGGGCAAGCAGCTGCGGTAGCTACTTTCACGATTCCATTAGCAGCTTGTGTGCTGTTGTAGCAGAACCGTGAGATACCCTGACCGTGTGTCGTGTTTCCGCTCCAAGAAGCGCCGCCTGCAGGAATTGCCATAACGAGCGTAACGCCTTGGCTGAGCCGGAGGCCGGTTGCAGCCAGGTCAGCATTCGTTCCTGTATATGCCTCATTGTCGACGAAATACGCTTCTTGTGCGGTCATCGCATTGCGAAGATCCGACTGAGCGCGTGAATCGAATGCACGCTGTCTATAAGCGGCAAACTGAGGAATCGCGATCGCTGCGAGAATACCAATAATGGCTACGACCACCAAGAGTTCGATGAGCGTAAAACCTTTTTCATTTTTCTTCATTTGTTTTTCCTACGTCTAAGTTGGGTCTCAAAAAAAAGTGCGATCCATTCGCCTTCAAGTGAGCCGTGAATCGGCTCCGCTTCTGAAAGACTTGACTCTCGAAAGTGTTGGCAGCTTTGTGTCGCAATTTCTCTGTTCTGCGATCTGTGAACCGGTCCCCAAAAGCAGTCTTCGAAGGGCGTCACTACTTTTGGCGGCCGGCTATCTCGCAATAATCTGATGAGCAACGGGAGTGCCTCGATGCCGACAATCTCTGGAATGCTCGACCTCAGAGGCTGTCGCATTGAGACAAAAAAAGGGGCCCGTCACCGGGCCCCTTCGCAACTCTCACTTGAGAGTGATTTCGATTACGGGCAAGCAGCTGCGGTAGCTACTTTCACGATTCCATTAGCAGCTTGTGTGCTGTTGTAGCAGAACCGTGAGATACCCTGACCGTGTGTCGTGTTTCCGCTCCAAGAAGCGCCGCCTGCAGGAATTGCCATAACGAGCGTAACGCCTTGGCTGAGCCGGAGGCCGGTTGCAGCCAGGTCAGCATTCGTTCCTGTATATGCCTCATTGTCGACGAAATACGCTTCTTGTGCGGTCATCGCATTGCGAAGATCCGACTGAGCGCGTGAATCGAATGCACGCTGTCTATAAGCGGCAAACTGAGGAATCGCGATCGCTGCGAGAATACCAATAATGGCTACGACCACCAAGAGTTCGATGAGCGTAAAACCTTTTTCATTTTTCTTCATTTGTTTTTCCTACGTCTAAGTTGGGTCTCAAAAAAAAGTGCGATCCATTCGCCTTCAAGTGAGCCGTGAATCGGCACTTTCTAACGAAAGACTTGAAGGATTTGTTTCGCAAACTCCGGAGCCGGTCCCCAAAAGCAGTGAACGAAGGCGTCACTAATTTTGGCGACCGGCAATCTCCGACCATTTGGATGAGCAATGGTAATGCCAAGGACCGGAGATATTTGGCCTCGGTAGAATAATTGAACTCACTCAGGGGGTTATTGGCGAAATGGGCCGACTCTTTCTGAGGGCGTGCCGGCTGGCGGCTGACAAAAAATGTCAATTGCCCCCGGGGTGCCACATTTTGTCGGTGGATTCCCGAACCTCTCTAGGAGATTCCCCTATGGGCAAGCCGCAGAGGGGTCGACGGGGACGATCCCATTACTCGGCTGGGCACTGTCGTAGCAGAACTTGTATCGGCCTTGGGGGTGCACTGCGGATCCCGTCCAGGCGTCAGCCGTCGGT
>CAYOAK010000066.1:0-2603 GCA_964401925.1 uncultured Bdellovibrionales bacterium | reverse complement strand
TTGACCGCAAGTCCGAGAGTTACTCCCTGGCTCACCCTAAGGCCCGTGGCGATGAGATCAGCGGTTGTCGGGGTGAACATCTCGTTGTCTACGAAGTATGCACCCTGGGCGGTGATGGTATTCCGGAGATCGGCCTCGGAATGGGAGTCGAACGCTCGTTGCCGGTATGCCGCAAACTGAGGGAGCGCGATTGCAGCGAGAATCCCGAGTATCGCGACTACCACGAGGAGCTCGATCAGGGTGAACCCCTTTTCTTCTTTGTTTTCGACCGCTTTCTCAACCATAGCCGTTAAAGATCTTGAGCGTGCGCATCGCCCATTATTTAGCTGTTTCGAGTATCGCCTGAAGTGCGCTCAAAGTTGAGAGATTCTCCTAGAGACTTTCCCGGATTGTCTGTTCTAGGGCGGTTCCCGGACCTGCCCGGAGATTGCTCGTCTCAGCGGAGCATCTGCCGCAGATTCTCTCGATGTCGCAGGAGCAGCTGTTTCGCGGGTTGAAACATCAGCTCAACACGCCGCCGGGCGCTCGTTGTCAGTTCGGCTTCCGCGATCTCCTCCGGGATCTCGCTGATGAGCTTCGAGAGCGGCTTTTGGCTGTTCAGCTGATAGGGATAGCGCCGCTCCAGCTGCTCGGCCGCCTCATTCACACTGCGTCCGAGGCGCCGCTGCTCCTCGTAAAGGCGGGCTCCCGCTTGGGTCTCGCGCACTCGGAGATCGAGCTTTTCGAGCGCTTGATCCGTTCTCCGCAGCTCGACCCGGAGCAGTTCCTCCGCATCGAGTAGGCCGAGAATCTCAAGGCGCAGCGCGCTCGGGAACTGCCGGCCTTCCGCCGCGATAAGCTGCTCGATCTGCGAACGGTACGTGGAGACAAAGTAAAAGAGGAAATAAAACTCGTGGGGATCGAGCTTTCCCGCGTCCGCCACCATCTGGCTCACTAGCTCAAGCAGGCCGAGCCTTGTCAGGCGGTAGCTCGGCTGTCTTCCTCGCTCACATCTTGCAAAGCCATCCTCCGCGAGTTGCTGGAGGAAGCGCCGGCTTTGGCCGTTGTGCAGCCGCAGCCCGGGGCTGTTCGCCGGTAAACCCCAGTTGAGCAGGAGATCGAGAAAAAAGAGAAAGTCGCGTTGACGGAAGCCTCTTCCCGGGGTGTTCGCCTGAACCGAAAGAGCTGCCGCTCGATAGAAGATAGCATACTTCTCCTCAACGCTGTGCCGCCGCATTTGTAACAGTGTAACAACAAAATTATCGGCCAGCAATGCTCTACAAAGCGCTTATAACCGCTTCCATTACAGTGTAACCGAATCCTGCTCGGTTTTCTTCCGCTCGATGCCGCATACTCAGCTTACCTGAAAGGCATAAACTCACTTTACGGAGACAACTATGAACGTGTTCACAAGAGTAACGACAAGAGTGGCGTCCAGCTTCGACTGGGTCATGAACCAGATCGAGAACCATGACGCGCTCGTCCATGCCGCGATCCGGGAGATTCAGGAATCCGGCGTCAAAGCCCGGATTCAGCTGGGCCGGGTTCAGACGGACGGCCGCAAGATGGAGGATCGGATTCGCACCCTCGATGAGCAGATTCGGCTCTGGACCGAACGTGCCAAGCGCATCGCTGCTCAGGATGAAAAAGCAGCCCTCGAGTGCGTTAAGCGCAGACGGGATGCTGAGCGGGAGAAGAAATATCTGCTTGAGCAACTCGTTCAGCATCGCGCTTTTGTTGAGCAGCTCGGAAAGGAGCTGCGCGAGCTTGAAAGCAAGCTCGATGAACTAAAGCGCAAGCGGAACGCCTTCAGCGCGAAGCAACATCGGGCTGAAGCTGTTCGCGCCGGCCAGCTTAGCGAATACGGAATGGTCTCCGAGATCGATGACATCTTCGAGCGCTGGGAGATCAAGCTCGGCGAATACGACGTCCATATCGCCCCCAAAGACGACCTCGCGGACCGCTTCGAAAGTGAAGAGGAGACGGAGATTCTGCGGGCCGAGCTGAGCGAGATTCTTTCGAACTAGAAGAGCCAACAAATTAGGAGGTACATTTTATGAACAGAGCAATCCAAATCGAAGAGCCCGAGATCGAGGCGATCCTGCCAGCGAGGGACTCAAGCAGTATCAGCCCGACAATCCTTCCGAAGGTGCTTCGCTACATCGGAGCGACCACATTGGGACTCTCAGCGCTCAGCTTCGCCGTCCGGCGCGCATTTGAGCAGGACTCAATCGAGCGATTCTATTCCTTCCTCGCCTTCACGGCATTGCTCGCAGCGTGCGGGTTTCTCTGCGGGCTTCGTTACAAAGAGGACAAGGGGGCGCGGACATTTCTTGGAGTGTCACTTGCATTCTTGCCGCCGCTCTTTCTTCAGTTGGGCGGGCTCGTCTACTTTCTTGTCGCAGGAATCCCACTGGGTATACCGGAGATGTTCATCCTGCATGCTCCGAATTGGGGCACGGTGGGACTGGCACTCGGCATCGCCATACCGCTGACGCTGCTGATCGCGTTCGGCGGATTCTCCGCCCTGGCTCGTCCGCGTGCGAAGGTGCTCACCCTGTTCGTCGCCGCGGGTCTGGGAGCGCTCCTCGCTCCAACGCGAGTCGTCGATGTGGTCGCGCTTC
>CAYOAK010000065.1:0-16082 GCA_964401925.1 uncultured Bdellovibrionales bacterium | reverse complement strand
GGTCGCCGGGATAGCTCAGCAGATGCTCCCGCCCGAGGAGTTCGGCGCGATTCTGATTCCTCGAGGCTACTGCCATGCGAAGATCCTAAAGAATGCGCTTCGCCGACGTGGAATCAGTTTCACCGAGATCTACGCCGAAGGATTCGATGACCGGATGTCGGTCGAAGCGGAGTTCGAGGAAGCCGGCATGCCCGCATTCGAAACAGCGGCCGGGCGCACAATGGCGATGCGCTGGGTTCTGTTTTACCTCGTCTCGCCGCTCGGAGACACGCTGTCCGGTCTTGAGACGTTCGAAGCCGGACGTCAACGCGAGCGGTTCGCAATCGACTGTCCGCCGGACGCGGTGCACGCGTGGTGGGACGAGGCAGTTGCGACCAGCACCTCGCTGCTCGATGCCATCGAGCGCACGAAACATTTTTTTGCGGAGGTCGTTGCCGGGGCGGCGGGATGAGGGAGACCTCGCCCGCCTCCGCAACAAATCGCTGAGGGCCTTCTTTTTTCTGTTGAATCGCCTCCGAAGATCGGCCGAAAAGCGCGTAAGCCCGCGAAACCGCCTAAATCTGCGGCTCAACTTCGTACTGCTTCCCGGGGCAGAGATGTGTATGTTGGGGCCCCTGAATTGACGGACAGTAGGAAAAGTTTCTAGATATGAGCGAGACCTGGCGCAGATGCTCTGTTTGCAAAGACGAGATCGGCTTCGACGAGGAGTATTATCTGTGCAGCGTCAGCACCTGCAACAAGGCAGGGCGAGAGTCCGTTTTTTGTTCACCGCAATGTTGGGAGGCACACGTACCGGTTATGAATCATAAAGAAGCATCATTCGAGGAAGCTCACTCACCAGAGAAGGGCGGAGAACTTCCGCCGGTCCGACGTATCGTGCGCGATCCCTCCGAGGAAGCAGGTGAGGAAGTGCTCATCGTGGTTTCGAAGCTGAAGAGCTACATCCAAAAGAAAGGCTCGATGAATACTGCTGGTTCAGTTCCGGCTGTGCTCTCATCGATCATCCGCCAGCTCTGTGACAACGCTATCGAGCGCGCGGGCGCAGACGGACGGAAGACCGTGATGGATCGGGATTTTAACGTATAGAGGCTTTTCCCCTCGCGTGAGCGGCGGGGGATTGCCGTTAATCGGCGCTGCTGCTTTCCGTCCTCGGAACGTAGGAGCGCCGATTTTATTTGAGGCCGGCTTATTTATCCGGGCTCGATTTCTCGTCGAAGAGAAACTCCGCCCGTTCTGTGACCGGTCCGAACGCTGAGTCCTTCGGGTTCTTGCGAAAATCCCAAGCACGACGCTCAAACACAAATCCTTTCAGCTGCTCGGATTCGGGCACTCTCGTGTTCCATTCATCGCGGCATTCCCGGAGAAAGCGCGCTACCTCCGGACGGTTCTTCGGATTGAAGGCCTGCTTCTGCAGAAACGAACGATGCTGTCCGCGATGGAAGATCGTGACCAGCTCTTCGAATGTAAAGCGCGAGGGCGTGCCGTCCACGGTGACCGGGAGGTATGTCTCCGCGTTCAATGTCTCAGGGATTTTCACACTGGAGTACATTCGGTAGCCGGTTCCGGGATAAAACTCCGCGCGATGAATCCATAGAGCCAGCATCGTGAGCAAGACACCGAGTGCGAGTGCTTTGGAGGAAAGGAGATTTTCCCCGCCCGTCCGCTCCGATTCGTTCGCTGCCACAGTCGGCCGCTTCGTTCCTTCGAGAAAGACAAAAGGCAGCACCATCATTTCGAAGAACGGCACATTCTGAAAATAGAAGATGGTCAGGTGAAAAACGAGAAGCACCCACGGGAGTACAAACCGTGCGATCCGCGAAAACAGGAGCAGGACCGCCGCCAACTCGACAGCAACTCCTGCAGCAGCAAAGATCGTCACGAATCGATCCGACGCTTCGACCAGAAGGAGCCCGCCGTTAAAGTTCCAACCCTTCTGCTGGATGCAGTCCGTAACGATGTGACGGCGGATATTGTCCGGGTGAAACCAATCGAGGGTGCCGGTCGCAAATTTGCTGAGGCCGGCGTTTACATAGAGCAGCGCGATTACGGACCACAGAGCAAATCGGGCCCAGCCGTAATTCTCGGCGGAGCGAAAGCCTCTTCCGCTCCGCTTTCGAGCATCAATCGACCAAGCATCTCCGCAAGGAGTTAATGGTAAGACGAAGAGGAGATACATCGGGATCATCCCGGTGTGGTAATAGTTCGTGAACTGACGCGCGATTCCGCCCAGTAACAAGCAGCCGATCGCCGCAACGGCGGCACTCCCGCGGCTCTTCCACCCGAGCGCCGTCATGGCGAGAGCGAGCAAGGTCAACATGTGAACGCCGGTCAAAAACGATCGGTCATACAACGTCTGGCAGAGCGGAGACTTGATTGGACAGAGCCCTACGAGGCCGGTCGATGTTCTCAACGCGAGCGGTATGCGCGCGATGCTGGGATAGTTCTCCCAAATGACGAACGCAAACATGATCGTAGCGGTGACAATTCGAATCAAAGCCACCGATCGAGCATCCGCAGTGCGGATGTTCCGATCGACAAACCAGCGCCGGCTGGAGAGTACGAAAAATCCGGCACAGATCGCCGCATAGAAGAGGGCGCTTGGGAGCATCTCGCTTCTCTACCAGCGGCGCCGGTGACTCGTCATCTCGCCATGGTGGTAAAACGAGTGTAACAATCCCGGCGCATGAACTTTCTTGACCCGATAATCGCGCCGTTCAAAGGCATTGAGCTCGTCTTTACAGATGGGAACCTGCGCCGGCTGGCAATCCGTCCATGGTTGATCGGGTTTGTAGCCTACATTTTCTCGGTGGTCGCAGCGGTCAAAGCGCACCCGTATCTAATGGGTCAGATCGCTCCGTCCGGCAGCTCGGTCGGCGAGACTATCATCGGCTTCTTTGCGTGGATCGGAATCTCCTTGGTGCTTCTGATGGGGACGGTGATCCTCACGGTCGTAATCGTGCTGATCTGCGGAGCCGTCTATCACACGAACATTGCGCGCTACGTTTTGAATCAGAGCGGCGTGACGCTTCCGGCGGAGAGTGCTCTTGCTGAAATCGGAAGAACCGCGTTCACCGAGTCATTTAAGCTGCTCTGGCTCCTTCCGCTCTTGTTGCTCACGTTCATTCTCGGCTTGATACCCTTTCTAACGCCGTTCGCGTTCATCCTCGGAAGCCTCTTACTCTCCTATCAGTTCTTCGATTATCCGCTCGAAGTGATCAGGCTCGGACCTTTTTCAAGACTCGGCTTTCTCCTCAGCCACGTCTTTGCTGCCACACTCTTTGGAGCGACTCTCATCCTGATTGGCACGATTCCATTTGTGGCGTTCTTGCTCCCCCCAGCCGCTGTCGCCGGCGCGAGCTGGTATCTCGGACGTTCGATGGACAAGAGCGCGCCACTCCAGCGAAGCGAAGGACTCGTCTCTTAGCGTCTGTTTGAGGAAGGTTTCCGATGACGGCGTGAAGGGGAGCTTCGCTTACTTGCTCCTGTTACGGAAGCGATAGCGTCGTCGAGAGAGCTCTGAGTGTCGTCGATGGTGTTCACGACATAATCATATGCAGAGGTCATGCTCTTTCCGATGCTGCCAATCGTCCCACTCCCCGGCATCGCCGTCGTGCGCTTTCCGAAGCCGAGCGAATCTTGAATCTTTGACAGCTCAGAGAGGTAGCTCCCGGTCGACGGCAGGCTCTGTTGCTGAAAGGTTGGGAGGCCGAGGTCGGTCGTCTTTTCACCGCTCATCGCGTAGGCGCCGGCTCCAACGAGTCCCGTGAGAGCTGCAATCGATAGTAAATGGTAACTCACCGGACACCTCCAAAATTCGAGCGCGCGAACGCGAACTTCTACATCTATTATGCGCAGGTGGACGGACCCCGTAACCGCCGGGCGTCGAGCAAACTCCTTGTGCAGAAGTTGCAGTCACTTAGCCGAGAAATGAAAAAGGGCACCGGTTGGTGCCCTTTGAAGCGAGTCCAGGCTGACTCTTAGGCCTTTCGCCGGCGCAGGAGACCTGCTCCGAGGGCGCTTCCGAGTAAGGCAAGCGTTGCCGGTTCAGGAACTGCCGCATTGCCTTCAATCACGTCGTTTCCGCAGGTGAACGCCCAATGGAATCCGAGATCCTGAACGTTCAAGAGCGCCGACGTGATTGAGAAGACGAGCTTGTTCTCGGCACCGCCGAGATTCACGATCGACCAGGTCCCTTGAGCGAGTGCTGCTGCCTGACCTGGATTGAACTGCACCTCTTGATTGCCCCGGTAGATGTAGCCATTCGGAGCGTTCGAGAGGATGATCTGCGCGTTGTTCGTGATCTGGAAGAGTGATGCGACGCCGCTCTGTCCGAGCATGCTTCCGCCGGTTCCAACTGCAGCGAGGGCCTCGCCATGATTGCTTAGGCGGAGGGCATACTCCCAGGTCTCTCCATTCGACGCCGTGTCGTTCAGGTACGGCGCAGTTCCAAACGGGCTCCAGCCATTCGTGCTGATGAAAAGGTCTCCGAGCTCGGTTCCAAGCTTTCCGACATTGTCGAAGTAGGTGGAGAAGATCTCGACTGTCAGCTGATTGCCGATCTTGTCGACCACCATTTTGCTGATGCCGAAGTCGTTCGCGTTTCCGATGACGTCCTGACCAACCCAAGCAGCGCCTGTCGGTGAGCCTCCGATGTAGTTGTCATTGATCGTAATTGGCGCAGCGAACACGACAGTGGCATTCAGAATTGTCGCACTAAATACTGCCGAAAAGATTGATTGCTTCATTGTAACTGCCTCCAGAAGCCATAAATACGAGATAGGAATTCCCTATCCAGACGTGGGCATTTAGGATCTTTCAGAGACAAATACAACCGCCCCTCCCCGGTTTTTATTTCCCATAAAAAACAACGGAAAAGATGGCTTTTGTGCGTCCCGAATGTGGAACACCGCGTCAATTGAGAGAACTGGGGGCCGGGGGCTATGCAGCCGCGCCGGCCCAATACCTTCGAGAGTTCGAAAATCGCGGTCGAAAAGCTCGCATCAACCGGACTACACCGGGACGAAGAACTGATGCACCGCCGAGCTGGCCGTCACAATCCGCCCGCCCTGCTTGCCGCATGCTTTCCGCAACGCATGTTGGGCTGCATCGGCGGGAAGAAGCAGGGCGAGGCCGCTGCATCCGAGGACCCTGGCCTTATCGCGGCCCTGGGAGATCAAGAGCTTGAGCGCTTCGTGATAGCTCCGCCGCTTCCCGTTAAACGTCCTGGGGCCGAACTCACCTGGTTCGGGACATTCCGCCTGCACCTCTTCGACCAGAAGTAGCTTGTTGCCAACCTTAGCATTCACCCATCGCTGACCCAGACTGCTTAGCTCGACGACCCTGCAGGAAGCAGATGCGGAGCTGGGCGTTTGTACGGCCACCGTAATGACCGCTACCGGACCATCTGTTTCGATAACTCGTTCCATTGGAAAAAACCTCGATGACAATAGTAACCCTTCGACGCGGGTTCCGGACTCGATGAGAGACCGGAATCCGCAAGCCGCCTTCTGCTCGGATAAAAATGTGGGGATAGAATTGCGGAGGAGGGGTTATGTGCGGGTCAGACCCGCACAATCGAAATAGCGATCACGACGACAGCAGCGATCGTGACAAAAGAACCGGCGATGTTTGTGCGCGGTGACATTGGTATCTCTTATACACGGCTCATTTTCGGTTGTAAGATCTTTTTCGCCTGATCACGGCGAAAAATAGAAAGCGAGGACCATGGCCAATCCATTCGTGCATGTGGAGCTGAACACTACCGATCTGAAAAAAGCCAAAAGCTTTTACGGCCAGCTCTTTGACTGGGAGCTCGAAGAGGTCGAAGCCGGGGTGCGGGATTACACGATGATTCGAGTAGCCAAAGGAACCGGCGGCGGAATGATGACCCAGCTGATTCCGGGAGCGGCTTCGACGTGGCTTCCCTATGTCGACGTCGACGACATTGCAGCCAGCACGAAGCGCGCGGCGGCGCTGGGTGCGAAGATCATGAAAGACGTCACCGAGATCAAAGAGATGGGCTGGTTGAGCATCATTGTCGACCCGACCGGAGCGATGCTCGGGCTTTGGCAGAATAAGGAAAAATGAGATTTTACCTCCACACTGGTTTCCCCATTCTCTCGCTGGTGATCTGTCTTTCCCTTCCGATCTGCGCGCTTGCAGAATCGAAACAGAGCTATTCACTATCTCGTAACAGCTCTCGGGTTCAGTTCTCAATCAGCTCACAACTCTTTCCGATCGAAGGAACGATCGAGCGCTATTCCGGGAAGCTGCTTCGATTCGGTTCGTCGCTGGAGCAGTTTGATCTGGAACTTGAGTGCGATCTCTCGAGTGTCCGGATCTCAAGCCAGGAACTTGCAGGCCTCCCCGTTGATCAACTCGTCAGCTCGTTGAAAGGAAACCCCGCTACCTTTACTGGTCTTCCAATCGCAAAGACTCCCAAGGGGGAACTCAAGGTCAAGGGAATCCTGAAATGGAAAGGAAAGACCTACGACGTCATCTTTCCGGTGAAGGTGACTCGGAAAGGGGACGAGGTCGTTTTGTCCGGCACCGTACGTGGAAACGGCGCGGAGCTTGCGGCGCAACTTCCCGTTCTTGCGATGTTTCAGGTCGAAAGCGCCGAGGCATCGGTGAGACTGACTTTTTCACCCGCCCGGCCCTGATCTGTTCCAGTTGAGAAGCTCGGTGAATCCGCTAAACTCACGCACATTCCGCACCTAACCCCGCCGGAGTCTGGCCATGCATTCTCTCTCTAAAATCTTTGCGTCGATCTTCTGCGCGCTCTTTTTCGTTCACTCGGCCTCCGCACAAGAGGATGTCGGTGGCGATTGGCTTTTCACTTTTTATACGGATGGCATCCCGGGGGAGGATGAGCCGTGGACTCTAAAGCAGAACAACTTGAACGTGATTACCGGGAAAGGGGGACCGGTAAACAACCGGCGATGGACCGTCACCGGCACCCTCTCCCTAACGACAGTAACTCTGTACGCCGACTACGAAGGCGAAACGTACTTCCGAAATCTCTCAGGTCTCGTCGGTGACAAAAACCATCTCTCAGGGAAATGGTCCGATAACAACCTGACCGATCAGGATTTCGAGGCGACAAAGGCCGACTTTATCCCTGACGGCCCCGGTGATCCGAATAAGCGGCAGACAGCCGTCTCCGTTCTCTGCAACCGCGGCCCAAGCCCAACGGATGATTTCATCTGCACGGCTACGGTCGGTCCAAAAAATAAAACACAGCCCCCTCCTGCAGGCGTTGTCGGTTTTACTTCGAAGAAAGGCAGCTTCCGCTTCGGAGAGACCTGCATTCTGGTGCCGAACAAACCACCGCAGACGACTTCCAGCTGCGGCGTTGTGCTTGCACAGGCTCCTCACAAGATTCCTGCTGGAACGGTGATTCCGATCTCGGCGGTGTATCGCGGCAGCTCGATCGACAATAAGAGCAAGACCGGGAAGATTCCGTCGACGACCGTATTTAAGATTCCGAAGAAGCCGAAAGTCTGCTTCAGCGAGCAGCCCGGAGCGTGTCAAGGGTTGAATGCGATCATCAACGGAGAGATCTCAGGGGACAGTCTTGGCTATTCCACTCTCAGTAACTTCGCGCCGAAGGGTCAGCCGACTCAGTCCGCGTCCCCGCAAGTCGAAGCGCAAGCTTCCAAGATCGTCCTCGGGCAGCCGAAGAAAGCCGGCGAAGCGCGCACGCTCTATTTCTACTTTGCGCGGTTCTCGGACAATCCTTGGCTGAAAACGCCTGCAACGGAGAATGAAGCTATTAACGGCGGCATTAGCCTCGGTGGAGTTGTAACAACAGTCCCATTCGGATCCTCGAAGGATGTGCTGATCAACGTCAAGCCCGTTCCAAAAGCAGTGATCCAGAGCGTGCATCCGCAGACGATCAACGCGTTTGCGGTGGTCGATATTCGGCGGAAAGGGGACAAAGGGCAGACAAGGTTCGCGAAGCGAGTCTTTCTCAACGTTCAGTAATTCGATTCGATTGGGGGCCTATAGGATCTGTGCCCCTATTGAATCTGTGCCGGAGCGCTAGGGCACTTTCCGAACGAGCGAACTTCGAGCAGTTCTGACGCAGACCAATGGCCGGTACCAATCTCCGCTTCTTGAAACGGGCCGCCGATCAATTGCAGCGCGCTTTCTTTCGGCGCGCCTTTCTGTCCCAGAAAAAGAAAGGCCTCGTCCTTTTTCGGAATCACATCACGACCCCCGAGAGCGACGAGAGCTCGTTTAAATTCTGTCTGATCCAGCTGCTCGCTTCCTTCGCCGCCAAGAACAATGGCGACATACGGGGCCACCCCGCCTTCAGCATGCACCGCGCTGTTTTCAAGAAATTCAAGAAGCTTCCGGCTATCCTCAGGTGACTTTGCCGGTGTGAATCCGCCGATCGCCTTCACGGTTCCCGATTCTGCGCCAATAATCACCACGTCGAAGCCGCCCGACTTCGTATCAGACCGCACCTCTTTCACCTTGATAAAGGAGGACCTCTTTCCGGTCCATCCGCTGGCGAGCTCCAAATGAAATGGAATGCGCGCCGAAAGCTTCGCCCCGGCGTTCTCCGTGAATGGAGTCTCGTGACGAGCTCGAACCGAAAGATCCACGATCGGCGGATACTTCCCCGGCGGAATCATAAACTTCACCCTCGACGGAGTGGCTGTGACAGGAAACGGTCCGAACACATTTACGCCATCGAGCGAAATGGATGCACTCACTACAGATTTGTCGGCGAAAGGTGCACGCAGCTCGGCACAAAGCTCGGTGCCGGCGAGCTCATCGCGATCGAACTGAAACTCAGGAGCGCGCATTACTTTCGGTACGTCAGTCTGAATGCCCCTTGAACGAAAGAACCTTTGCCCCCAGTCCGTCTGTCCTCCTGCGGCAAAAAGGTCGTCATAGATTGCATCCGCGATCAGACGATGCGTCTTCTCGTTGGGGTGAATGATGTCGTAGAATAACCAATCATCCTGACGCGCATGGAGCGGAGAGAGGGTATCGACGAGCGGCACACCTTCCTCGCGCGCGACTTCGACCATGGCCCGTTGATATGGATTCTTCTCGATAGATTCTGCGAAAGGCCTCGGACGATTCTGCGGCTCAAGTAAGAACACCGGCAAGAAATCATGCTTTCGGCCGAGTGCGACAATCCGTTTCAATCCTTCGCGATACTCTTCCGGAGTGGAACGCAGGGTGAGCCGCGAAGCTTTCTTCATGCCGAAGAGCTTTCCAAATTTCATGTACGGCATCACGCCATGTTTTGCGTCGATGAGGATCAGCCGGACCCAGGCATAATTACGAGTATTGTGAATTGCCCGGTACGGCGGCCAATCCTGCAGCCAGCGCAGAAACCGCATTCGCATATACCCGTCGAGATCTGATTGACCCGTTCCGCCGTACCAGCCAAATCCTTTGGACTTGTCATTGAACCAAGCGTTCACGGTGATGATATCCGGTTTATAGGGAAGGACTGTCCGGTTGATCGCGTCGAGAATCTGAATGACACCGAATCCCGGAATGCCGGCATTCAAAACTTCAAATCGTTCACCCGGGCGGCGTTCGTGAAGGAGCCGCTCCAATACCGCGGCGTAGGTCGTCATCGTGTAGTACATCGGGATGCCGTATGTGCTGGATCCGCCCATGGTGAAGATCCTGAGCGGTCGATCAGTGCAATCGATGCATGGTCGACGGCCGCGAAACCCGTTCTTGATGAAAACCTGCTCACCGCGATCAATCCAGTCCAGTAACGGCGGTGTCGTTGACGCGTCGGTCTTCAGATAGCGAGTTGGAACCGTCTTGAGCATGAGCTCGGTCGAGACGATCAGCCCGATTGAGAGAAAGAGGCAGAGGATTCCTCCCTCCGCAAAATAGCGCGCATACGCTCGGCAGAAAGAGAAGGTCAGGACAGTCAATACGAGGAGTAGAACGGTCAGCCAAAATGGCAGCGAAGAGCCGAGAATTAGCGCACCAAGCACCGCAGCCGCGGGAAGCAGTAATCCAGCCTTCAGGAGCACGCGGATCGTCCGGTTCCGGAATTCGTCCGAGGTAACTTTCCGGATGAGAGGGGAGAGCAGGAAAGCAAGAAGCGCGGCTCCGATAAGAGCGGCTCGCATGATCGTGGAGGGTTTCCCCGGCTGAGTCGGTAACTCTATAGCGAGAGCGAGAATGAGAACGAGCGCGCCGATCAAAAGACTGATCGCATGCTGCGTTTTGCTTCGTATTTGGGGAGTGCTCTCGGAGTTCATTTGGAACTTTCGAACTCCTGTTGCGTGCGGAGCAGCGCTTTGTCGAGGATTTCGTTGCCTCCGGGCACAGTTTCACCGGGGCGCTGCTTCGGAAGTTTCTTCGGAATCGCAATCACTCCGGATTCCGAATACCGTTGTGCAGGATTCTCCGCGCTGTGCCCATCGATCTGCAGGCGAAGAATGTCGACCGGATGCCAGCTGCTGACCAGGGAGATCAATCCACGGTTGACCAGCTCTCCCTTGAGTTCAGCGAACTGTTTTCCATCAAGCCGGAAGGCCGCGCCGTCATCAGTAAAGAAGCACTCGAGAGTGTGACGGGCACGCGATTTCAATTCCAGCACTTTCAATTCGTTCAGCAGCCGATGGCGAAATCTCGATCGATAGTAGAGACCGGATTTCAGGTAGGGATATCCGGAGAGCCGCAGGACATAGCCGCGCTCGCGAAGCGGCTCCTTGCCGCCCGGTTGAGGAATGATCTCGCCTGCAAATCCGACATCGACGACAGCGTCTTTCTCATGGGGACTCGCCAAGATCTCCGCCGGGGTTGCCGGCCGAAACTGGAATTCCATCACAATCCGGTCGAGCCGGTAATCCGGGCGCTCGGAGCTCCGAAGGTAGAACGGCTTAATCGGAACCATTCGATGGCTGTCTGTTCGATGTTCCCGTCTTGCACCCCAAACACGCGGATCTAAGGGAGCGTTCCGCACACCATGCAGCCGCAGCATCCAAAGGTTCTCGTGAGTAATGGGCGTGTCGTAAAACTGCAGATTGCTTGGATCTCGGAGGATTGAGGCGAACAGCTTCGGCGTGGTTCCCGAGGCTTCCTCTGCCTGGGCGGAGCCGGCGGCGGCGGTCAACGCCGGCAGAACGGTCGTCATGAACAAGGTGATCAAGAGCCGTGCGATGTTCAAAGTCCTCACCAATATTGCGCGGGGTCCCCAAGAGGGTCTCCCCTCATATTGAAAGTTTCGAGATCGGACAATTCTTCTTGCTCCCGCCGGTGGGTGAACCATTTCCGGAGGGGGACCGCTCCCTAAAGTTCGCCCTGCCCAGATGCGCAGAACGTGCGTTCATCCTGGAGATTGATGGGGGTTCGCGGAACGAAGGTGATTTAGGATGGCTGAACTGAACCTGCACTCTTCATCGGGACGAGTTCCCTAAGCTGAAGTAGTTAATCGCCTGCCCTTCGCTCGAGAGATCCTCCGGCGAAGGACAGCAAGGAAGCCTAAGGTTCGAGTCCCTCCCTCCTGTTGCAGAACCGACTCCCGGAGTTCCCTTTTCCTCAATGCGATGAAGCGTCGCCTTGAGGATAAGGGCAACCCGAATTGAGTTCGACACTTTAGGAAAGGAGGTGCGAATATGAGGTTACAATTGCAGCTTCATTCCCCGGCGCAGCAACTCGTCTCCCGCGCTGACGTAGCCATTCCGATTCCAATCATGGATCCCGGGATGGTGTCTCGTCGACTCCGCGAGAAGAAAGCGCCGAAACGGCCCGTCCTGATCCTCGATCCGGACTTCGGCTTGATCGTTCTCGGCGTTCACTCGCACATCATCAACTAGATGTGCGCAACCCAGTGCCGCCGCGCGCCATTGCCCTTGGGCGAACGGCGGCACACCCACTCAGAAGAAAAAAGGAGATTCCTATGACGGGATATATTCCGATCTCTCGCCTCGAGCCGCTCGCAGCTGGCGCAGACCCGGCGGCTCAAGCCCCCAGCCTCTATCCGAGGATCTGGCCGTGGGGAATCGAGCTGAGCGAAGGCGTGTTCCTCCTCGAAATGAAAGCCGCAATAGCACTGCTCGACCAACCCGAGGACGCCGAGCTTCGTCAGGAGCTGGTACGCTGGTGCGCACAATGAGCCCAGCTCCAGCCAGGAAAACCGCCATCCAGATGCTCAAGCCAGGCTTGGATGGCGGTTACCGAAGCATTCCCGTCGATGCGATGTTTTCTCACTGTTTGTCGTTCCTTGCTGTCACTTCGGCTTTATCAACAGTTCTTAATGAAGCTCGAACGGGCGATCTCGATCCCCCGGGCCGATGCTGATTCTGCTTGATCCGATCAGAATCGAAACACCGGCAAGCGAATCGTCTAGCAATGGTGAATGTTTGCGGTGGACTCCGCGCGCAATCGCGGCGCTGGCGAGAAAATAAATAATCTCTCCTGAATTCACGAAGGTGGACCAACTTCCGTGAGCCGCGCGGCGGCGCAATTCACACCGGTGCCATTTCTCAAGCACCTTCTCTGTTGAATGCCGCCATAATTGATCTAGCAGCTGAGAAAGGCTGCTGAGCTACGGTCAAATAGCTGAAGGACTAGAATGATGACGCAGATGTATCGGCTCTTCGGGGCCACTCTCGCTCTTTTCACCCTCCTCACAGTCCCCTTCGTTCCCGACTCCCACGCAATTCCAAAAAGAAGCAACGTCCGAGTGACGAGATTTCTCGCGTCGGCCGGCACGTACGATGGAACTGCCTTTCCGTACACGCTCTCTTGGAAAGGGACGGTCAGACGATCAGCTGCCGAAGCCGCAGAGGCAGCGGATGGCGGCGCCGACCCGGTGCTGGCGGTCACTGTGTTTGAAACTCTGAAGCCGCTCAACGTCGTGCTTAATGACAGCGGAGCATTGCTTAACGGCACCGAGACGTTAACCCTCACGCCGTACACTCGCTACACCGTGCAGTTCGATGATAGCGAAGGACGCCTCGTTCTCAGGACCTATTTCACCTCGAAGCGAGTGCCGATCCCTAGCAAGTACAAGAAGCCGCCGGTGAAGGCCACGCCTGCTGCGGTCGCTCCAGTTGTCGCGGCGCTTGACCCGACGAAGCCTGCGGGCAGTGCCTTGGGTGCCGAGCACAAGGAGCAAGTATGGATTGGTTCGATGGACTTCGAGAAAGATGGACTTTGCTATCATCTCGCCGCCAGCGGAAGCATCACGAAGATCACCTGCAAGAAAAATGTCAATCTTCCGGATGTTCCGGAAGTTGTTACCGCACCAGCGGTCGGCAGTTCGTTCGACACAAAAGCGGCTGCAGCAAAATGTTATTCGACTGACGCTGCCGGAAAATCGAAAGAGGTTTCCTGTGTGGCTGAATCGGCGAGTCCGCCGTTTCAGTACGGTGGGGGCGTGCCGAACTCAGTATGCGCCTCGCACAATGTTCCGGGACAGCAAGACTGGGTGATGAAGCTCAACTATACGAACCCCGTAAATGGAAAATGCTACCTTCATGACTTCAACGGAGAGCATGAAGTGGCATGTCCGGCGGGCAAATCCTATCCCGTATTGCCGAATGGATTCATTCCGTCACCTTATGATCCGACCTTCAAATTCGCGGATGCGAATGCGGTTTGCTACCACCGGCACGCAGACGATGTGTGCATCGAGATACAGTGCGGTCCCGCGTATCAGAGTATCGGCGCATCCGAATCACTCGGTCCAGTGACGATGTCCGCACCTGCGGATCTGTCCCGAGTACCCTCGCACATCTGCAACTCACACAATCAGCCGGGCGAGCAAGATTGGCTCGGTGCGTTCAGCTACGTGAGCGCCTTCGATGGCAAGTGCTATCGGCATGATTGGCTGGGCGAGCATCCGATCGCCTGCTCATTGGGGTACCCGACACTCACGGGCACGTCGATTCCCGGACCGTATAACGCGACCTTTAACTTCGCGGGCGCGGACGCGAAGTGCTTTCACCGTCACGCCGATGATGTGTGTATCGAAATCTTCTGTGGGCCGCCTTACACAAATATAGGCGCCGGCACGAAGCCCGGACCCGTAGACGGAGGAAGCAGTGGGGGAAGCGGCGGTCCTGCTGTCGCTCCCGATAATAAGATCGTGCCGGACAGCGTCTGCGCGCAGCACGGCGTCCCGGGGATGCAGGATTGGGTATCGAAGCTCTCCTATCGGACTCCGGAAGGGAGCTGCTTCCTGCACGATTGGGCGGGAGAGCACCCGATCGCTTGCAATCCGAGCCTCCCGCTTCTACCGGGCGGCATTATCCCCGGGCCCTACCACGCGACGTTCAATTTCGTCGGTGCTCAGGCAACCTGCGCCCATCGTCACTCCGATGATGTTTGTATCGAAATTATGTGCGGACCTCCGTACACGAATATTGGCGCAAGCGAGAGACTCGGAGCGATAACGAAGAACGCGCCTGCTGATCCGGCTCGAGTGCCGGACGCAGTCTGTGCAAAGCACGGCCAGCCTGGAGAACAGGATTGGCTCGGAGTGTTCAAATACAAGAGCGCTTCGGACGGCTTCTGCTACCTGCACGATTGGGTTGGAGAGCACCGCATCACGTGCAAAGCGGAGTATCCGACGCTGACTGGAGATGCGATTCCGGGTCCATACAACGCGACGTTCAATTTCGCCGGCGCCGATGCAATCTGTTACCACCGTCATGCCGATGACGTTTGTATTCAGATCTTCTGCGGGCCAGCTTATCAAAACATCGGCGTAGGGGGTTAGTCCCCTACGTCGGGTGCGCGTGTGCGCCGAGGCCCTAGGTAGAATCCGGGCCTCCTAGGTGATCGAAGCGTTGGACAACTACAAAGAGTAACGACGCTCCTGAACATCCGTTCGGCTGCAGATTACAAATGCACCCTTTTCAGGCAGTCTCCGAATTCCGATCATTTAGTTCTCAGATCGAGATGTAAATAACGCCGTGCATCTCCGCTCCCGGAGATAGCGGCGGGAACACAGTTCTTTCGGTCCCTATCTTCGCGAAACGACGTGAGGATATGGAACCGATTCAAGGAGTTTTCCTCGGAGGTCTGCTCGGCGGAGCGATCGGAGCATTGATCGTTTACCTTCTCCTTCGCTTTCGGATTGCGTCGGCATTGAAAGAAGCGGCCGATGCTCGCCAGAAGTTTGACGGTCAGTCTGCGGCGCTTAAGACAGCGCGTGATGAGCGTGACCGCGTGCAACGTCTTCAGGCGAAATGCGTGCGAGCCATGAGCCGTCTTGACCCTGAGATTGCAGCGATCAGGGAGAGAGAGCAGCTCGCATTGAACGGAGTTATCACCGAAAGCATCGAAGCCCGATTCGATGTGATAATGACGTTCAGCTCGAGAAGCGGAATAGCAGTTGGAGTGCTCGAGCGGATTGCCCGCGCCTCTTGCTTGCTTCTTAGGGTAGTCGGGTTCGTTGAGAGTCCGGGAACGGAACAGGCGATTACCATGATCCAACAGACCCCAGAGAAGAACCGAATCGATCTCGCGCCATTAGAGGCACTTCACCAAGCCATAGTTCTGGCGGTGATGAAAAACGGATTCAGTCTTTTGTAGTGTGTGCTGCGCAGCTTTTAACCGGTTTTGTTCTCGGCCGCTTTCTATCGACCAAATGGTCAATGCATGAGTAACCCAGTGGGAGAGGGTTCTGGGACCTTGTCAGTTCTCGTAGGCTGCAGATACAGTAAATGAATGACTACTGCAGAGGGGATCGCCCGCCATTGGTTGTCGTTCCTTCAGGAACGCCTTGAGATTCCGGGCTTCATCTTGCAGGTGAGCCGGCCGGATGAGGAATGGAGCGTCTGTTCGAGATTCAGCGATCTCGAGAAGAAGACTCCGATGACGGAGCACTCACCTTTTCCGATCGCCTCGCTTACAAAAATGTTCACGGCAGTGGCCATTCTCCGCCTTTGTGAGGAGAAAAAGCTGGAGCTGCGAACTCCCGTGTCAGAAATATTGACCGATTTTCAAGTCAAGTCAGCCGATCGACGCTCAACGACGGTTGAGCACCTTCTCTCTCATACGGCCGGTCTCCCGCGGGAAGGAGGAGGCACAAACTACTGGAACACCTTCGACCTTCCCTCTCAGGAAGAGATTCTTAC
>CAYOAK010000064.1:0-16346 GCA_964401925.1 uncultured Bdellovibrionales bacterium | reverse complement strand
AAAGGAGCACAGATAGTTCGGCACCAACAAATGCGTCGACAGCCAAGGGAATCCCGATTCGCTGTATGTCGATGAATGGGAGGAACGAAACTGGATTATCGAGCAGCGGCAGCTTTGATTCGAAATCTCCCGCGCTTGTAAGCACGATTCGGCTGGAGTTGAGAGCACCTGCGGCAAGCACTAACTCTTGGGCGGCGAAGGTGAGAGACTGACCGGTAGCGAGATCGCGCCCGTATACGGTCACGCCATCCGCATCTTGGGAGAACTTCTCCACCAGCACGCCGGGCCGATATTGAAGCGATCCTTCTCTGCGAAGCTCATCGATCGTAAAGGCCGGCGAGTAGATCCCTTCATGCGGCGCTGAAAAGAACTCCTGTCCATAGGTACGGTACCTCTCGCGGCCGCGGAATGCCTTTGAGAGAACGGCGAGACGGGGCCGTCCGACCGTAAGACCGCGGTCATTGAGAAAGGCGCGCCGGCGGTTATAGCGCGCGACAAACCGGTCACCGAGCGCGCAGAGGGGCAACGGTGGAAGCAGTCCCGCCGCGGAACCGAAATACCCGGTAAGGTCGTCGGCTGAAGAGCCGGAGATTCCGATGTGCTCCGTTAGGAAATCAAACCAAGGATCGACTTCGCTAACAGAGAGCGGGAAGTGCCGGAGCTCAGATTCGGTGAAGCGCATTACCCCTGCGCCCCACGCATTGGCTAGACCGCCCTTCGAAAAGCTTTGGATCGAGTAAAATCCATCGTACTCGTCTTTCGGCAGCTCAGACGGACGATTCGAAACAAATCGCATCGCGGGTGCTTTGAGCTTCACCGTCAGGTCTCTCTCATCAGGCGCGAGGAACGAGTCGAAACTCTCACCTACGAGCGCTTTTCTAAGATCCTCATTCCGGGCCAGCTCGGCCATCGGAACTGCCGGAAGGGTTCGTGCCGGCGGCTCAAGACCGACATCAAGCATCAGAATGCCGCAGCCCCGCAATGCAAGCGCCGAGGCCGCGCCCGCGGCGCCTGCGCCGACGATGATGACTTCCCACCGCTCGAGATTTTCTGAACGACCGCTCATCGTGCTTCGACCAAAGAGTGCCGTCGAATCAGCGCTGTTCCAAGCAGCAGCTTATAAACCGAGCGCACCGTTACCCAGGCAAGAGAGAGAAAGCCCCTCAACCAGGCCGGACGCCCGCGAACAAAAAGATCTGCTGCTTTCGGCTCGAACTCAGCGAGGTAGCTCAAAAGCTCGAACTTCTCCGACAAGAGAGTCAGATCAGGTGATCGGCGCCGGCGTAGTGCAAACTCAATCGCTTCTACATCCAGCTCCCGCTCAATGATTCTCGGAAGATTTACCTTCCCAGCTTTTGCGAGATGAGGGCGCACGAGATGCGCGCGTTGATACTCTTTCAGCAAGGCGTCCGAGGCGGACGCTCCGAACAATGATCGATAGAGATAGGAACACTCTCTTTGGAGCGGATCGTCGAAATGCCGACTCAGTTCGATTGGCATCTCGCGTAGTTTTCGGCCGAAGATCGCCTCGGATTGTGCCGGATCGATCGAGCGCCCGCCGAGAAGTCCAAGAAGATTTCGCTCGCTCACAGGAAATTTCGGAATCAGGCGCTCTGCTACTCGAAGCGCGAAGCGGAACAATGGAAGGGGGACGGAGAACACGAAAGTTCGATTGCCATCGAGTGCCGCGAGGGATCGAACGAAATCAGGAAAGCTCCGCCCAGGAAGCGCGATATCGACGGCTTTCGTCTCAAAGCTGCCGCAGCTCAATTTGACGATCAGCTCAATCAGATCATCGAGCATCACCGGTTGAACCAGCAGCCGTTCCCCGTCCGGAATTCCGATACACGGAAGTCGCTGCAATATCCGGCGTAGCGAACCCGAAAGCCCGCCTTCCCCGACCACCAAACCGGGCGTGATGATGACTGACTTTACCGTGCTGGCGCGCACGGCCTGCTCCATCTTCCATTTAGCGAGGCCATATGCGGATTGGGCCCGCTCTCCGGCCGACTGGCTCGACAGAACAATGAGTTTGCAATCCGGATTCGACGCTGAGATGCCGCTCAGCAGGTTCCGAACGGGAGTAAGGTGATCCTCAATCTCCTCCTGGGCAGATCTCGACCCGTCGTTCCTTCGATATGCGAGATGAACGACGGCCGTATATGGCTTGTAATCGATCGTAGCGAGCTCGCCGGGCCAACTGACGGAGATTGAACCGGGCCGGCTAACGGGCGATGCAGCTCGTTCGACCCGTGTGAAGGAAATCCCTTCAGCCTCGAGCCGCTGGCAAAGTCCCTCGCCGATCAAGCCATGAGAGCCGGTGACGAGCAGATGAATCCCATTCATGTTGGGCTCTCGCTTAGCGCTTTCTGAGGACGATTACTTGATGCAATGCGAAGACGCTTCGCAGCGGGGAAGCGATTCGCTCCAGAGCTTTGAGCAAGGGCTCCGCCGCTGCGGGCACAAGAGCGCGAAAATTCAAGCCGCCCGAAAGCAGATACCGCAGGTAGTTTCGAATCTGATCTGTGTGGACGATCTCGAGCTCGGGAAACTCGGCGAGCAAGCGCGCCCGATCCCGGAAGAAGACGATGTACGAGAGCGCCTGATTTGCGTCGCTCATCGACCCCGCGCTCGGCGTCTCCCATTGCACCTGATTCATGTCGAACCGTTCAGACGCGAAAAGGTGAGGATAGAGGATGCGGGAAAGCAGCCCGAAATACGGCTCAATGAGAATCGCACCGCCGCCAGGCTTCAGCGTGCGCACAAGCTCCGAGAAGAATTTTCGCGGCTCGGGGAAGTGATGGAAGCAGTGGATCCCGTAAAATGCCCGGACAGTGCCGGACTGAATCGGCGTCATTTGCTGTGCGTCGAGCACAAGATCCAGATGAGATGCCGGCACAACATCGGTGACGAGGACATCGGGAAAGAACTCTTTGATGAAGCTGACGCCGGCTCCGAGCTCGATTCGGCTGCCGTCAATTCGAAAGGTTGCCTTATCAATCTCTGCGCACAGAGAATAAAGCTCCCGGCACACACCCTGCATAAGCGGCTTTGCCTGCAGAATCGCCCGGTGAGCTTCGATTCGTTCCTGACTATCGACGTCGACGGTATCTAACAGCGGTTCGCGCAGAAGGTTCGCTAACATCGGATGTCAGCCCCTATAAGGGGAAAGTTTGGCAGGGCAAAACAAGGGGTGGAGACAGCTAAGCGTTCACAATATCTGCCGTCCCCGATAAGGGGACGACGAGAAAAATACCCAAGTTCTCTACGAAAAAATTCTGTAAACATTCTGGAATTCTCTACGCGATTTCAAATTGTTACCGTGAACGCTTACAGGTTCTTGAGTTTTTGAGCGAGCTGCCGGATCGGTGCTGTCAGCGCCCAGCTCTTCGAGCTTAGGATCTGATGGAGCGTGGCTTCCGCCTGTTGAAGTTTGGCCGCGAGAGCGTCGCGCTCTGCAATCTGTTCCTCGAGGGCCACCTTGGCCTGCTCTTGTTCCTTTGCTCGAAGAGCTGCTTCGCGTTCGAACAACTCCTGCCGGGAGAAGGCGAGCTGCCGTAAGCTCTCGTTCGTAAGCTGCACCGAACGGCGTTCGGCTCTGGCCTCCGTGAGCAGAGCTTCGAGATCGAGAACCCGCGAATCCCGCACATCGATCTCTGCTTTTGCGCGTGAGAGGAGCTCGGTGTGCTCGGCCGCTTCGTGCCACCAGAACTGTACGGTGTTCTCGATTCGGCGTCGCAAAACCTCCGAAAAATTCTCCGCGGAGGCGGCGCCGGTTGCGGTGAGAACGAGCTCTTCTTCGCGCGCGGCTGCGTGCTTGAAATCATCTTCGGTGAGGGAAATTTCAAGAAGCTTTGCGATCTCTTTAACGGCGTGCTGATAGGAGAATCCGGCAAGCTCGCCTTTCCAGCCGCAACGCCAGATCGAATGTACAAGGCCGCGGATGACGACCCATCCCAGAGTCGGAGCATCGGTGCCGACCCATTCACGGTCGATGTACTCCAGCTCCCCGTTTGGTGTGATAACGAGGTTGTAGGGCACACAGTCAACAAAATCTTTGGGCAACAATGCAGCTGTGCTGTTCCCGGAAGCAGCGTCAGTAAGGAGTTGGACCCAGGGGCGCGCCCACTCTGCTGCTTCATTGAATTTTCCGCGCCGGAAAAGCACCCGTCTGAGATCATTGTGGTACTGAGAGCCGACCACATATCGTGCGGGCTCGCGCTCACGGCGAAACAGAACGTTGTCGGCCTTTACCGAGAAAACTTTGGTGACCGTGATCTCGCCGCCGTCTGATTCGACAAACGAAGTCTCACTGCCCCGTCCGAAGAATTTTGCGATCCAATCGGCCGAACGACTCGGCTTCTTCCCCGCGAAGATCAGAAAAGAATTTGCGAGATCGGCAATCAGCTTGTTTCGTCCGAGGGTGCTCCAGGCAAGAGGCTCATCGAAGGAGGCCGAGAAACTCCGTCCGTTTCCGCCGCTGTACATCTGATGGAGCAGCTCTCCGGCTTGAAAGGTCTCGCTTTCGAGCGCCCTCTGGCTGATGATCACCTCCGGCAGTTTGTAATCGGGAAACGGGTAGTAACACTCCGCGTCCGGGAATCCGGCTGATGCGAGACGAGTGACAAGCTCCTGCCTGCCAAAGGTCACCATGGATTTCGGCGTGTAGAGATCTTCAATTCCCCAGAACGGCACACCGACATGATCCTCCGGTGCTCCATTCAGGTATTTCAGACCGAGCCGGTTCTCAATCGCTACTACGAGCGTGCCGTCCGGTTTCAGAAACGAATCGCAGATCTCAAGCAGTCTCTGGACGGGATCATCACCCGGCACAAACATCGGCGCATATTCAAGCACGCCGAGCAGGAAAACGAGATCCGCTTTCTCCTCCGGCTGAAAGTCGATGACGTTTGCGGTCACCACCTCCACATTCTTCAGATCGCGGCAACGCTGAGCGGCGATCTTGGAGCGCCGGGGACTTCCTTCGACGGACGTCACTTTCAGTCCCGCCTCTCCGAGGAAACGGGAGATCGCGCCGCACCCTGCGCCGATCTCGATCGCTCGAGCGCCTTTCGGAAAATTGAATCCGCGAAGGAGATTCGCCCGCACGGGGCTCAGATGATACTCGCTCGGCCAGTCACGAATCGGGTCTGCGAGCTCTCTTGACCCGCTGGAAAGATCCGAAGCTTCGGAGACGACCTTCAACAGGTAGTTCTCCGCCTCATCACCGTCTGAATAATTAAAGGCCGGAGCCAGATCCGCCGGCGTGTCGAACTTGATCTGCGCTGTATCACTCATGAGGCGACCGCCTCCCGCGCCTGCTCCGTTCGGGAGAGAACATCACATTCCAATCCAAGATCGGCGATACCGAAGGCCTTGCCGCGATTATTTACGAAAATCTCAATCAAATCGTACCGGCGATCGAGCGGGACGACCTGCTCCACAGACTCCTCTGCCACACCGAGCGAGAGCAGATAATGTCCGCTGACCAAGCGTGGAACGAGTGAGAAGCGAACGACAGCGACGTCCCCCCCTTCCTGTGGAACATAGCTCCTTCCGGCACCCCAATCGCGGGAATTCGAACCGTAGACAGTAACGCCGTCAGGCGTTTTGATCGTCAATCCGTAAATCGGGCGTTCGACAGCACGATGAAATCGAACCTTGCAATAGAGCGTAAGCTCTTCGTCGGCATCGAAATGCTGACCATCAATGCTTGAAGGGCTCTCGAGCAGGTAATCGATAATCTCGGCTTCTTTGTCTCCCCAACGAAACTCAGATTTATTGTAGCCGGGACGGAGCGGAACATAATCCGTCTCGGAATGGTGGGCGAGAAAATGCCCGATCTCCTCTCGCTCTGGACGGCTGACAGAGGCTGCGTCAGCCGTCGACGGGGCGTTCCACCTCCGCCGCGCAGGCTTCACCGAGGAGTTTCCGAAGAGCAACTCGAGATACCGGTTTGTCACTGCCGTCGGCTCTCCATCGGCTTCGATCTGTCCGCCCTCAAGCAAGATCGCCCGATCGCAATGCCGGAGGACTTGCTCGGTTGCATGGGTCACGAAGAGAATCGTCTTCTTTTGCTCTTTGAACTCCTCGAAACGGCGGAAGCACCGAGCCTGGAATTTCGCGTCTCCGACAGAGAGCGCCTCATCGACGATCAGAATCTCGGGGTCGACATTGATTGCAACTGCGAATGCGAGCCGGATCATCATCCCGCTCGAATAGGTTTTTACCGGCTGATCGATAAACGGACCGATATCTGCAAACTGAATGATCTCCTCGTAGCGCTCGCGCATCTGCTCTTGGGAGAACCCAAGGATTGAGCCGTTAAGGAAAACGTTTTCACGTCCGGTGAACTCCGGATTGAATCCGGAGCCGAGCTCGAGCAGCGCAGCGATCGACCCTGCACGCTGGATTTCACCGGCCGTGGGGCTGAGCGTTCCGGCAATCAGCTGCAGGAGAGAGGATTTGCCTGCGCCGTTTCGGCCGATGATCCCCGTGCAACTGCCCTTCTCGATCTGGAATGAGATATCGCGCAGCGCCCAAAACTCGGTGAAGTATCTGCGCTTTGGAAAAAGGAACTGCTTCAGCCGATCAGGGGGCCGGTTGAAGATCCGGTAGCACTTGCTGACATCGCGAAGCGAAAGAACAGACTCAGACGACATCTGCGAATCCCCGCTTCGTTTTTTGGAACCAAAGGTAACCGAGCAGCGCAAACAGCGCGCCGATTAATGTGTTCAGCAGGAAAGAGCTCCAGAGCGGATAGCTTCCCCAGAGCACAACCCGGCGAGCGTCCTCGACGACATAGGCCACAGGATTGAGTGCGAAGTAGGGTCGAAGGCCGGCAGGAACAGCCGAAATCGGATAGAAGATCGGGCTGAGAAACATCAGCGCAGAGACGGCGATCGGGACGACCTGTCCGATGTCGCGCAGATACACGCCGAGAGCGGAAAGGAACCATGCGCATCCAAGCGCGAGCAACAGCAGCGGAAGGATCACGATCGGAAGCAGAAAGATCGTGGGTTGCAGGCCTCCCGTGAGGGCGAAGACGACGGCGAGCAGGGCGATCAAAGAGATGAGCCCGTTTACAATAGCCGAGCCGAGAACAGTGACGGGAAGAATTTCCAGTGGAAAAACGACGCGCTTAATGTAGTTCGGGTTAGCGATCAGAACACCCGGCGCGCGTGAGAGTGTCTCCGCGAATACGCCGTAAATCGTCAGTCCGCAAAACAGGATCAGCGCAAACTCGCGCCGGTCGACCGTTTCATTGCTCCAGCGGGAGTTGAACACTGAACCGAACACAAAGGTGTAGACGCCGAGCATCAGCAGGGGGGTCAGAAACGACCAGAAAAAGCCGAGCAGCGACCCTCGATACCGGGTCTGGATATCTCGCAGGGTGAGTTGGACGATCAGCTCGCGATGGCGGTATAGGGTTCGAAGCATTTCTTAAGCGATTAACCCGGAATTATATACCCTGTCCTCGGATAAAATGCGAAGGAACCGATTGCTTTTCCGGCCTCTTCCCAACTCGCTTTCTGGGGCGCTTTTCGGCCTGCTTTTCAGGCCACTTTTCGACCTGTGCAGAGTTCTATGCCGTTGAACTCTCTAGCCCGCGCTGCAGATGATGAACCTGCCGCGCCGGTTGAAAGAATCGCCGCTGCCGCACAATCTTCTACGATCCAATTACTGCCGATAGTCGCAGCTGCCTACGGCGCATGTCTTGCGCTCGCGGGCTTTCTGCTTTGGGGAACCGTCGGAATCAATCTCGCTGATGAGGGCTTCCTTTGGTACGGCGCTCAACGCCTGCTTCAGGGGGAGCTGCCGCTGCGCGATTTCCAAGCATATGAGCCTGGGCGGTACATCTGGTGCGCGCTCTGGATGAAGCTTTTTGCTTCTGACGGATTGTTCGCACTGCGAGCGGCCGTAATGATCTTTCACGCACTCGGCTTAGCCATCGGGCTTTGGCTTGTCGCGCACGGGACGAGGAGCAGATGGGCCGTGCTATTTGCAGGTCCGGTCCTCCTGCTCTGGATGATTCCCCGTTACAAGTTCGAACACACGCTCGCGCTCACGCTCGTCGGCGTGACGTTTCTCATACTCCGAAAGCTCGCTCCGTCGTCCGCATTCGTGGCCGGCTTCACACTCGGCTTGTGTGGAGTGTTTGGCCGGAACCATGCGCTGTACGGACTCTTTTCGCTCGCAATCGGTGCCGGCCTCGCCTTCTTCACGCATCGTCCAAGAGATCTCCGGGCAATCACCGGCGCCTTCATCGCTGGGACGGTGCTCGGATATCTGCCGATGATCGCTCTGATGCTCTTCGCTCCGGGGTTCTATCAGGCTGTGGTCGAATCAATGCAGGCACTCGTACATCTGAAAGGAACGAACCTCGCTTTGCCGGTGCCCTATCCCTGGACGGTTCCGACTGCGGGAGAATTGTGGTTGAGAGATTTCTGTATCGGGATCTGCTTTCTCTTTTTGCCGCTCCTCTCCATCTACGCAGCACTAATGCTCTGTGTAAAAAAACGGAGGCTCGTGTTGAGCGAACCGGTCTTCATCGCCTCGGCGATCGTTTCGATCTCTTACGCGCATTACGCTTTTTCGAGAGCGGATGCGATGCACCTAAGCAGTGGAATCCACCCATTCCTATTGGGTTGTCTGACGGTTCCGTTTTTTCGTCACCGCATCCTCAGAACCGCTTCGGCCGCTTTTCTGCTGTTGTTCACCTCGGTGAGCATCTCGCAATTCAATCCATTCTTCGTTTCAACGAAAGACTTTGCTCCGGTGCGGATCGGCAAACATGATTTCCGGGTTGATCCTGAGAATCGGAGGCATATCGAACTTTTCCAACAAGCAGCGAAGCTTGCGGAAGGTGGAGGGGTCTTCGTCGCGCCGCATTGGCCGGCTGCCTACGCGCTGCTTCGGCAAAAATCCCCAACTTGGGAGAGTTACTTCCTCTTTTCCCGGCCGGAAGAGATCCAGCAGCTCGAGGCTCGCCGTCTCCAGGAAAGCGGGCCTCGGGTGGCGATCCTCCGGGATCATCCGCTTGATGGGCGGGAGGAGCTGCGATTCAGGAACACTCACCCGCTCCTCTGGCGGTTTATCGCCGAACATTACTCGGCCGTTCCGCTCGAGGGCCTGCACCCGGAAGTGACCGTCTTCCGCGCGAAGTAGCCTTTAGTTTGCACGCGACCGTTGGGGGTTGAAAACAGCGCTAAGGAGCCTCTGATACTTAATCAGAACTTCCCTAAACCGCTGTTTCTGAACGGGCCATTTCAGCCAGCCAGGGTGTGTCGTTTGGTGCCGGACGAGACCGTATGGACAGTTCCTCTGGAGTTTCGATTTGCGCCAATGCGATACTTTTTCGGTATCACCGTATAAACCCCCTGCCTTTTGGAGAAACTCAGCCTACATGTCCTTTCTGCGGAAAATGAATTGGAAGAGAGGAACCGCGGTTCACGTGCGAACCGTCGAGCGTCACGTGGCTGAGACACCGAAAGTGCTCCCCATCGGAGCACCCCGCGAGCTGGCCCTTGATGTAGTCCTACGCGGGCAAGCAAAGCTCCAAAGAATTCGAACTCAAACCCGAGCGCCGGAAATCCGCCGCACCTCGAATGGGGTTGATAGCTGGCTGAGCTACCGCGGGCGGATCGATGCGAACGGCGTGTTAAGCCTGGGCTTTGCGGCCCAAGAGCTGGGTCTTCGAACGCTCACAGTTGCAGCACCGGAGGGGCGCTTTGCTATCGAGGATCTCCGGCTTCTTCGAGCCTCGGCGAACCGCTTTAACCTGCAGCTGGCCCTCTCCGTTCGTGACGATGAGCATGGCTACGCCGTTGCTCACTGGGCAGATCTCTTGGTGATCGAACCGAAGTCTCAGCACCTTGATCCGCGCCTTCTGCGTCACCTCACAGGCATGGGCAAGGGGCTCGTTCTGAAGCGCTCAAACGGAGTGCGATTCGGAGCATTCCTGGACCTTGTAACCCGGGTTAGAAATGACTTCCGGGGCGAGCTCTACATAACCGACACTCCGAAGCGGGAGGAGAACGGAACATATCTGTTCGATTCCATGCACCTGCGCCGCTTGGCGGAGAAGGGCAACGCCCGTGTGCTGCTGGATCTCCAGGACCCGCAGATCTCCAGAAAGGAGCGCGAAGGCCTCGCCTTCTCAGCCATGGGAAGCGAGATCGAAGGGGTCGTCCTTCCGCTCGAGCTGTCGAGCTCAATTGACCAGAATTTCGAAGAGCTGGCCCTCACGGTGCAAAAGCTCAATGCGCTTCGCTACACACTGAACGCGCTGAACCATTTAGGCTAGTTTGGCGCCCTATACTGGGACCGCGGACGTCTCGTCCGCTATGGACCAATCACGTCGCCAGTGGAAACTCGGCAGCCGCTCGGTGTGGTGATTGGTCCGCCTTCCACCACCCCCGGTTTTGCTCCGCAAAACTCTGCCCCCTGAAAGGGGGCACTATTCTGTCAACGATGTCCTGGCACTGCACCGGAAACAAGTCTCAACGATTGTCGATTTCAGGAGATGAAAAATATTCCTGATGCATGGCATTCGCGCGGATATCTACCGCACCTCAATCAAAAGCACCTGTCACAGTTCGTTACGTTTCGTCTCTGGGATTCATTACCAAAGGAGCAACTCGTCGAGCTTGAGGTTCAAATCGCAGGTCTTCCGCCGCTATTGCGAGATTCATCTCGAGTGAAGAAGATTGAGAAGTGGATCGATTCAGGCGCCGGCAGCTGCCTATTGCGGGAGCCTCAGGTGGCACGAATCGTATGTGAGGCAGTCATGTTCGGCGACGGGCGGGACTACATCGTCGAGGCGTACGTCGTAATGCCGAATCACCTCCATCTTCTGTTGACGCTCATCGGAGACCTGACGCTTTCTGAAATAATGCAGCGCATAAAGTCGTATACGAGCCACCGAATCAATAAGCTTCTTGGTCGGAACGGCAGTGTCTGGTGGCCCGATTACTATGATCGATACATCCGGGATGCCGCGCACTTCGAAGCTACGGTCCATTATATTTGGGCGAACCCTGTTAGGGCCGGATTGGCCGACCATCCGGAAGCCTGGCCGTGGACCTGGGTACGGAAATAGAGGCTGGGATACTGGGACCGCGGACGTCTCGTCCGCCTGCCGGTTCATGCAGTCGAGCGAGGATCGATTCGGACATAGTTCAGCGTCGAGCACTTGTAAGCGGACGAGACGTCCGCGGTCCCAGTGGCCACCTTCGAGCCATTTAGGAAACTCTAGCGGGCGCCGCTTCCGGTGATGATCACAAGAACCGTCTTCAGTGCGATTCTGAGATCGAGCATCACGCAACGGTTCTGAATGTAAATCAGATCCAGCGCGAGCTTCTTGCGGTAGCTTCTCATGCAAGCCGCATAGCCGGTGCCGACCTGTGCGAGGCCGGTGATCCCTGCCTTCACTTCGAGGCGGCGGTTGAATGAAGGAAACTCTTTTGCGAGACGTGCTGCGAACTCCGGACGCTCGGGACGAGGCCCAATCAGGCTCATGTCGCCGGCGATAACGTTGAAAAGTTGCGGAAGCTCATCGATCCGGGTCCGGCGCAGGAACCTTCCAAGTCGGGTGACGCGCGGGTCATCGTTTGCGGCCCAGACTGCGCCGGTGCCGCGCTCAGCTCCGTCGACCATCGTCCGGAACTTCAGCAGGGTAAAGATCGAGCCGCCCTTAGTCAGCCGCTCTTGGCGGAAGATGATAGGGCCGCGTGAGCTCAGCCAAACGACTATCGCTGTGATGAACATGATCGGCGAAACAACGATCAGGAGCGAAAACGCGCCGGCGAGATCAAAAGATCGTTTAAAAAAATCGTAGGCTACCTTCGGGACATCTGTCCTAAGCGGCTCGAATTCATCATGCGACCCGGTTTTTGCGGCAGAAGCAACAGCACCGGCGGGAAATGCCCCCGCGGTTCCTGTCGAAAATTCCTCTAAGCCTGCCTCTCTAACTGCGTACATCTTCCTCCAAGCCTCTACTTCGAGCGTCTACTTCGAGACGGGACCCTTAACACCCTCTGACCGACACAGTTATTAACTCGATCATACGAACTGTTGGGTATTCCGAACTCAAAATCGCCCGGAACTGTCCCTTGCACGAGTTGCGCCAGACTCTCATGTAAATTCCATCAGAAAGCAATGAATGCTCCACTTTTTTCATTGTAAATTAACACTAGTCATATTAACGACTTAAATAGTGTTGAGATGGTCATTGACGGCAGCCCGGTACCCCATTAGACAGGGGGGGATGTCGCAAAATCAGACATTTAACTCGCGGCTACGGCTATTGGTCGCCAAAAGCTACAAGGCCGAGCGCCTGTATACCTCCCTGCGTTCCGAGCACACCTTTCAAAACCCTGAGCAGCTGAACCGGATCGTATCTGCTTCCGGTATCTCCGAAATCGCCAATGACATGCGGGCTCGCGAGTGGCAGCGCTCACATAATGAGCTTCGCAGCGCACTGAACGAGATCCTCTCCGACGCTCCAGCGGGCCATCAGCCCCGTGCGATTGCCGGAATGCTCGAAACCTTTCGCGCCCGATTCGATGAAGATCGCCGCTTTGTTGAAAGCAATCTTGAAGCTCTGGTCGAAGCGGCAAAGCGCGAAGAATTCGGCCTCGTTCTAAAACTTGCTCTCGAGCTGATTCGAGCAAAATCCCGGGCACAGGCATCCAAGGCGATCGCCGATGAGTTGAACAGTGTCTTGCAGCCGCTTGGTGTCGAGACCCGCTCCCGCCCGGGATCTGGTTCTCCGGATCTGGCGGAGCAGGGGACAAAGCCGGCTCGCGAAGACCTGCCGTCAAACGTCATCCCTCTTCGACGACGCGCCGGCTGAGGAGTTTTTAACTTTCACCGTACTGTTTTCTTACGATTCCTCGCGTAGAGTTCCGCCATGGAACGACCTCGCATTAAGAAGGTTCTCACCTCAGGCGAGGTGAACGGCCGCTACACTATTCAAGGCTGGGTCCGCACAAGGCGGGATTCGAAAGGGGTGAGCTTCGTCGAGCTGAACGACGGGAGCTGCCTTTCCAATCTGCAAGTCGTCCTTCAGGCGGACGAAAAATTTCAGGAACTGCAGCCTTCGATTACGACCGGCGCGTCGCTCGAAGTGGAAGGAACACTTGTAGAATCGCCGGCTGCCGGACAACGTGTCGAGCTGAAGGCGGACAGCGTCAAGCTCCTCGGAGCGAGCGACGCCGAGCACTATCCGCTGCAGAAGAAGCGTCATTCAAACGAGTTCCTGCGGCAGATTGCGCACCTGCGTCCCCGAACGAATACTTTCGGTGCAGTCTTTCGGGTTCGCAGCGTTGCTGCCCAAGCGATTCACCGGTTCTTTCATGAACAGGGCTTCGTCTATCTCCATACCCCCATCATCACGACCTCCGACTGTGAAGGTGCGGGCGCGATGTTCCGCGTAACCACCCTCGACGTAGAGAACCCACCGCGTGTGACCGTCGAACCCGGCGTTCCGGGAAAGATCGATCTCGCAAAGGATTTCTTCGGCAGAGATGCCTATCTCACGGTTTCCGGCCAGTTAGAGGCGGAGATCTTCGCATGCTCTCTGGGGAATGTTTACACTTTCGGTCCGACCTTCCGTGCCGAGAACTCAAACACTCCGCGCCATCTCGCCGAGTTCTGGATGATCGAGCCCGAGATGGCCTTCTGCGATCTCCAAGGCAACATGGATATCGCCGAGTCATTCGTGCGCTATGTCATCAAGGCGGTGCTGAACGAATGTGCTGAAGACCTGGCGTTCTTTGACAAATGGGTTGAGCCCGGAATTATTGCTTCACTGCAATCCGTGGCCGACGCTCAGTTTCGCCGCATGACTTACACGGATGCAATCGATGTGCTCCAAAAATCCGGGAAGACCTTTGAGTTCCCGGTATCCTGGGGCGTTGATCTGCAGACGGAGCATGAGCGCTTTCTCTCCGAGGATTACGTCAAAGGGCCGGTTTTCCTGACGAACTATCCGAAGGAGATCAAATCGTTTTACATGCGGCTCGATGAGAGCGGAAAGACTGTCTCCGCGATGGATCTCCTTGTGCCGCGGCTCGGTGAGATCATCGGCGGTTCGCAGCGTGAAGAGCGCGAATCCGTTTTGAAAAGCCGAATTCAGGAATGCTCCCTTCGTGAGGAGGACTACTGGTGGTACCTCGAGCTCCGGCGTTACGGAACCGTGCAGCATGCCGGGTTCGGACTCGGATTCGAGCGGCTCATCATGTATCTGACAGGGATGCAAAACATCCGGGATGTCATTCCGTTCGCCCGCACGCCGGGGAGCGCGGCATTTTGACGAACCTCGCCTCGAAGATCGCTCCAGTTGCCGCGCCATATTCGGACGTGACGGTTGTGATTCCGACTCTGAATGAGGAAGCGACAGTCGGACGGCTGATCGAGGCGCTGCTCCATCAGTATCCGGGAATCTTCATCACCGTTTCCGATGACGGAAGCCGGGATCGCACGGCGGCGGTCGTGAAAAAATTGATCGCCGATCTCCCCGATCAGATTCAGTCCGAGCAGATTCAGCTGCTTGATCGTTCGGATGCACCGGTGAAAGGTCTGACCGCGAGCGTCTGTGCGGGACTTCTCACGGCTTCGACGCCGTATACAATCGTGATGGACGGCGATCTTCAGCATCCGCCTGAGACGGTCGGCCGGATCGTGTCGGAGTTGCGAAAAGGCGCTGAGCTCGTCGTTGCTGTTCGTCACCGGCTGCATCTCACACAGCTGCCGCACCGCACTTTTTTCACGCTCGTCTTTGCCTCCCTTGCGGCGGTAACTCTACGGGCTCGCGGCATTCGCTTGAGAGATCCGATGTCCGGATTTTTTGGTGTGTCGACTGAGCTCGCGGCAGGTCTCATCCGGAGAGAGCCGGATCGATTTGTGGGCCAAGGATATAAAGTTCTTTACGATCTGCTGAGGGCGGGACGCAGAGGACAGAAGCTGAGCGAGGTTGTATACCAGTTTGCAGCGAGAGGTGGCGGCGGCTCAAAGGCAAGCGCGCGGCATGCGTATCATTTTCTACGCTCTCTCCTGAGGTAGCGCGAAGAGTGATTGAGAAGGCGACAGAGGACAGGCTGCGAGCCGGGGAGCGGATCTCTAACGCCGAAGGCCTCGCGCTTTTCGAAGCAGCTACGACTGAAGAGCTCTCAGAGCTGGCAACGCTCGTCCGGGAGCGTCTTCACGGTGATCAGACGTTTTTCAATCACAATTTTCATCTCGAGCCGACGAACCGCTGCATCTACGATTGCAAGTTCTGCGCGTATTCTCGCGAGTTAAAAGATCGTGAAGAGAGCTGGGAGCTCAGCGCAGACGAGATGCTCGAAGTCGTTCGGCGCTACGATGACAAGCCGGTCACAGAGATTCATATCGTCGGCGGTGTTCACCCCTCGCTCGGAATTGAATTCTTTGGAGATGTCCTCGCCCGCATTCGATCGCATCGGCCCGAGCTGCACATCAAGGCGTTCACGGCCGTCGAGATGCATTACATGTGCAAGCGCTCGAAGATGAGCTACCGCGACGGTTTGAAGTATCTGCAGGCCTGCGGACTGCAGTCGATGCCGGGTGGCGGTGCTGAGATCTTCGCACACGAAGTCCGCGAACAGATCTGTGCCGATAAATGCACCGCCGATCAGTGGCTCGAAATTCACCGGACCGCTCATGAACTGGGAATGAGAACGAATGCGACAATGCTCTACGGGCATGTCGAGCGTTTTGAGCATCGCATCGACCACATGGACCGACTTCGTGCGCTCCAGGATGAAACCGGCGGCTTTCAAACTTTCATCCCGCTCAAGTTCCGGAACAAGAACAACCAGCTCTCGAATCTTCCGGAGTTGAGTCAGGAGGAGGATCTGCGGAATTACGCTGTTTCGCGGCTCTATCTCGATAATTTTCCACATCTCAAAGCTTACTGGCCGATGATCGGACGGGCCACGGCTTCGCTCTCGCTCGATTTCGGGGTGAATGATCTTGACGGAACAATCGACGATACGACAAAGATCTACACCATGGCGGGAGCCGAGGAGCAGAAGCCCGCGATGACCACGACGGAACTCGTGGCTCTCATCCAGGCTGCCGGACGCCAAGCCGTAGAGCGAGATACCCTCTATAACCCGCTCAGAGTACACCCGTGAATCGCCCCCAACTGCAGTTTCCAACCGGAAGAATCCGGATCCTCGCCTTACTGACACTCGTCTTGATCGGGCTCGGAAGCTTCGTGCGCGCAACGGGCGCGGGCCTCGCGTGTCCTGACTGGCCGCTCTGTTTCGGGCGCGCGATCCCCGAATTTCAGTACGGCGTCGCCCAAGAGGTGATTCACC
>CAYOAK010000063.1:0-16429 GCA_964401925.1 uncultured Bdellovibrionales bacterium | reverse complement strand
AGATTATCTCCCATTTCGCGAACCTCCCAAAACACATCCGTTTTTCGACAGACCCTCGGGATGAGGGCGGAGAAATTACCCCGGCTTACCCAGGAATGTCTGGGGTATGTAGCGCAGAAAGCTTTCGGGTCGCTTTTTACAGAAGATCAGGAGCTTCTCCATTCTCGTCAGCGGCGGAGCGCAATCCCAGCCGTCGACACCGAGGACGCTCAGCTTCCTCTGCAGGTCGGCAGTCGGAACCTCTAATGGCAGCTCGACAATGTTGTATTCATACTGTGTGAGCTTTGCGAACTCACGCTTCGTTCTACCTGCCTCCAAATTTTCGACCGAGTTCAATGCCGTGTCGGTTGCCGACCGCGCCTGATTCCAGACCTCCTCAATCGTGGGCTCGGGCCTTGAGTCACAACCGCAGAGAGTCACGGAAACGAGCGCAAAAATCGGGGCGAGCTGAGTGGACCGGCGAATTGATTGCATTTCCATTGCACTCCATTTATACTTCAACACGTTTAAACCTTGACGGGAGCATATGATCATTATGGCGCGAGAAGAGATTCTTTCCCAGGTTCGTTCCCATATTGAGCAAGCAGCGGAGCTTCTCCGGTCACTTGGCGCGGATTACGAGCAAGCAGCCTGGCTCGTTGAAGATAGCGCGTTCTTCCTGAACGAAACCGCGGCATCTCCGGCCGAGAAGGCTGAGCTCGCAGCGGCAACTGCCGGAAAGGTGCGTTGGCAGGATTTCTCCTACGACTCCGATGTCGAGGAGCATCTGCCTCGTAACGGCACGCGCGACTAACGCTCATTTTTTGAACACCGTCCAAACACTCGAGTAGTCATCTGTCCAAGCGCGGAATGCCGGTTCTGCCTGGAGCCTGCTCCATCCGGCCGCGATCAACGCATCCCCGGCTTTGTCATTCAGAGTCAGCACCGCATAGGTCGACTCGATCTTTCCCGGCTCAACCTTTCCTTGTTCGGGCTTTCCTTGTTCGGGGACCGACATCGGATCGATTTTCCAGTAGGCGTTAAGCTTTAAATCGCGAGCGGCTGCCGCGATTGCGCGCTGAAGGGCGAGATACCGGTTCGAAATATGGAACGCGATTATACCGTCTCTGCTGAGCTTTGAGTGGTAGAGCTGAATCGCCTCCTTCGAGAGTAGATGGATCGGAATCGCGTCTGAGGAAAAGGCGTCGCTGATGATCAATTTATATCCGGGCACACCCTTTGCGAGAAGGAGACGTCCATCGCCAACCTCGGTGGTGCACCTCGCCCCACAGTTCGAAAGGAACGTGAAGAGATCAGTGTTCTGCGCAAGCTCTTTTACCTGCGGGTCGAGCTCGAAGAACTCGAAGTGGTCGCCATCTCCGGCATAGGCGGCGATCGTTCCGATTCCGAGGCCGATCAAGGCCGCTCGAAATGCAGGGCTATCCGCTCTTGCCGCCGCGAAAATCTCTCCGAGAGGACCACTCCTCGCGTAGTAGCCGGCGGGAATGAAGCGCTCCTCCGCGCTCAAGTTCTGGATCCCGTGAATTGTCCCGCCGTGCACAAGCTGGCGGGAGGTCGAAGTCTCGACGATCCTTTTCACGCCGTAAAAATTCCGCTGCACAAGCCGATCGGAGGAACGTGAAAAGTGCTCAAACGCAGAGATGCCCAGATTCATCAGCACGAACAGTGTGCAGAACACCGCCGGGCGCGCCTTCAATGAAAAAGTAAGGAGAGCCGGCAGGCCGAACAAAAAGAGAAATTGCACCGGCCGGCTGAGCTCGAGCATGAACGGCAGCGCAGATGCCACAACAAATGCGGCCACCGCCGCCAAGGTTCTTCTCGAGCACAGATCGTCAATGGCTTCGTGCAATCCGGACCTGGAAACCGGGCGGGTGAGGAGCAGCGCGGCGCAGATGACCAGGAGCGGATATTCCACCAAGGTTGAAAACAGCGCCGGTGCGACAAAGGTGATGAAGACTCCGCCGAGCACTCCTCCAAAGGCGACCCAAAGATAGAACTCTGCCAATCGATCGGGAGGAGGACGGCGCGCATGTAACTCACCGACCGCCGCGAGCGAGATAATTCCGAGCGCCAGCAGATGGATGACGAACATCCAGATCGCCGTTCCGCCGAGCTCGAAGTAGAGGAACGGAGTCAGAAGCAGCAGCGCGAACGGGAGCGCTCGGCGGTTGATCGCGATGAGGCGCGTCATCGTTCCGGAAAATCCGATGATGAATGCGACGAGGTAGATCGCAAGCGGCATCACCCAAAGCAGCGGCATCGGTGAGATATTTGTCGTGAGATGCGTCGTCACGGCGAGAAAGAGCGCCGAAGGCAGAAACGAGAGCGATATCCAAGTGAGAATCCCGATCTGATTCGGCCGCGGAGAGGAGTCTGTCGCAATGGGCGCCCGCTTTGCGAGAAGTGTTGTGGTCGCGGTGCTGATCATCATCAGCGCAAACAGAAAGTAGCTGACGAGCAGTCCGATGCTCTGCTCCGTCAGGCCAAGCCGCGGCTCCACGAGAAGCGGGTAGAGGAGCAAGCCGGTGAGGCTTCCGACATTGCTTGCCGCGTACAAGACATAAGGATCCTTCCCGGGGCGAAGCCGGTGGAACCAGCTTTGAAGCAGCGGCGCGCTCATTGAGAGCAGTACAAACGGCAATCCGACCGTCGCAGCGAGCCACTGAAGCAGCGACTCAATCGGAGTAATCGGGTCAAGAGTGCGCGGAGTGAGCGAGTCCGGGAGAAACGAGATAGTTGTGATGATGAGCACGAGATGCAGTACTCCCTGCAGACGCGATGACGCGCGCCGGCTGACCACATATGCGTAGCCGTAACCGATCAAGAGCATCGCCTGAAAAAATACTGCACAGGTGTTCCAAACCGCCGGTGTTCCGCCAAGAGCGGGCAGTACTGCGCGCGCAACGAGCGGCTGCACAAAAAAGAGCAGCGCTGAGCTGACGAAGATCGTGAATGTGAAGAGAAGGGTGGTCATCTCCCGAGGTCCAACGCAATTTGTCGCTTGAACGCTTGGATAGGAACAGAGCGAAAGATCGCTTGGCGGAAAATGACTACTACGGCAGCTCTTCAAGCAAGCGGACGGGCTCGCCGGTCATGCCCGCAACTACCGGCACGGGGCCAGGACCGAAAGTCCGGTCGATGATCGCGGCCCAACAGAGCACAGTCGCGCCCATCATTGTCGCGCGAGTATGGGCTTCGAGACAGGTTCGTGCGGTCGTGATGACATCGTTCACGAGGACAACCTGCGAGCCCTTAAGCCAATTGCTCCGGCCCTTCGCCGAAGTCCCGGGAGACAGCTGCTCGACATTGACAACTTCAAGCGCCTCACCGGTGGGCGCGAGGGTCTTACTAAGAACCCGTGCCAGGCCGGCGAAGCTTCCCGGAAGACTCAAAAGTAGTTGGGGGAGAGTCGGCGAGCAGACGTTGATGATCCGCTCCGAGATATGAAGTCCAATCTCTTCGAGCTCTTCGCTGGAGAGATCCTCGACCCGATAGAACGCATTCGCCTCACAGCGACTCCCGACCCGAATCGGGTTTGCGTAGTATTCGGTCACCCGATCAATAATTTCCCGGATCTCTTCCATCTTATTGAAAATCGGGCAGTATATTAGCGCACTATATTAGCGGATGAATTCAGTAGGGTAAATCATTTTCTTTGAAAAGGATGGCTGGTGGAGCGAATTGAGCCGAAAAACAGGCGCGAGACACGAAAAGTCGCGGTCGGAACGACTGCAATCGGCGGTAACTCACCGATTCAGCTCCAAAGCATGTGCGCAACGCGCACTCAGGATGTCGAGGCGACCCTGGCTCAGATCCGCCTCCTTGAGGCTGCCGGCGCGGACATCATCCGCATCGCGATCGACAGCCCGAAGGATGTCGAGGCCCTCCGGCAGATCCGACAGGAAACGCAGGCAAATCTCGTTGTGGACCTGCAGGAGAACTACCGGCTGGCGAAGGACGTGGCACCGATCGTGCAGAAATTTCGCTATAACCCCGGCCATCTGCACCATCACCAGAAGAACGTCCCTGTAGCAGACAAGGTCCGTTTTCTTGCGCAAACGGCCGGTGAACACGACTGCGCGATTCGGATTGGCGTCAATTTCGGCTCGCTCGATCCGAAGCTGAAAGAGTCCGCGGGCTCAAATCGAAGCGCGGCCGTTGAATCGGCGCGAGAGCATTGCGAGCTCCTCGAATCTTTCGGCTTCACCCGCTTCGTTGTCTCGCTCAAGAGCTCCGACCCCGAGGCGGTTGTTCAGATCAATCGGGAGTTTGCGGCGCTTCGCCCGGAGATTCCTCTGCATCTCGGAGTGACCGAAGCGGGGCTCCTCCCCGAGGCTGAGATCAAGACCCGGATCGCGATTGAAAAACTGCTTGCCGAAGGGATCGGTGAGACGCTGCGAGTCTCGCTGACTCTGCCCGACGAGGAGAAGGGAACTGAGGTGGAAACGGCGCGGCGGATCGTTCGAGACGTGGCGGAAGGGAGGTTCATCACGGTCCCCAAGTTCTTCGGCAAAGGGTTGAACGTGATCTCTTGCCCCTCCTGCTCGCGGGTCGAGAACTCCCAATTTGTGAAGCTCGCCGAGGAGGTAAAGCGGGTCACCGAGTATGCCCGGGAGCACCGGCTGACCATCGCGGTGATGGGCTGCCGGGTGAACGGTCCGGGGGAGACTGACGAGGCGGATCTCGGCCTCTGGTGCGCCGCAAACTTCGTCAATCTCAAGAAAAGACAGGATCTTATCGGATCGTACCGATACGACGAGGTGATCCCCGTGTTGCTCGAGCATGTGGAGACGCTGGTGAGGGAAAATTCAGTCCCTCCCTCCGCCTGAAGCACTCTTTTGATTGAACGCGATATAAGTACTGGGAAACAAAGGGGGACCGGTCTTTGGCAGAGAAGCGATCCAAGCTTCAGCTGGTATTAAAAGACTCTCGCAGGGCGAGGGCTCATTCCGCTCATTCTGAATTCGAAGAAGTTCGCGCACCCGCACCCGAACCAAAAGCCTCCGCCGCCGCCGAAGAAACGAGCCGCAGTTTGGTGATCACGAACATCACTGAGCTCAGCGCCGGTGAGGGAACTCGCGTTGAGCGCATCGTTCATGAAACAGCACCGGGCGCCACGATTCAGGGTGTCATACGAACAGAGCGCGCTTGGGACCTTCGTCCCCTGATTAAAGAGGGCGCTCTCACCTCGCTCATCCGCCTGTTCGGCCCAGAGGTGACTCTCTCGCTTGAAGAGACGAGCCGCGCGACAAATCTTCTGCAAAAGCTCAGTCAGCTTGAGGATTCGGGCACTACGATTTTGGCGCTCGGCTCGCTCGATGGCCAGATCTACTATCGGCGGCCGCTCTACCTCAGCTCTCTCAGCGAGAGGCTCGAATCGGCCGAGCGTTTTAGCTTTCGCTGGGCGCTCGGAGTCGCGCTCGAAGTTGTGCGCATTCTCCGGTTCTGGCACCGGCATGGGCTCGTTCACGGCCACCTCAGCTCCGGAAACATCTGCTTCTCCGGAAGAGGCGAAATCGCGCTCACGGACGCGGGTATTCGTGCCTGTCAGATGCGTGCGGCACGTGAGATCGGCATCAACCGGCCGGAGAGTCTCGGAGATGAGCGCTTCTTTGCTCCCGAAGTGCTTTCCCGCGGCGAGTTCTCGCCGGAATCAGATATCTACGCTCTCGGTTTCGTCTTCCAGGATCTCTTCCGGAAAGTGCGCCGGACACCTCAATCGGAAGCCGGCGTGGGCTCGCCCGGGCCGGACCTCGACCTAAACTGGATGAACCAGGCGGATCGGGACGCGATTCGCGAGTTGACGAGTGGAATGTGCGAGGAGCGGCGCGAAGGACGAGCGCCGCTCGAGTATGTTGAGCGGGTGCTCGAATCGCGCAGCATCCGTGAAGCTGAGCCGGCAGCTCCGCCCTCCCGCGCCCTCATTCAGTCTTCGATCGTTCAGCCGGTCCAGAAAGTCGTAGCGGTAGTGCCCGCACTGGCACACGACCTGGCGCCTCAGCCGCCGGCACCCTTAATCGAAATACAGCCGGAACAGCAAGAAGCATATTTCCTCCCATCCGGGGCTGATGCTCTCCTGCCTGTGGAGCCTATATTTACCGATACCGAACAAGCTGGCTATGAATGGACCGGGGAGCGCGAAGCTTCTCAGCCTGGAGAGAGTGACGACCGCTCCTATCCAGAGCAGAACGCATTACAGGATCCAGTGGACCAAAGAAGCGCAAACTTCTTCAGATACGCCGTTATCGTATTGAGCATCCTTTGTGCGTTCCTCTTCTACCGGGCGTTCTTTAACGGCCCGTCGAATGACTTCGAAGAGATGAACGACTCCGATATCTCATCGGCTTGGGACAGCTCGGTTCCGTCAGAGATGTCACTTGTTGCCGCCGCTTCAATCGGCGAGCCTGCCCCCCAGCAGAAACATGCAGAGCGAATCATCCTGCGCTCGGCATTCTCCGGCGACAAGGTTTCGGACCTCGTCAATTATCCGCTGATCCGTTTGGCGTTCGATGTCCGCTGGGAGAAGAGCCTCTCACCGATGGATCGGCGAGTGGCTCTCACGATCGCCCTCGGAAGGTTGCTCGGAGAGAAATACCTCCCGAAGGAGAAAGTGGATCTGGCGAAGCTGCACCCCGGAGTATTGTTTGCGGTGCTCTCGACCCTCGGAAATGTTCCGGGAGTCGGCGAGATTCCGGCTTCGAAGCTGACATCGCTGCCGCCCCCGTTTAATTTCGCATTCCAAGAGCTGGTGACCGCAAATCCGAAGATTACCTGCGGCGACCCGGCGATCTGGGGACTTGCCCGTTTCTGGTCGAAAGCCTCGCTCTCGGTCGATGATGTTCTGCCCTACCTTCAAGGCGATACTGAGCCGAAGCTTCGCGCTCTCGGCATTCTCTCCGCCGCGAACCCAGTTCGTGCCCGGCAGCTGCTCGAGCTCCTGTTGAATCACCCGAACCTCCGGCTCGACCACGAGATCATCCGCTGGGGGATTAAGGTGAAGCTCACGAGTTGGGCGGACATGCAACCGGCGGACCAGCTCTTCGTTCTTGTCGGAATTCCGCCGACGACGCAGCTCTCGAGCATTCAATATGTCGAGCTCCTCGCGCATCCCTCCCCGCGCATGCGTCAGATCGCAATTAATGGTGTGATCAATCAGATCCCGCTCGCCCATCCGGCGGCGGTGCCTGTGCTGAATGCTCTGAAAGAAAAGCCGGAGCAGCTCAATGGGCGTCAAACGATCGAGCTGACCCAGTTCCTTGAGAAGCCGTCGAGCGCCACGCGTGAGGCGGTTCAGTCATGGTGCAGCTCTGCGCCGAATACGTTCATCATGGCCGAGCTTCTCGCGTCGACCGCAGATCAGCCGCAGTCGACGCCGTTCGACGCAAACCTCTCTCTCTGCTTGCAGCATGCCGATTGGACACCCAGTGTTGATCAGCTGCGAAAGCTCTCTCACCACCCGGACAGCCTGACGCGGGTCTTCGTTTATATGAAGCTGGTTGAGCTTGGAGCAAAGGACCCGAACACCGCTCTCGAGATCTTTACTGGTGCGCTCAAGCGCGAGCCGCGTGAGGATCTCCGCAGACAGATTGAGCTGAACATCAACTCACTCAAACTCGGCTAGCGCGCTTCCTTTAAAACGATCCGCATACGAGCTACTATTCGCACCGACGCGCGACATTGGCGCGAGCTCTCCTACATTCGAATTCGGCAGATGTGACCAAGCAGTTCGCGCTGCGAGCTGTACTACTTCTTTTTTCAATGAGAGGTTTTAAGGAGCGCACCGATGTTCAGAAAAATGGGACGAGACCTGGAGCCGTTGTTCGATGCCTATTTCAGAGCCGTGCAGAGCGGAACCCATCAGTTGTGGGAAGCCGAAAAAGGCTCGACGATTTCGCCGGATGAGCAGGCGCGAGTCGCGAAGGCCGGCGGCAGGATAAAGGTTCCGCTCATGCGAGCCATCTTCTCGGACCATTCATTTCAATTCTACCGCTCGGCGTTTTGGTACGATCGGCTGCTGACATTGGCCGAGTGCCACGATTCAGGTTGGTCGCGGAGTTACGAGGATCTGTGGGAGGCATTCAGGCATGTATTCTCCCCGGCGCTCTTCACAGCCGAAGAGATGCGCGGGCGACATTGCCGGGACTTCCAAGTCCTGCAACATCTCCTTTGCCGGAGAATCAAGACCATGCGTTCGGCAGAGATCTTCGTCATCCGCCAGGCATCTGACGATCACTGCCACGGGCCGTTTACGGACGACGAGCTCGAATTTGTCCGCCGCCGGCATTCCCGGCTGTTTGAAGTTGCTTCGGGGAGCGGAGCAGTGGTGCGGGCGGTCAACGCTCTTGGCGGTGATGCAATCGGATCCGATACGAACCATTACCGGCGCGATCCCAACGTCGAGCATCCGTTCACCGTCGAGCTACGGCAGCGCGGATTGTTTATCGACGGCTCCGGTCCGGATATAATTTCGGCCTATGGCGACCGCTCGTTGGAGATTTCCTGGCCGGAGCCAGGCACAGCCTTCACCGCCGACACTTTGGAGCGGTATCAGGATGCCCATGGCGGGAGCTTCCTCCTCAAGGTCGGCGGGCTCGTCGGGAAGCGCCGGTGCTCGGATGACACCGACCCGAATATCGCCGAAAACGTCCGGCGGCTGTACCGGTTGCTTGCGACCGAGTGGCGGCAAGCGGCGCATATGCCGAAGTTCGATCCCCGGCACTGGGAAAACAACCTCTGGGCATTTGATCGCAGGTAGGTTGGCCGTAGGGCTTCCCGTGTATAATCGGCCGAGCGTTCTATGCTCGATGGGTTTGTAGTTGAGACGAGGGGTAGTACAGTTCCCAAAATGGAAAATCAGAAAGGTCACCTCGCGCGTGTCGATACAACGGCGCAGTTTGAGCTCGTCAGCGCGAACACGCCGGCAGGTGATCAACCGCGGGCTATCGCTGCGCTGACGGACAACCTCCGCGCAGGGATGGCTCGTCAAGTTCTGCTCGGCGCTACCGGCACAGGGAAGACTTTCACCGCGGCGAACGTCATCGCGAATCTGAACCGGCCCGCGCTCATCCTCGCACACAATAAGACGCTTGCCGCTCAGCTGTATTCCGAGTTCAAAGAGCTCTTTCCGAATAACGCAGTGCGCTATTTTGTCAGCTACTACGATTACTATCAGCCCGAAGCTTACGTTCCCTCGACTGACACTTACATCGAGAAAGACTCCGCAATAAACGAGGAGATCGACAAGCTCCGGCACGCAGCGACAAAAGCGATCCTTGAGCGGCGCGATGTGATCGTGGTCGCAAGTGTCAGCTGTATCTACGGCCTTGGCGATCCGCAGATGTATTTTGATTCTGTGCTCTTCGTCGAGAAGGGGGACAAAGTCGCGCGAAACGATATTCTCAAGAAGTTGATTCAGCTCCAGTATGCACGGAACGATTTGGAGTTTGTGCCCGGTAACTTCCGTGTCCGCGGCGACGTTGTGGAGATCTGCCCGGCGGGAGACGACGAACGGAGCATTCGCCTTGAGTTCTTCGGCGATGAGATCGAGACGATCAGTGAGATTGAGCGGCTGAGCGGGAAGGTGTTCCGCTCTCTTCAAGCAGTATGTGTCTATCCCGCGACACACTTCGTTACGACGAAGCCAAACCGGGAAAAGGCGCTGGTCACAATCCGTCAGGAGCTCGAGCAACGGCTCGTCGAGCTCCAGCGTGCGGCGAAGACGCTCGAGGCACAGCGTCTTGAACAGCGCACACTCTATGATTTGGAGCTTCTCGAAGAGATGGGTTTCTGTCCGGGGATCGAAAATTATTCGCGGCACATGACCGGCCGGAAAGCTGGCGAGCCGCCTCCGACACTGATCGATTACTTTCCGAACGACTATCTGCTCTTCATCGACGAAAGCCATGCCACGATCCCGCAGGTGGTCGGCATGTACCGCGGTGACCGTGCCCGAAAGCAGACGCTTGTCGATTTCGGCTTCCGCCTGCCCTCGGCACTCGACAACCGGCCGCTCCGCTTCGACGAGTTTCAGGAGCGAGTCGGGCAGGCGGTGTATGTCTCAGCGACTCCGGCCGAGTTCGAGGTCAAAGATTCGAAAGAGGTCGTGATCGAACAGATCATCCGGCCGACCGGGCTGCTCGATCCGGAGGTCGTGATCCGTCCTGCGAGCACGCAGGTCGATGACTTTCTTGAACAGGTGCGCCGCGTGGCTGAGCGAAACGAGCGTGCACTCGTGACGACGCTGACAAAGCGAATGGCAGAGCATCTCACCAAGTACTACCAGGAGCTTGGAGTCCGAGTTCGCTATTTGCACTCTGACATTCATACGCTCGATCGGGTGGATCTGATTCGCGGTCTGCGTGAGGGCGTTTTTGATCTATTGGTCGGAATCAATCTTCTGCGCGAAGGGCTGGACCTTCCCGAGGTCAGTCTGGTCGGTATCATGGACGCCGATAAGGAAGGCTTCCTGCGTTCGCAAACGAGCCTCATTCAGACCATCGGACGCGCGGCGCGGAACGTGAACTCAATCGTCATTCTCTACGCGGATAAAGAGACGGACTCGATCAAAGCCGCCATGGAGGAAACGAAGCGCCGTCGTGACACCCAGCGTGCGCACAACGAAAAGCACGGAATCGTTCCGCGGTCAGTGAAGCGGGCTCCGGAAGCTCTCATGGTCGAGATCGATCTGCTCCAGGAGTCCATCGCCGAGATTCTTCCGGACATAAAAGCGCTTCCGCGGGATCCGGCGGAGGTTCGAAACCTGATGAAGGAACTGCGCAAGAAGATGTTCGCTCACGCCTCGGCATTCGAGTTCGAAGAGGCAGCCGCTGTTCGTGACCGGATTCTCGCGATGGAGCGGTATCTCCTGAGCCTCTAGCGGTTAGCGGGAGATAACGGTCGCCTTGCCGCCGGAGATCCTTTTCGCGACAACTTCGAAGGCAATGTAGCGGCCGTCCTCGGGGGTTTCCTTCGAGCGGAACTCTCCAGAAGCTCCCTTTTGCACGGACATTGAGCCGAATCGTGCCAAAATCTCCGCGCCGGAAGCTCCAGTTCCCAGCTCCTGAACGATCTTCGCAAGCGAGGTAGCGACATCGTAGGCGACAGCGGCGTAGGAGACCTGGATATCGTTCTTAAACCGGGTGAGATACTTCGCATGCCAATCCGGGTCGACGTTCACATGCACATACAACGCGCCGTCCATGAACTGCCGTGCTCCCTGGATGACGGACTGGCTCTCAAATGAAGTCGAACCGAATACCCGGTTCTTCAGCCCGATCGCATTGGCTTGCTTGAAGAATGAGATGACTTGAGCCGGAGCGAGAAAAACGCCGACCATCGCCTCCGGATTTTGCTGAAGCTTAAGCAGATGCGGTTTGAAATCCTGCTCGGCCGCGGGCACTGACGCCGCAATGTTGAAAGGCACGGCGCCGCCGAGGCCTCGTTCAAGCGATTCTGCGACGAGACGGTAGAAAGTGTTCTCGACGAGTACCATCTGCACAGAAGCCGGCCGCTCCTGAAGCAGATACTCCGCGGTGCGCGAACCGAATTCAGATGCCGGACTTAAGACCCGTACAACGTATCGCTTACCACTCGCGATTGAGGGAGTTTGCCCAAAAGCTATTAATGGGAACTGTTGCCGCTCGGCGATCGGACTAAGCGCCAGCGCCGGTTCATTTCCCCAGGCGAGGATAAGCGCTGCATGGTCCACCTCTTTTAGCTTCTGAAAAGCAGTGACTGAAGTCTTCGGATCGTATTGATCATCTTCGACGATGAACTGCACCAGCCGGAAGAGGTCGGGACGATCTTCTTGGGCGAGCCGAAGTGCGTTTCCGGCTGAGACACCGAATTCAGCGAACGGACCGGAGGCGGGAAGAGTAAAGCCAATCTTCACCGGCTCGGCGCGGGCAGGAACCGGAACCGAGAAGGCGAGAACAAAGACGAGAAGAAGCGTAGGGAGCCGGCGCATTGTTTTTGCTACTCCTGCTTTACGAGCTTCCCACCCAGAACCCGGAAGATCGAAATCGGGGTCGGCGAAGAACCACGCTCGTTGATGGTGACCGGAGCGGAAGCGCCCGGATAATTCTTCACTGTGTAGAGAGCTTTTGCCGCGCTTTCGGGTGAGGCCCCATCACGCTTAAAGCCTTCAGCGATAAGACGAAGGCCATCGTAACCCCAAGCTGTGAAGAGCGTCATCGGCGGCGGCTTTCCATAGCGCTTCTGATAGAGCGCGATCATCCGGCGCGTCTCCGCGGAATCCGGATCGGCGACTTGTGTCTGGTAGACACCTTCCACAGCAGTGCCGAGCTGCGCGATCAATTCCTCGGTCAGAACGTCCGCGGTCACGAGCGGCATCTTCAGCCCGAGCTGCCGGAGCTGTTTGTAAAATGGAACGATGTTGTCCGGAAGCGGAAGGTAGAGGGCATCCGGATGGAGCTGTTTCACTCGCGACAAGATCGTCCGGAAATCGGGATTTGCGGGGTCGAGCGTATGTGCGGCGACGATCTTACCGCCGAGCTTTGCAAAGTGTGCGGAGAACGTTTTCGTGACGGCGAGGGACCACTCATTGCTGGTGTCAATTACGGCGACCGACCTCGCGTTGAGATTGTTGTAAAGAAACTCGGCCCCGCGCTCGCCGGTGCTTGGTGTCCAAGGGCCGATGGCAAAGACGTATTCACCTAAAGCTTCGATCTCCGGAGCGGAGTCCCAGAGCACAACGAGTGGAACTTTCGCTTTCTCAAATTCCGGACCGCTCGCCATCAGCTCCGAGAACGTGCCGATTATTCCCGCGTCGACTCGATCGACTCCCAGCACCCGTTTTGCGATCGTGTGAGCGACAGCCGGCTTGTACTGGCTATCGTCGAGAGTCACTTCTATCGGGCGGCCGTTCACTCCGCCTGCGCCGTTAATCTCCTCTGCCGCGAGCTCGACGCCCTCGCGAAATGCGGCCCCCTGAGCAGCGAATTCTCCGGTCAGATGAAGGAGTGCTGCAACTTTGATCGGCTTCGCCGCACTGGTCTGGGCTGTCGCAGCAGAGGCGAAAACAAGAGAAAGGGCCAAAACAAGCGGACGCACCAAAACAAGCATTACGAGGAGGCAACGGATCCGGGCCGCAACTGTCTGTTTCATCTATTTCTCCTCTTCTCCCCGGGGTTGATCGGGTCTACCTTTGAGAGGTGATTTTCGTACCCGGAACATTTCCAGCCCCTCGTCCAGGAACGCCAGGGCAAATTACTGGCGCGGCGACGATCGACTCGATCGATCTCTGGGGGGGATTTGTGCACGGTTTTGGCGACAAGACAATGAAGCTGACGACGGCTTCAGACCGCGCTCCGTGGGAAAAATTCGCTACCGGCTGGACGTTGCTGCTCCTCGATCAGGAGCATGGAAAGAAGGTCGCTCGAGTCACCGAAGCATTGAAGCCTGAAGAGCTATCGTCGATGCAGAGCGAGCCAAAGAAGGCTGACGCCTGGCTCGTGAATCTCGATGTCCTCACCGAGCAGAATCTTGTCTGTGGAATTCGCACCGCCGACTGCTTTCCCGTGCTCATGCGAAGCAAGACGACGCCGCTTGCTGCAGTGGTGCACTGCGGCTGGAAGGGGGCGCAGCTTGGGCTTTTGCTCGATGTCATCACACAGCTGGCGCGTCTTGGTGCGGCGCAGCGCGGACTCGAGATCGCGATCGGTCCCGGCGCGCAGTCAGAGTCCTACGAGATCAAGGAGGATGTTGCTTCGAAGCTGGAAGCCGCATACGAGTTTGTGAACTTTCCCACGATGACTGGTGTTCCGCCCCCGGTCGTCGAGAAAGACGGAAAGAAATTCGGTGCGATAGCAAACCTGCTCACAGCCCAAGCGGTATTTGCCGGGGTCCCCCGGGCCCAGATCGCTATCCACGAGGCGGACACGATCAGCTCAGATCGCTACTTTTCCTATCGCCGCGAAAAAGAGGAGCCGGGAAGGCAACTTACCTTCCTCGGCCCCAAATGCCCCTAAGAACGGGCGAAGATAAAACCGAAAAGAAGCCCGTTTTTGTTCCCACCGTCAGCGTTTGCCGGGGTATAATCTCCTTACCAATTCGATCCTTTGATAGGAGGCATACATGGTGAATGAAGCGAAGCAGCCAGCGCTTATTCAACTCCGAAGACTACAAGACCAACATAGAAAGCTCGAAAGAGAGCTTGAACATTGCGGCCTCTACGCCGGGTATTCTCCGAGCACTGCTCTGAAAGAGCAGGAGCTCAAAAAACAGAAACTACGAAATAAAGAGTTGATGACCGCGCTGCTCCGCGACGAGCCGGACCTCGAAGAGAGGATGGCGACCTAGCAGTCGCCGCACACATTCATAAAACTCCAGGGGCCGATTGGCCCCTTTTTTATTTTTAGGCCTTCAGCGGAAATCGCCCGTCTTTTCCCTTCATGCTGCGATTGGTCTAATTTGCGCGCCTGACAAGCATAAGGAACGAAATGAGCGGCGGGCTGACAGTGGCGATATTGGGGGCAACCGGGGCTGTTGGCCGGGAAATGCTGAACTGCCTCGAGGAGCGGGACCTGCCGATATCCGAGCTGAGGCTGATGGCGAGTGAGAACTCAGCCGGCACGGAGCTGCAGTTTAAGGGAAAACCGATAGAGGTTCGGGTCGTTCATCCGGAGCATTTCAAAGATGTCCACCTCGCGCTTTTCTCCGCGGGAGCGACAGTCTCACGCGAGTGGGCGCCGATCGCGACAAAAGCCGGTGCGACTGTGATCGATAACTCCAGCGCTTTCCGGATGCAGAAGGGGATTTCGCTGATCGTTCCGGAGGTGAATGCCGCGCTGCTCCGCCGGGAGCTGAAGGCAGAGGTAAAAGAGGGGCGGATCATCGCGAACCCGAACTGCGCGACGATCCAGCTTGTCGCCGTGCTGCATCCGATCGCCGAGAAATTCGGCCTCGAACGGGTCATCGTCTCGACCTATCAATCGGTTTCGGGGGCGGGACAGAAGGGGATTGATGAGCTCTCCTCGCAGGTGATCTCCCTCTTCTCTGAGGGGAGCGCCGCGACAAAAAATTTTCCGCACCAGCTCGCGTTTAACTGCATTCCTCAGATCGATTCGTTCCTGCCGAGCGGCTACACTAAGGAGGAGCTGAAAATTATCGAAGAGACCAGGAAGATCCTCGGGCTGCCTGAGCTTCGCATCACTGCTACGGCTGTGCGCGTGCCGACATTCGCTTGCCACGCCGAGTCGGTGAATATCGAGCTGAAGAAGGCGGCAAAGCCCGCAGAGATACAGACGCTGCTCCGGGGCAGTCCCGGCATTATGGTGCTGGACGATCCGGCTGAGCAGGAATATCCGCTCGGAGTGGATCTTGTGGGAACTGATGCGACCTACGTCGGCCGAATCAGAAAGGACGATTCGGTCGAGCACGGAATCAATCTGTGGATCGTCGCGGATAACCTTCGCAAGGGCGCTGCGCTGAATGCTGTGCAGATCGCGGAGATCGTCATTCACGAGCGCTCCGTCCATTGAACATCAAGCTGACCGTCGAGTACGCCGGCGAAGATTTTCACGGCTGGCAGGTGCAGGAGGGGGTTCCCACCGTCCAAGGCGCTCTCGAGTCGGCAATTGAAATTTTCATCACATCGCTCGCGAAGAAGCAGGGAAGTGAGACGCCTCCGGTGCTTCGGGTAAATGGGAGCGGGCGGACGGACACGGGCGTGCATGCGCGCGGCCAGGTCGCGAATGTTCAATGGCCGGAAACGCTTCCGGTGGAGCTTCCGAAACTCAAAGCGGCACTGAACGCGCTGACGCCGCCGGGCTTAATAGTGCGCGCGGTTGAAGCCGCGGCTGAGGATTTCGACGCACGCTTCACCCCGCATCTGAAATGCTACACCTACCGGTTGATCTACAGGGGAGCCGAGGACTATGCGTCCTACTTCACGCCGTATGAGCGGAACCGGGTCTGGTGCTTGACTCGTCCGCTGCAGATCTCTCCGATGATCAAGGCGGCGCGGCTGCTCGAAGGTCAGCACGATTTTCAAAGTTTCCGCGCGAAGGATTGCACCGCAAAGACCACGATTCGAACTGTGGTGCGCAGCGAGCTTGTCCGGACGGGCGGTGAGGAGCTGACTTACATCATCTGGGGAAAAGGCTTCCTCAAGCAGATGGTGAGAATCATCGTCGGAACCCTAGTTGAGATCGGAGAAGAGGGGGCCGAGGAGGGGAAGATGCTCGATATTCTGGGTGCGCTCGATCGATCGAAAGCCGGACAGACCGCTCCTGCCTGCGGTCTTGCGATGGAGTGGGTCCGGTATTCGGGCAAAAATCTCTTTTAGGCCGTGGAAGCTCCGGAGCATCTGATCGGAACTGGCTAAATCGGGTTGTTTCGGCTAGTAACCCGGAATTACATGAGATTTCTCCGGAAGAAAGATCTTTGGAGCGCCTCGGAGAGGCTTCCG
>CAYOAK010000062.1:0-16468 GCA_964401925.1 uncultured Bdellovibrionales bacterium | reverse complement strand
ATCTGATCCTCGCCCTCTCCATCTTCGGTTTTGTAGCGGCACTACGCGTGCGGCCCCTGATCGCGCAGAAGCCCGACCTGCCGTTCGATCCGAACCCGTTTCGGCAGTCATCTGAAAGTTTTCGTGAGCTCTCGAAGCACCGGGGACTACTGCTGACCCTTTTCGCCATGAGCTATTTCTGGTTCGTCGCCACCTGCTTCGACCTGCTGATTTATCTTTACGCAAAGCGGCATCTCGAACTGGGTGACGCAGGAACCAGCGCACTTCTCACCGCGATGATGCTGGGAATTGGCTTTGGGAGCGTCGTCGCGGGAAAGGTCTCCGAAGGGAAAGTGGAGATTGGACTGATACCGATCGGCGGGATCGGGATCGGGCTCTCCTGCATGCTTCTCGCGTTCTCGAGCGGCTCGGTCATCCTCACTGCGATTCTGCTCATTATTCTCGGCGTGAGTGCGGGATACTTCATCGTTCCGTTAAACGCGTATTTTCAAGCAGAGAGTCCGAGCGATCAGCTCGGCCGCTACCTTGGCTTATCGAATCTCACCTCATTCACCGGAATGCTGATGGCGACCGTGCTGGTCGCTGTCCTGACTGATCTGGCAGACCTCTCACCGCGAGTTGTGTTCATGCTCGTCGGGATACTGAGCGTCGGTGTGGCGATTTACATTACGAAGACTCTGCCGGGTGCACTTCTCCGTTGCATCAACTGGATTTTTACACATGTCGTCTATCGAATTCGCATTGTCGGGGAGGCAAACATCCCCCGCACGGGCGGCGCACTTCTCGTCGCGAACCATGTCTCCTTCGTTGACGCGATGCTGGTTCTCTCGGTCGCACGCCGGCCGGTCCGATTCCTTATCTTCCGGCCGATCTACGAGAACCGCTGGATCCGGCCGATAGCGGAAGCCCTCGATGCGATTCCGATTGGGGGGGAAGGGGGCTCGCGCTCCGCAATCGAGGAAGCACGGAAGTCCATCGCGGAGGGAAAGCTCGTTTGTATCTTTGCCGAGGGCGCGATCACACGCATCGGACACCTTCTGCCGTTTAAACCCGGGCTCGAGAAGATCATGCTCGGGCAAGAGGGGCCCGCCGGTGCGCCGATTATCCCGCTCTATCTCGATGAGCTGTGGGGAAGCATCTTCAGCTTCAGTGAAGGGAAGTTCCTCTGGAAGATTCCGAAGGAGATCCCGTATCCGATCACGGTAAACATCGGTAAGCCGATGCCCGGCGGCTCGTCGGCGCAGGCAGTGCGGGCCGAGGTGCAGATGCTGAGCTCGGAGAGCTTTCTCCTGCGGAAGCGGAAGCACCGCTTGCTCCACCTCGGTTTTCTCGCCCAAGCCAAGCGCACCCCTCTGCGGCGTGCGGTGTCGGACACTCTCGGTCAGGAGCTGCGCTACTTCGAACTTCTCGCGGGGGTGTTGCTCTTGCGAAAAGCGCTACTGCCCCGGTGTGCACCCGGCGAGAAAGTCGGAGTCCTCCTGCCTCCGAGCGCCGTTGGCGCGATGACGAATCTTGCCCTGCTGACCGTCGGAGCGGTGCCGGTGAACCTGAATCACACCGCTTCGAAGGATGCGTTCAAACGCATGATCGAGAAGTCGGAGATCCGTACTATCCTGACAGCGGTGAAGTATCTGGAGAAGATCGAGGTTGAACGGATCCCGCAAATGCTTCCGGTCGAGGCGATGCTCTCGGCCGTAGAGAAGCGGGAGCGCATCGCCTTCGCCGCCGCGGCACTGCTCCTTCCGAGATTCCTGCTCCAGAAGCTCTTTTTCAAGACCGAAGCGGAGCCCGGGGATCTTGCCACGGTGATGTTCTCAAGCGGAAGCACCGGCGACCCGAAGGGCGTCATGCTGACGCATGCAAACATCGCTTCGAATCTGGAGGCGCTCTACGAGCTGCTGCAGCTCGGCGAGAAGGACGTGATGCTCGGCTGTTTGCCGCTGTTTCACTCGTTCGGCTTCACCGGAACTTTGTTCCTGCCGCTGCTCGGGGGAGTGACCGCGGTGTATCACCCAAATCCGGTCGACGCCGGCCAGGTTACTAAGCTGATCCGTAAGCATCGGGTGACGATGCTGATGACGACGCCGACGTTCCTCCAACTCTACGCCCGAAAAGCCGAAAGAGCGGATCTCGCCTCGCTTCGCTACATCGTCGTCGGCGCGGAAAAGCTTCGCGAGTCGCAGCGCGTTGCGTTTGAAGAGAAGTTCGGACTGCAGCCTCTCGAAGGATACGGCTGCACAGAGCTTTCGCCGGTCGCGCTTGTGAACGTACCGGATTTCGGAAAGGGGAGAGATCTCCAGCGCGGGAACAAGCCCGGAAGTGCGGGGCATCCGATCCCCGGAGTCACTGTTCGCATCGCGGACCCGGACACTCTGGAAGAGCTGCCGGTCGGACATGCCGGCATGCTTCTCGTGAAGGGCCCAAATGTAATGAAGGGGTATCTCGATGACCCGGCTAAGACCGCCGAGGTTCTTCGCGATGGATTTTACATCACCGGCGATATCGCCGCGCTCGATGACGAGGGCTTCGTCACCATTCACGATCGGCTTTCGCGGTTCAGTAAGATCGGGGGCGAGATGGTCCCGCATATCCGGATCGAGGAAGAGATCTTGGATCAGCTCGGATCTTCCGAGCAGGTGATCGCTGTCACCGCAGTGCCCGACGAAAAGAAGGGTGAGCGGATTGTCGTGCTTGGAACCGTCGAGATGGAGCCGCCAAAGATCATCGCGGCACTCGGAGCGAAAGGTTTGCCGAATCTCTGGATCCCTAAGGCGGAGGATTTCTACCGAATTGATGCCATACCGGTGCTCGGCACTGGGAAGATGGATCTGCGGGGTGTCAAAGAGCTCGCAAAAGCTATCGCCGGCGGCGCGACGGCACCGGAGCCGCAGATAGCAGCACCGCCAGCGTAGCCACCGCGGCCAAGGTGAAGTCCTTCTGTGGTATCGCGACAGCTGTAACTAACAGGCCCATCGCGATGAAAAGCTGCATTCTCCGCACTTACAGCGACTCGACATCGTGCCGACGCGCCTTAACGAATGGGGGCGGACGCGCTGCACATTCGATCCGGAATCACCCGATTCGAGTTCGCCGCGGTATTTAGTCGGCGGACCCCGGCCCTACCAGGGCTGTCCTTTCCAGCCGCCGACCGGGAGGATCTCACCGGAAGTATTATTCGCCTCGAGTTGAAAGACGACCAACTCGGCAACTTCCGGTGCTGAAAGTACACGGTTCTCGAACTGACTTGTTCCGTAAGCGGCGAACTCCACTTCGCGCGCAGCCTTTCCGCGCGCGGCTTCAATCTTATTCAGATTATTCTCCATGAGTGGAGTGAGCACCCGTGCCGGTGCCACGCCGAATATTCGTAGTCCAGTTGCCCCGGCCTTACTGAAATCCCAGGCGGCTGCACGGACCATTTGGTGCACCGCACCTTTCGTCATGCAGTATGGAAAGCGTTCGAAAAGGCCGACGTCTCCCGCCCCGCTGCCCATCAGGCAGATACCGCCCGCATTACGGCCGCGCATGTGTGGTGCGATGGCGGTGAGCATGTGAAGGTACCCCAGCACATTCACCGCGTGCTCGCGCTCATACTCGTCGAGAATCGCCGCGTACGCCTCGGTCGGAGTCTGTTCCATGCCGGGAAAGCCGAAGATGCCGCACGGGCGGACAATCCCGGCACAGCACACGAGTACGTCGATGGGCGTTTTTGCTTCGATCTCGTTCGCTCGTTGCCAGCAGGCTTTGCTGTCAGTCACATCGAGCTCGTAGAACTTCCCTCCGATAGAGGCCGCGATTTTTTCCCCGTCAGCTCGATTCTTATCGAGAATGGTCACGCGCGCTTCGCGGGACGCAAGCTTCTCCGCTATCGCTCTTCCGATACCGCTCGCGCCGCCTGTGACGACTGCGCACTTTCCCGAAAGATTTAGCCGTGCATCTGCCATGGTCGTTATCGCTCCGATTCTGCGCGGGCCACTTGCCGGGAGGTCCCGAGTCCGTCGATCCCCTGTTCGACGACATCACCAGGCTTCAAATAAACAGGGGGTTTCATGCCGTGCCCGACACCCGCCGGAGTGCCCGTGCTGATGATGTCTCCGGGAAGGAGACTCATAAACTGGGAGATGTATGAGACAAGAAACGGGACCGTGAAGGCCATTTCCGCGGTCGAAGAGTTTTGCCGCATTTCACCGTTCACCGTCAGCCATAGTTTCAAGGCCTGCGGGTCTGGAACATCGTCAGCGGTGACTACATAGGGACCGATTGGTGCAAAGGTGTCGCAGCTCTTGCCCTTGGTCCACTGCCCGCTCCGCTCGAGTTGAAACTCGCGTTCGGAATAGTCCCCGTGAAGCATGTAGCCCGCGATATGATCGTAAGCGTGCTTCTCTTCGATGTAAGTCGCTTTCCGGCCGATCACGACCGCGAGCTCAACTTCCCAATCCGTCTTCTCAGAGTTTCTTGGGATGATCAGCGGATCGTTCGGACCGGTGATGGCGCTCGTCGCCTTCATGAACAGCACAGGCTCTTTCGGCAGCTGCGCGTTCGTCTCTGTCGCATGATCACGATAGTTCAGCCCGACGCAGATGATCTTTCCCGGGCGGTGGATCGGCGGGCCAAGGCGGACCGAGTTATCAATCTTCGGAGCCTTCGTCAGATTCGTCGTCAACCACGCAGCGAGCCGCTTTACCCCGTCTCCGCCGAAGAAACTCTCGTCAAAATCCTGGCCGAACGCCGACAGGTCCCGACGCTCCCCGGAAGGCAGCTCGATTCCCGGTTTCTCTCGCCCCGTTTCACCAAATCGGATTAGTCGCATGAGTTTCTCCTTATCGATTCTCGTTTACTGGAAGGCCATTCTGAATCCGGAACACATGCCAATCGGAGTGCTTGCCGGCGCAGGATTCGCTGAACTTCAGCTTCTGATAGACCCCTTGGAACTCTCCGCTCCGAATCTCCGCAGCCGGGTCCTTTCGATTCCGCTTGAGCGCTTCGACCGCAACCGCCAGAGCGTCGTAACCGTCCTGCGGCTCTAGCAATGGAAGTTTGCCGCTGGCGGCCTGAAAGCGTTTTGTGAACGCCTCCGATTGCTGGTTATCGAGAAAATAGACCCCTTCGAAAAGCTCCGCTGCTTTTCCAGTGTCCCAGATCTGTTCACCGAGCGCGTTACTATGGACGATCGCGCCTTTGTACTTCAGCTCACGGAGAGGTTTCGTCGTGATCACCGGCTCGTGAAATATGAAGATCACGTCCGGACGCTTCGCGACAACTCCGGGGAGAGCTGCGCGGAAATCCGCGTGCATGTCCTGTGTGCGGTAAATTTCGACAACCTCGCGCCCGGTTTCCTTTGCCGCCTGTTGAACCGCCCGGGTATTCATCTCACCCCACTCACCGTCATCAAACATAACGATCGCTACCCGTTTCATCTCCGGATGAGCGGCGAGCAACCGGGAGTAGGCCGGTGTGCTGTCCGATGCCTGCTCGCTGACCGAGAAGAAATATTTTCCATCTTTCGGGCATTTCTCCCGGAAATAGCCGGTCGAGATCAGGGGAACTTTGTTTCGTTCGGCGAGGCCGATCATCGACTGCGTTAGAAATGCCCAGACATTTCCGATTACGACTTCGGCTTTTTTGGACTGCACCATCTCTTGAAAGCAGCCGACACTCTTCTGTGTCGACGTCCCGGTATCGCTCCAGAAGAGATCGATCTTTGTGCCGTTCTTGCCCAGCTCCTCGGCTGCGAGCGTCAGCGCGACTCCCTGAGTCGAGCTCCAGCGTGCAGCTTCTCCCGTCAGGGCGAGGCAGATACCGATACGGTACGGCGCTTCGTCACCGCGCGCGGGTTGATCGATCCAAAGCAAAAGTGCTGGAAGCGCCAGGAGCGCACAGAAGATTCGCTTTTTCCTCATGCCGGATCTCCAATGATAGATTGAGCTCTCTCGACGACACCGTCCGCCGGATCGACAATGGTAAGGTGGCCGAGCTTCCGGCCCTTGCGCGGAGCTTTCCCGTACATGTGAACGTGTGCACCGGGAAGCGACGAAAGCGCGTTGATATCCGGCTCGGCGCCAATGATGTTCAGCATCACAACCGGCCCATATGATCCGGTCGGGCCGAGAGTCATTCCGGCGATGGCGCGCAGATGATTTTCAAACTGGCTGCACTCTGCGCCTTCGATCGTCCAGTGTCCGGTGTTGTGCACGCGCGGCGCGATCTCGTTCAGGTAGAGCGTTCCGGCGCGTTCGAAGAACTCGAGAGCGAGGACCCCGACGTATCCGAGCTTCTCGAGAACCCGTGCGGCGGCCGCTTCGGCTTGAGCTTGAATTCCTGAGGTGGACTCGGGGCTGACAACAGAGCGCACGAGTATACCGTCCCGGTGAGTGTTCACTGCGAGATCGTAGAAGCGAAGCTCCCCGGCCATCCCGCGCACGGCAATCACCGAAATCTCCCGCTCAAAGGGAAAAAGCTCTTCGAGCAGAGCAGGCCGCCCACCAATCGAGTGCCAGGCGGCGCTGCATTCGGACGCGGTGCGAATTCGAGCCTGGCCCTTTCCGTCGTATCCGAGTGTCCGGGATTTCAAAATTGCCGGTTGTGACCCCAGCTCGCGAAATGCATTTTCAAGCTCACTCTCGCTGCCGACAGACCGGTATGCCGGCACAGGGATGTTCACCGACGCGGCCAACTCCTTTTCGCGAAGCCGATCCTGCGCGATCTCGAAGTTCTCAGGTGCCGGTAGAACCGGTTTCTCTGCCGCAGCCCAACGCAATGTCTCCGAAGGAATGTTCTCAAACTCCGCGGTGAGCAGATCGTTTGCCCGAGCGAACTCCGCAATCGAACGTTGGTCATTCAGCTCTCCCCGCACATACTTCGCTCCTCGTGCGCCGCAGGGATTTTCTTCGTTGAAATACAGTGAGATCTCCAGCCCGAGCTTCGAGCCGGCTTCGGCGAGCATCTGCCCGAGTTGGCCTGCGCCGAGAATACCGATGCGGGAAGTCGCCACTGCTATGGAAGCTTTGAAGCCAGCACTCGCTCGGTCTGCGCCTCGCGGTACTTCCGGAGCTTCTCGCGATACTCCGGAAGGATAGACGCCGCCTGGAGCGCAGCGTTTATCGCACCGGCCTTTCCGATAGCGAACGTCGCGACCGGAAGCCCCGCCGGCATCTGCACAATCGAGAGGAGTGAGTCGATGCCATTCAGTGTTTTCGATTCGACCGGAACGCCGAATACCGGAACGAGTGTCTTTGAAGCGGTCATACCGGGAAGGTGGGCGGCTCCGCCGGCCCCGGCGATTATGACCTTTAGGCCTCTCGACTCGGCAGTCGAGGCGTACTCGAAAAGGAGATCAGGTGTTCGGTGAGCCGACACGACCCGGGCTTCGTAGGGAATGCCAAGCTCTTCGAGAGTCGTTACCGCATGCGACAGAGTCTCCCAATCCGACGTGGAACCCATGATCACGCCCACTATAGGCTTGCCGGAGGTCTTGCCTTTGCCCGCCTGTCCCTCTGAATCACTCATCTATAGCTCCCTTGTAAGGCGAAAGTGCGAAGGGTATATCGCGGGAGCCGGAATAATTCTAAGCACTCACGGAATTAATTGATTCCAGCGGGAATTGACTCGGTCAACGTTTTTTTACCATTGCGGATAAGTGAACCTATGAAATTTCAGCTCTTTACCGGCCTTTTGATTCTCGGTTTCAGCACTGTCGCCGTTGCGGAAGTGAAGATCGCTGTTGTTGACGTCCAGAAGGCGCTCTCCACAACGAAGCTCGGCCAAGCGGCTCAAAAGAAGTACGAGGGACAGCTGAAGAAGGCTCAGACCGAGATCGATGGAAAGAAATCGGAATACGAAAAGACCCAAGCCGCCTTCGAAAAGCAGCGGGCAAGCCTCAATCCAAAAGCGCTCTCGGAAAAAGAGAGTCAGCTCGTTGCCATGGAGAAGGATCTTAAGCGCAGCTTTCAGGATAAGCGCGAGGAGTTGAAGAAAGAGAACATGCAGCTCGTCGGCGACCTCGTCGGGAAGATCCGGAAGATTATCGATCAGGTGTCAAAAGACCAGGGGTACTCGCTCGTGATCGAGCGTGGCGGACAGAGTGTTCTCTATACTGATCCGAAATATGACATCACCGATGAGATCGTAAAGAAATTCGACTCTGCAAACTAAGACGGCCCGGACCCGGCCCAGATACGGGCCGCTGATTTGACCTTTCTTTGTAGGACTGTGTTTTTTGGGAATGGCCCATGACCCGAGAGTTTAAACTTCCGCTGAATGTTACGCAGCTCGAAGAGGTTATTCCTCACCGGGAGCCGTTCCGCTTCCTCGATGAGATCATTCTTTTCGAGGATCGGGTGCGAGCTGTCGGAAAGTATAAGGTGAAGGGAACGGAAGCTTTTTTCGAGGGGCACTTTCCCGGACGCCCGATCTTTCCCGGTGTGCTGATGCTCGAATCGCTTGCCCAGCTCGGTGTTTTCTTCGCACGTTACTCCACGGGAGGCTGCCCGCCGGAGAAGCTCATCGTTTTCATGGGTGCCGATGAAGTCCGGTTCCGTAAAGCCGTCTATCCCGGAGACGAAATGATCGTCTCCATGAACACGTGGAAGCGGAAAGCCCGCTTCTGGCGGCTCGAAGGCGATATCCAGGTGAACGGTGAGAACGTGATGAGTGCGACGATCTCCGCAGCGGAGATCGATTGATGACAGCTGCCCGGCCCACATTAATCCATCCCACGGCGATCATTGAGCCGGGAGCTCAGCTCGATACCGGGGTTCAGGTCGGCGCCTACTCGATCATTGGGCCGCATGTGCGAATCGGGCGCGAATCGATCGTGCACCCGCATGTGGTCGTCACTGGTCATACCGCCATCGGCGAGAAGAATGAGATCTTTCAATTCGCCTCCGTCGGCGCAGCCCCGCAGGACCTCAAATACAAGGGTGAGCCCACTGAGCTGATCATCGGAGACGGGAATGTCATCCGCGAATACGCAACGCTCCAGCCAGGCACGGCGAATTCGACCGGGAAGACGATCGTCGGAAGCAAGAATCTGTTTATGGCTAGCTCACATGTCGCGCACGACTGCCGTGTGGGAGATGGGAACGTCTTCGCAAACTCTGTAGCGCTGGCAGGGCATGTGACGATCATGAACCGGGTGATCCTCGGCGGGCTCGCTGCGATTCACCAGTTCTGCCGGATCGGCGATCTATCCTTTGTCGGCGGCGGTTCGATGGTCGGAAAGGACGTGCCGCCGTTTGCGATGGTGCAGGGCTATCCGGCACGGCTGATCGGGATTAACAGCATCGGGCTTAAACGGGCCGGCTTTGGGGATCTCGAGATTCGGGCCGTGCGCGATTTCTACAAGTCGGTGCTGATGCAGTTCGGAAGCATGGAAACGAGGCTCGCATCGCTCGATGCCGAGCTGCGCGAGGCGCCGATTTCGAAGCAGCTAATCGAGTTCTGCCGTTCTGCAGAGCGAGGAGTGATGGCGCCGCGCCAGACGAGCTCCGACGACGAAGATTTCAGCTGAGCTGTGCTCTTCTCCCGAAAGAAATCCGCGCCCGTTCAGGAACGTCCTCTTCCGGAAAGGGCGCTCCCTGAGCGCCGGATGGGAATCATTGCGGGAAACAGCTCATTTCCGATCTTGTTCACTAAAGCCGCTCAGAGTGCGGGGTTCGGCATCGTCGCGGTTTGTCATTCGGGCGAGACCGATCCGAAGATTGAATCAGTTGCCGATCGTGTGATCTGGGTAAAGGTCGGCGAGCTCGGAAAGATCATCGACTCATTTCAAGCTCACGGCATCTCGGAAGTTGCGATGGCCGGAGGGATCGACCGGATCCGTTTGTTCGGTGGGGTAAAGCTCGATGCTCGTGGAATGAAGTTGCTTGCCCGGCTGCGATCGACGAAGGATGACATCATCATGCGCGGGATCGCAGACGAGCTTGCGTCCGAGGGGATCACTGTCATCGAGTGCACCCGGTTCATGGAACGCCATCTCGCTCCGGAGGGAACGCTTTCGTCGCGCGCCCCGACGCCGGAAGAATCGGCAGATATCGAAGTTGGAATCTCCGCCGTGCGAGCGATGAGCTCGCAGGATATCGGTCAGACGGTCGTTGTTCGGGAAGGGGTCGTTGTCGCCGTCGAGGCCGTGGAAGGAACCGATCGCACGATTCTTCGAGGTGGAGAGCTCGGCGGACCGGGCACGGTGGTCGTGAAATTCACGAAGACGACACAAGATCTCCGGTTCGATGTTCCAACGGTCGGGCTGAAGACCTTACGCACGATGGTTCAGGCGAAAGCAAAGGTCCTCGCGATTGAGGCCGGAAGGTCATTGATTCTCGATCAAGCGGAGATGATCGAGTTCGCAGCGGCTCACGATATCGCGATCGTCGGGTGCGCTCCGCTCGAAAGGCAGGATCGGGGCGAAGTCTTTAACGGTTAGGAAAGCTCGGTGGCGGAACAGCCTGAAGCAGAGGATAGGCGCTACTGGGACCGCGGGCGTCCTCGCCCGCTTACCGGTTTGTGCTATTGAACAGCCTTCGGCTCTCGCACTGGCTGGTGCTTGTTCGAACACCTGGCGGGCGAGGACGCCCGCGGTCCCAGTGAGGCAATGGCTAGAGCGTCTGGACGAGTTCGGCGCCCGAGCTCCCAACGGTTGCCGCTGATCCGGCAAGGTCGAGATAGAGCTCGAGCATCCGGTTTCCGACAATCTTCCAATCACGCTCTGTCGCAGCACGAAACCCATTTTCACCGAACGGCCTTCGCTGCCCGGGGTCGCTTAGGCGCTCGATCGCCTGTGTCACGCTTTCGGTATCCGCCGGTGAATCGATAATGATTCCCGACTCGGTGCGCTCGATCGTCGGAGCAATTCCCGTTTTCCTCGAGATGATCACCGGGAGCTTCGCCGACATCGCTTCGAGAGCCGCGATGCAGAATGTTTCGCCCGCGGACAAGAGGATGAAGAAGTCTGCGGCGAAATAATAGCGCTCAACATTCTCACTAACGCGCCCCATGAGCCGCACGTCATCTTGAAGTCCGCGTGCTGCAATCTCCCGGCGGAATCGATTCAACTTACCGTCGCCCAGGACGATCAGCCGCGCTGAACGTCCCATTGCTTTGCGGCGTTCGAGTGCCGCGAGAACATAAGTCAGACCTTTGTGGATGAGATTGTTTCCGACAAAGATCCCGACATACTCATCTGCTCCGAATCCGAGTTCGTTGCGGGTCTCGAGGCGGAGGGTCTCACCGTCATCCCGCACGAAGCGGGCAATATCGATCCCCGGCTCAGCCACCTGCAGCCGGCTCGTCAACTCCGAGTAGGTCGAGGCGATCATGTTTCGGCTCAGCTCCGAGACCGCGAGCACAGTCCGGCAGTGCGAATCAAAGAGAGTTCGACGTTCCAGGTAACCAGCAAGACGGTGGCGAAACGAGGGCTGCCATTTGGAACGGATATCCCTGCGCCAGGTCAGATGCGGCGCGCCGATTGTGACAACATCAGCTCCCGGAACGGTATTGAAGGTGTGGAGGAGGTCGAGCTTCAGTTTCGCTGCCCATCGCGAAGCCGCTCTCGCAAAGAACAAACCACGAAACGTATGCGGCACAAGCAGAGGAGGGAGAATATGGAAAATGATCCGTCCAATTCTCGGTGAGGGCGGTACCGCGGTGCTGGTCAGCACGTGCGCTTCGACAGCAGGAGTCAGCGCGAGGTGCTCAGCGATTCGCTGCGCAAGGATCTCGGTGCCGCCCGCTGCGCCGTACCGCTCACAGATTATTCCGATCTTTAACGGCTTAACCACAGAAACCCAGACAGCCCGATAACGGATACCTCCCTCTATGCCGGAGAATCACTTTGCCCTAGACTTTGAGAGAGGCTGAATTGCTGATACCCCTAACATCTTGTGACCGACAGTAGAACGACGCTGCCCCCGTATTTTACCTCATTTGGGCCGATGGAACGGCTCGTCGCTGAGGGTTTGCCGATCCGGTTGAAGGAGCTCTTTCGCATATGAGCTGTTCACTCGTCAGACGTAACGAGCTTGGCTTTACGCTGATTGAGCTGAGTTTCGTGGCTATCTTGCTCGCGCTCCTCGGAAGCATTGTCTACGGGAGTATCACGATGCTCGTGCGGTCGAAGAATGCACTTGAGGAGCGCCGGGTGACTGAAAGAACCGCCGAAGCGATTCTTGCGAGGATCGGCCGCGAGCTGGAGAATCATTTCTCGGAGCCGCTTCGGCCGGAGAAGAAACGGGCACAACCCGCGCCGGAGCCGGTCGACGAGGACGGCGAGGCCGATGAGGAGCCGGCCGAAAGCGTCAGTCTGATGCTCGGACGGGCGAAACGGGTACGCGGCGCGCAGGCTGATTCTCTCCATTTCACGACCCTCGGGAATCCCGCTTCAAGCTCTTTAGGAAACCCCGGTGTGATTGAGGTCGAATACCGGCTTCAACAGAACGATCAGTTCGCGGCCGCGGGCGGTCTGATGGGTCCGCCGACATTCACGCTGATTCGTGAGGAGGCTCCGGCCGGTGTCGAAGATATCAAGGTGGTCGATCCGCGAAGATTCCGCGCGGCTCTGACCGACCGGGTGCGAAGCCTTCAGTTTCGATATCGTGTGAACCGGCGGTGGATCAATCAGTGGTCCCCGCGGCGGGATAATTTCCCCGATGCGGTGGAGATTACCATCTCCCTCGCGACGGACTCAGGCTCCGCTGATACCTATCGCACCGCGGTTACACTCTTCCGAGGTGATGACGAATAGGCTCGCCGGCGGCCCGACTCGTTTTAGCCCTTTCCGGGACGCTTGCCCTTCGTGTTACGATTCCGCCGAGCGGTCGACTATCCAGATTTTCATGCCCCGAGTCCTCGGAATCCATTTACGAACAGACGAATTGTATTTCGCGCAATTCGAAATCGAACGTGACGAGCGGCCGGTCTTCCGCTCTGAGCTCAGCGTGCGCCGCACGGAGTTCAGCTTCACCGCCGAGGACGGCTCCACCTCGTTCGTTGTTCCCGAAGGGTTGAAGGAATACCTGCTCGAAGCTGGCGAGGCCGAAGTCGTTGCGGCGTTCGATCCACGGCGGATGGTTTCGGAGCGCGGCGCTTTTCCGTTTCGCGATCCCAGAAAGGTCGATCAGGTGGCTCCGCTGCAGCTCGAAGAGGAGCTGCCCTTCGATATCAACGGATTCCTGCTGGAGATCGCCCTTGAGGACGGAGATCCGGCAGATGAGTTTCCGGCCCTTCTCGTCGCCGTGTCTTCCGAGGAGATCGGAGAGCAGCTCGCCTTTTTGAAGCAGTTGGAGATCGATCCGGCGATTCTGACCCCTGCGGTGATTGGCCTCGGTGCGTTGGCAGCATCTGCGGGTGAGCCGTCTGCGTCAATCGTTGCTGCGGATGCGAACCGATTCTCTTTCTTGACCGTGCGCCGTGAAGCGCCGGCTTTTTGCCGTGATTGTCCCACCTCCGGAGAGGACGCGGCGCTTTCAGAAATTCTTCCGACCTTGCTCTCGGCCCGCCGCGCGCTGGGTGAGCTTCCGCAGGCCCTCTTGTGTGTGGGGAGAAAGCTGCGCTTGCCGATCGAGGGGATTCGCTCTGAGTTGCTCACGTTTGAGCGAGTCGGCGATCTCGACCCGGTTTCCGGCCGGCCCGCACCGAGTACGTCGATCGGCTCCCAACGCAGTCTGCTCAGTCTCACCGGTCTTGCCATCGCACGTGTGAACCGGAAGCCGATCCCGAATTTTCGAAAGGGGCAGTTCCGCTATCACGGAAATTTCCGGCAGATGCTCGCACCGCTCTGGGAGGAGCGGCGCTATGGCGGATTGCTGCTGCTGTGCCTCTTCTTCTGGCTCGGCACATCCCTCTACGCGAGTGCGTCGAAGCGTTCGTTGCTCGATGAACGGATTCATTCAGCGGTGCAAAAGAGCTTTCCGGCTGAGATCGTTCCGGAAGGGGGGGAACTCGCGTTCGTGCAGTCCCGTGTCGCCGTTCTCGAGGAGCGGTTGAAGGGGTTGGGATCCGTTTCTTCGCTCTCTCCGCTTGAGGGCTTTCGGGAGATCTCGCAAGTGATCGGTCCGAATGTCGATGTCGCTATCGATACTGTGTCGATCAGTCCGGCATCGATCACGTTCGGGGGCACGGTCGCCGATACGGGGACGGTCGGACGGGTGATCGGACTGCTCGAAAAGCGCGGTGATCGTTTCTGTTCGGTCAAAGTTGAGCCGCGCGGAAACGTGCCTGGCGGATCGCGAGTCCGGATAATTGCGGAGTTGAAGTATTGCCAATGAATCTGAAGTTCAAGATGCCCTCGGCGCTTTCTGCTCTGAATCAAGGGTCCGCTGCACTGAACCAAAGGCCGGCGCGTGAGCGCTGGCTTGTATTCGGGGCGATTGCCGCGATCGGAATCTGGGCCCTCAGCCAGGGAGTGACAAGCTTTGACGGAGGATTCGCCGCGGGAGAGGAGCGATTTGTCGCCCGCGCTCGGGAGCTTTCGACCCTGCGGGATGAGCTGACTCGATACAGGAAGCTCGCCGCACGTGCGGAGGAGATCGAAAAACTCTACGCAAAATCGGAGATCTCAGTCGAGCAGGTCTATACCGAGGTTGAAAAAGTCGTACGAGATTCCATCGGGGGCGACGGTTACGAGCTTCGGCCGGTGGGCAGCGTCGTCGAGGTCAGTCCGACGGTGGAGCAACAGGGATTCTCCCTGCGGGTGCGCTCCGCAACGCTCGAACAGGTGGTCGGCTTGCTGCACCGGCTCGAGCAGGGAAAAGCACCCCTCTTCCTGGCGAAAGTAGAGGTCGCCAAATCGACGCAACCCGGCACGTACAGCTTGGGCGTTGAGCTCTCGAGCCTGCGGAAAAAGAGAAGCGCGTGAAGCTGCTCCGGCGATTTCTCTTTGCCCTCTCTCTGTTGTTCGTCCTCCGGGTGTACATGGGAGGCTATGATGAACTGCTGACGCTCGAGGTCCGGCGGCTGCTCGCAGCTCAGAATGTCCCCTGTGAGGTCAGCGGAGTGACGGTGCGTCCGGTCTTTCGCCCGGCGATCGAGCGGCTTGAATGCCGGTTCACTCCCGGGCAGCCCGTCGTGCTGCAGGCGCTCGAGCTCCGGTTTCTCTGGTTGGATCTGTTTCGCCTCAGACCGGGAATGGCGGTGGAATGGGCGCAGTTCGGGGGAAAGCTCTCCGTTGAGCTGCATCGTTCGATCACCGACGGCCGCTCCGATATGGCGGTCAATATCGATCGGGTCGCCGTCGGGCAGCTTCCACAAAATGGACCGGCGGCTTTCGGCGGGCTGCTGACGAGCGTGCTGCTTATCCATCTCGATTCTTCGGGCATTCCGGCCGGGGACGGCACATTCCACATTAACGATTTTAGCGTCGCCGCGAATAAATCGAAGATCTCGTTGCTGCCCGAAGTGCGGGCGGGCGATCTCTTTGGAAAGCTCACGCTGAACGGATCGAAGTTGCTCGTGAAGCCGATCGACATGAGCTCCCCCTTCGGGGTAGTGAATGGTGAGCTGGATGTGCAGATCGAGAGCGGAAATGCCGCGACGTACAATGGCGCCGCGACGATCTCGCTTAATGCGAAAGGGGTGAAGCAGGTCGGAGGGTTTCTTGCGCTCGCTGCGCAAAAAGACGTCAACAAGCCCGCAGAAGAATGGCTGGTCACCATAAACGGACGAACCGGCTTACAACCGAACGTTGTGGTGAAGGAAAAGGAGTAGGGGCTCCGAGACACTCGCTCGAAGCTCCGAACGCCTACAAGTATTCGGCTAAGCCTGCGTGAGAAAGACCGAGTGTCCCTCGATCCGGATCTCGTTCGTCTCTTCGAGCATTCCAAGGGCGCGGGTTACCATCTCACGCGATGTTCCGACCATCGAAGCGAGCATGTTGTGGGTCGGCCGCTTCTCAACGACGAGGACTTCGACTCCATCTTTTACCCGCTTCTGAGCAAGTCCGATCAGCGTCTGCTTCACGCGGTCGGTAACATCGAGGAGCGCTAGCTCTCCGAGCTTCGCCGATGATTGGCGGAGCCGGTTCGCAAGAATCTTGAGCAGAGAGCGTGAGAGTGCGGGAATCGAATCGAGAAGTTTCAGAAAATCTTCCGAGGTCAGCAAGGCAACATGACAATCTGTCAGCGAAGTCACGTTTGCGGAGCGCTGCTCTCCGGTCAGAGCCGCGAGCTCGCCAAAGAGGTCACCTTCTTCAAGCAGGGTGATCAGAAACTCCTTTCCGTCGTTTCCGGCGACTGAGACTTTCGCCTCACCTTCAAGGAGCAGGTAGACGCTTGGTCCGGGTTCATCCGCAACGACAAGCACAGCTCCCCGAGGTGCTCTCCGCTCTTTCAAACAGGGCAGAACGCGCTCCAGCTCCTGATCCGAGAGGGGCTGAAACAGCTCGATCGACCGAAGCCGGGCAAGGTCCATAAAATTCACTCCTTTAGACACGCTCTAAAGGGCTCCAGACTACATTCCTTGCCGGTTTTCAACACAGATTGTT
>CAYOAK010000061.1:0-16483 GCA_964401925.1 uncultured Bdellovibrionales bacterium | reverse complement strand
GATGAATATCGCCCCCAAGACCACAAATGTTCGGGTGTACCAAGGGGGATCACTGGAGCCAGCGGTCCACGATGGCTTGGGTGCCATCGACGCGCATGAGATCGAAGGAGTCGGTGATGAACTCGGAGGCGCCGAGGGTTTTTGTGGTGGCGGATTGGAAGCGGCGTTTTGTGATCGGCTTTTCGTCTTCGGCGGCAAGCGCTTGGAGGACTTTGGCAAAGCGGTACGAGAGTGAGCTGAAGTTCAATTGGTCATCATTCCGGAACCGCTCGACGTAGCGCGCGCGGAATTCCGGCGTTACGTGATCGATTACGTAGAATGCGCCGTGCATTGCGCCTGCTGCGTTCTGACGTTCGGTCAGACTGTTGAAAAAATTTGTTCCGAACGTTGGGGCTCGGGTGACTCCTTGCGCGCGGAGCTGCTTGTAGAAGGCGCCGATCTGGCCGGCCGCGAGAAAAACTCCAAGTGCGTCGAAGGATTTTTGCCGCAACGCCGAGATGCGAGAATGGAAATCCGTTTCTTTTGGACCGAACCGATCGACGATCGTAAGCGATTCCTCCGGCGCCAGCTGCGCATGTAAATTCTCGGTGAGCTCCTCAAGATAAGAATTCTCGGCCAGTACGATTGCAAGTTTCTTCAGTTTCTTCTCGCGAAGAATATCGAGTAGACACCGCATATAGCGATCCGAGGGGGTCATGAAGCGCACGACATAGTCGTTGTTCTTGTCGATATCTTTCGCGACAGACTGAGAAATCATGAGCAAGCGGTTCTGAGCTGCGAGCGGCGCGATTGCGAGACCGAAGTTCACTCCCCACACGTAAACAACATCCACATGATCCGTCGAGACAAGCTTTCGGTAGGCTTGAACGGCCTGGCGGATGTCCCACTCAACGCTTTCAAAGACGTAACGGACATCAGAGCTTTTCTGCTCCTCGAGATAAAGTTGAATTCCATTTTGCAGTGCCACGCCGTAAGGCGCCGCCGGACCCGTGAACGCTGCGATTACTCCAACAGTGATCTTGGGTTTCTCCGCTTGCGCGGAGATTACCAGTGAAAAGAAGATCCAGAAGAATTGAAATGCAAATTTCACGGAGGAGCGTAGAAGGTTCGCCGCAGCAATTACATAGTTCTCAAAACGAGGCCACCTGCGCAGCCTCCATTGATCACACAATGTGCCTCTGGATTCTCTACCTGTTCCAATTCGGATTATGGGATATCGGCGCCGATCCCAATCCAGTTACGCGCCGAGGTGCCGAACCTGCACCTCCGGCTCGCTTGCAATCGGGGTCGCAACGATCGGAGTCGCCGCCTCCAGCTGTTCCATTATAAGTTCGCCCGGACGGGGCCGTTTAATATCCAGGCGTGCGTCACCGGTGATCAATCTTGCATCACGCGCGTAGACCAGCCAATTCCAGAGCCAACGTCCGAGCACGGCGAAGCGGTTTCTAAAACCGATCAGAAAAAAGATGTGTATCGCACCCCACAGAAACCACGCAAAGACTCCGCTGAACTGAAACCGCCCAATGGCCGCGACCGCACGAGAGTGTCCGATTGTCGCCATCATCCCTTTATTGACGTAGGAGAACGGAGCGCGTCGAAGGGTTCCTCCATTTTGTGCGATCTCTGCCGCGATGATCTTTGCCGCATAGCGACCCATCTGAACTGCCGCCTGCGCCACTCCGGGCACCGGCTGTCCGTCCTTCGCCGAAGTCGCCGCCGCCATGTCACCAACGACAAATACCTCCGGGTGTCCCTCGACGGAAAGATCCGGCCGGACAATTACCCTCCCCGCGCCGTCGAGTGGAACCTTGAGGCTTTGGCTGACAGGATTCGCCTGCACTCCTGCAGCCCAGAAAACATTCCTCACCGGCAGAAATTCTTCACCAATCCAGATCCCGTCAACGGAAAGATTCGTGACTCGCGCCTTAAGCCGCACTTCCACGCCCATCTGTTCCAGCGATTCCTTCGCCCTCCGGCTCGACCGCTCCGGAAATCCGGGAAGCAAACGATCTCCCCCTTGTAGCAGAATCACGCGCGCGGACTTCGTGTCGATGTAACGGAAATCATCCGGCAATGTCTGAGCAGCCACCTCTTTGATCGCTCCGGCCAGCTCCACACCAGTCGGTCCTCCGCCCACAATTGCAAATGTCAGCGCTGACTTCCGCTGATCTTCGTTCCCTTCGTATTCGGCGCTCTCAAATGCGAGAAGAATCCGCCGCCGGATCAAGGTCGCGTCCTCAATTGTCTTTAAGCCGGGTGCAAGCGCGCTCCATTCTTCATCTTTGCCGAAATATGAATGCGTAGCGCCGGCAGCGAGAATTAACCAATCGTATTCAACTGCGACCCTTTCAAACAAAAGACGCTTCCGCTGGAGGTCTATGCCGCGCACTTTTGCCAACACAACACGGCAATTCGCTACATCCCGAAGCACTGAACGAATCGGCGATGCAATATCCGCCGGCGACAGGATTGCGGTTGCGACCTGATAGAGCAGGGGCTGGAATAGGTGATAGTTGCGCCGATCGATCAAAGTGACTTGAGCATTTGAGCGCGCGAGGACGCGCGCAGCTTCTACGCCGGCAAATCCGCCTCCGACGATAAAAACGCGCGCCTTTTTCGGACCGTTCTCCTGCACCACGCTGCCCTTCAAGCACCGCTTTACATTACAGTGCCCTCAATCGCGGTAAGGGTGCGCCTTTCGACCGAATTTTACCAGCATCCTACCGCTCGCTCATCACTCGAGACGCACTTCGGCCACCCGGTGGCGCGATTCGAATCAGGTTCTCTACCTCACGTACGTCGGGGAGGTTGCGCGCCACCTCCTCCGCCAGTGCCCGAACCTCTGGCGAATCGATCGCACCAAAAAGCGCAACAACGCCACCCGCAGCGCTGACCTCGATTCCGAGATCCTCTCCGACTTCTTCGCCAAGAGCTTCTTCGACACGAGCGCGGAGCTTTTCATCCGTGAGCACTTCCAGTTGCGGAGATTCGGAATTATTGCGGATCGAGTCGGCACTGTCGCCTTCGCGCGCGAACTCTCCCCTGCCCGCTGAACTATAAAGATTCTCCGTCGGCAAGGCGTCCGGATCCGCCGGATCGTCGGCGTAGAGATAGTCACTCTCGCGCTCTCGCATGTATTCAAGGCTATCGGCCTCTTCCTGCTGGGCTTTGCTGAAATGCCGTGGCCCCGGCCCGATAGAAACATTGTCGAGATTGATCGGCTCTTTCCGTTGAGGACTCATATATTCACCCTATCCACCAGAGATATTACGGTATTTTGGATGATGCGCTCCCTCGCTCGCCACCTCTATGAGCGGGGTCACCTCCCATGCGGCAGAAGGCCACCCGTGCGGCTCGCTTAATGCAGCCAATATCCGGCTGCGCTGGATCATCCGCGAGTTCAGCTCCTCCGGCTACGATCACACCTCGAGCTATTAACCGGTAACACAATCTAATGAGGTTCAAGTGAGAAACGAACAATCCGAACACGGTCAGCCCCAGCGACCCAAAGTAAAACCCGAAGAGAGAGAAGTGCTAAAACGGAGATCGTCGCCGAAGCAATCGCCAAGTCAGCCGCTCACGAAAGACACTGATCCCGATTATACCCGGGATGATGCCGAAGAAGTTGAGAGGAAGACCGGCGGCACCAGCCGCGACGCGAGCGGGATCGGATCTCGCGAGGGCTTTCCTCGAACTCGGCGATCCGAATCATTGTCGGAGGATGAGGATATCGACGATGAAGATTCTGAGGATGTTGAATCGGGGTCACCCCGGTCACGCCGGCAGGATCGAAATGCAAACGATGACGAGGAGTAACGATTAGCGTCCCTCTCAATCTGCGTAGCCCGCGGCAGTGGTCGCGGGCTAACGCAGATATTTAAGAATGAAGTTCCGGTCCTGCGCCGCGGTTACCGGCTGAAAGAACGCCGAGTAGGCGCATGCGTAATCGCCGCTGGATGTGAGGCCAACAATCTCTGAACGCATCTCGCCGGCCTGGTCGAGCGTCTCGCGCATTGCCGGTCCGCCCGAGTCTCCGTCGCAGGTCAGGCTCGCGCCGACTTCCATATACGCGGCAATTTCAGCGCTCTTCACCGCACGCGCGGTCATGATGCCGCCGCGGAGCTCTTCGACCGTGTCATCCTCGGTGAAGCCGTAGCCGTAGATAAAAAACTGTTCACCAACCTTGAAATTCTTTGTCGCAAGTCTGATCACCGGAATGTGCCGAGGAATATCCTTCGACAGACGCACCACTCCAATGTCGTGACGAACCGCTCCGTCTGCCGTCTCTGCGTAACGGGGATGGCGCCACCAGGATTTCGCCTTGATCGTCCGCTTTCCGCCTTCAAAGCGAACGGAGATTCCCTTCAAGCCGGTGACGCAGTGACCGGCCGTCAAAATCGTCCGCTTGCCCACTACGGTTCCCGAACAAAGAAACGTCACATGGTTCGGGCCTTTCAATTGCAGCTCGACAATCGGAGAGCCCGTCGGATCAATGCTCGTTCCGGCGATGATCGCCTCCCGCGTGGGCAGCGCGGCGTGCGCAACACCCGCTGAGGCACAGAGACTTACCATTAGGCCCAGGCACCCTCGGGCTATTATTCGAGAGCTTCGAGCGGAACGTAAAACAAACATCGTACTACCCTTCAGAAACCTGAAAAAAACCGAATCCGGATGCGTTATGGCGGAACCGTTCGCCGCGGCGCGTGAATCGTTGCGCTAAACTTTACGATCCGTCGCGTTGCGTCCGAGCAAACCCAGGGGAATCTAGATTTCGTGAGATCAGCTCAGTTGCGTACTTCGGGGGCGAGAATTCCGGCTAAGCGCCTGAGAATGCAGTCAACCGACGCCCCCCCAACGAGGCCACCGGCGAGGAGAAGATTTTTTGACGCAATTCGCCTCTCGAGACGGAGCGCACGCGGCGTCATAGGACGGACTCGCCTGCGTACGATCATATTCATACCACGCAGTCTACGTGTACTCGCATGCGGAGACTGGAGAGCATCGCTCTCCCTAATCGACTTTTACCAAAGTCTTGGAGGAATATGGGAATCGTAGAAATGATCACCGGCTCAAGCTCAGGCATGCATAATTTACAGGATGTGCTGATCGAGGAGCTGAAAGACTTATTTAATGCAGAGAATCAGCTCGTAAAGGCGCTGCCGAAGATGGAGAAGCGCGCATCAAGCCCGAAGCTGAAACAGGCTCTCAAAAGTCATCTGGAAGAAACGAAGCTCCAGGTGGAACGCTTGAAAACAGCTGGTCAGGAACTCGGTGTCTCGCTCTCAGGGAAGACTTGCAAGGCAATGCAGGGCCTCGTCGAAGAGGGGGAGGAAGTGATGGAAGAAGAGAGCGACAACCCGGCGCTCATCGACGCGCTGCTCATTGGGGCGGCACAGCGAGTCGAGCACTACGAGATCGCTGCGTATGGAACGGCTCGTGCAATGGCACAACAGCTCGGTGAATCGAAAGTTGTGAAGCTGCTCGATGCGACGATCAAAGAAGAGGGCGCCGCTGACAAAAAGCTGACTCAGATCTCAGAAGGAGAGGTCCTTCCATCCGCGTTCAAAGCGACGAAGCAAGCGAAAGCAAGCTCGGAGAAAGGCGCAGCGAATGGGAAATCAGCGGGCAAAAGGAGTGGTCCGACCGGCCGACCAGGGAAAGGCTCCTCGCGCGGGCGTTCGCGCAAGGGAAGTGCGGCTGAGCGCTCCCGCTAAGCAGCGCTGACTGAGGAAGGAGCTTCCGGGCCCGCCCCGGAGGCTCCTTTTTCGTTTACTTGCTCCGGTTCGAGCCGGCTCCCTTCACATCCCACCGGCCCATGTTATTGCCGGTCACACTAATGTCGGCGGCCGCTTCCGGCTCGCAAAACTCTCTGCTGCCGCTACAATCAAGAGCGGTCTTCTTGTATCCCTCGGGACACTTCCCCCCCGCCGGTTCGGCAAGCTTCCCTTCTTTCATTTTGCGGACCGACTTCATGCAACAGCCGGCATCTCTCGAACCCTGACACTGCCTTTCGAGCTGACTATAATTCAGCTCCTCTGCCTGGACGTCTGAACGCAGGCATATCCCGATGATGAGGGCGCCGAGAACGAGCGCGCAGAGAGATCCATTGCGATGCATAACGAGAAAGCTCCTCTTCAGTCCATTAAGCACAATTCGATGCCTGCAGCCCCCGGCTGGGCAAGTGCGTTACCGCTTCACGCAACCAAGGCCACCGGGAAGGCGCATATCTTTGCATCCTCGACGCCGTTCCTCGACGCTGCATTTCTGCTCACTCGGCCGAAAGCCGGATGGGCACCGTTCGATCGCGTTGGCCCCTCGAGCATCAGGAACAGATGACGGACGAGTGTTCTCCACTCGTTCCTGCTCAAGTGTGAGCTCACGGCCGCTTCGTGAAAGATCGAGGCAGCAGAGACCCCGTGCGCTTTCAATCTCTTCACAATCGCGATTTCCAAGACCCAGGTCACGGCAGGAATACGGGCATGGATGACAATACGGCGCAGCAAAAGCGAGCGATACGTTAAGCGTGAGCGCTAAAGGCAAGAGAGAAGCTATCGAAAACTTCATTGGATTCCTCCATGGGAAAGTTTGTCGTCTGACGGTGCTTAGCACACCCGGAAAGGAATTGGATGCGAATGGATCAGACGCTCGATTAAGGGCTGCCGCTCAGGCCGCCGAACCGGGCCACCCTGCGTTACTGGAGATACTTCTTGATGAAGCTCCGGGCACTGGAGGATGTCACCGGAGAGAAATAGCTGACGACGGAGCATCCAACGTCTCCGCTGGAGATAATACCGACGACCTCCGCACGGTAACCGGAGTTCGGCGAGATAAACCGGAGAGCCGGGCCACCCGAATCGCCGACACAAGAGAGACTCCCGCCGCTATCTAAATACGCGGAGATCTCGGAATTACTTACTGTCGCCGCTTGCATGATGCCGCCTCGGAGCTGATCACTGGAGTTGTTTTCCGTCACTCCATAGCCGTAAATATAAAATAGCTCCCCCAATGTGAAGAGGCGGCTCGCCACGCGAAGCTTGGGTGTCCCTTTTGGGATATCACTCTTTAACCGGACAATGCCGATATCGTTGGAAATCTTTCCGCTGCGCAACTCACGATAGCCGGGATGACGCCACCAGGACTTCGCGCTGACGTATTTGTGTCCCTCACCAAAAACGGCGACGATTTTTGAAATCGCGCTGACGCAGTGCCCGGCCGTCAAAATCGTGCGTTTACCGATAACCGTACCGGAACAGGTAGCGAAGGAGCCTCCGCGCAATTTGAGGACAAGCTCTACGAACGGCGCGTTCCTCGCTTGGATCCGATCTCCGAATATAATCGCTTCTGCTTCAGGCCTCTGCGCGAAAGACTGCGCAGTGCTCACACCCACGAGGACAGCAAGCACGAGCAGAATGTTTGTGAATGGACGGACGCACGTCATGATCAAACCTATCGCAGCACTACCTTACGCCCTCTTGTTATGACTCAATCCGAGCCGGAAATGCTCGGCACGTGATCGTGCCCGGCGCTGCGTTATAAGGCCCCGAAATGTCTAGAGCGCTCAACTTTCCGCTACGCGTAAAGTTAATCTGCTCTAGTCTGATATAGACAGTGGATGAAACTCACTATCGAACCAGCTATCGCGGCCCGTTACCCAGATCTCTGTATCGGTGTGCTAGTGGTGCGCGAGCTGCGGAACGGGCCGACATCGGAGGCGACCAGCCAGCTTCTGCGAGAGGAAGAGCAGCGAATCCGAAATGATTTTACGAAAGAGAGTTTCACCGAGCACCCCACGCTTCAGCGATGGCGGCAGGTCTATGCGGATTTCGGCGTGAAGCCTCGCGACGCGAAAGCTTCAATCGAGAATCTCTATCGGATCGTCCTTTCGGGAAAAGACATTCGAAGAGTATCGACGCTCGTGGATCTCTACAACGCCGTGTCACTGAGATTTGTTCTCCCACTTGGCGGAGAAGATCTCGACACTGTAAAAGGTGATATTGCACTTCGCTTCGCGGGAGAAGGTGAGCCTCCGGTGTTGCTGCTCGGTGACGAAGTAGCGGCTGCTCCCGTGCCCGGCGAGGTAATCTATGCCGACTCCACTTCGGCCATCTGCAGGCGCTGGAACTGGCGCGAGGCGGATCGAACAAAGCTTACTATGGAGACTAAAAACTGCATTCTCGTGGTGGAAGCGCTCGGCCCTGCTGCGCATTCTGATGCCGGACGCGCCTTGGAAGAGCTGACAGCACTCGTGCGCGATCACTGCGGAGGAGTAACCCGGACCGCGCTGCTCCATGCCGCTCAGCTGTCACTAGAGCTGGATTGATCCTCAACTCATGCCTGCGTAAGGATACATATGATCGCGGTCATGCGCGGGTAATCGAGATCAGGGTGCGAGCACAGAATGGTCGCTGTGCCCTTTCAAGCGCGGAGCGTCTGCGTTAGTGAAAGTCATCCGGCGCTGATTCCGGATGACGAGGAGGTCTGATGGACACCGCAACGAAACGCACTAACGATTACACGGCAACGCTGAAACAGTACGCACGGGAGCTTAATTTCGATTCGGATCTGACAACGATCAACGGGATGTCCGTTGCGATTCTAAACACGGTGCTCGCCCTTCCCAGAGGAGAACGTGAAAAGCAGTTTGTGAAATACGTTCTCGAGTGTGACCGGCTCCAAGGGCCCTACCGTAAAGCGGCGTAAACCGCGGCGAAGGGAAGCTCTAACGCTGCTAGAACTTCCGTTCGCGGCCGTCGGCCGGGGGGTCAAACACCTGATTCCGCTCGCAATACGCTCCGCCCTCGCGCACAACCTCCAAGAAACTCTTACGATTTCGGTCGAAGCAAAGCGGCGCTTCGAGGGGATTAGTCTCCAGGAGTATGCGTGTGAGTGATTTTATCTTCGATATCCGTAATTTGTCCGACACTGCCCGCGGCACCGCTGTTTGCGTGACGGCAGCTGTTGTCGCCGGCGCGTTAGCGAGCGGGGTTCCGATCATCATACTCGTCGGCGTGGTCGCACTTGTTACATGCATCGGGTACGGAGGTTTCGCGCTCTGGAGATTTCGCCAGAATGACAGCCGGCGGCTCAATGCGCTCCGGGCAGAGATTTCGCAGGATCTCGCTCTCTGCCAGCTTCTCCTCCAAGGACTTCGAGACAATCATGCGAAGGCGCGTGAGCTGATCGCCTCGGCCCACCACCGCATTCGAACGAATGACAGCCGGGCACTGCTGCTCGCCACCGATTTCTGTGCAGCACTCGAAGAGCGGATCTTCCGCTTGAACGAATACCAAAGCTGCCGGACCATCGGAGAACTGCTTGAGGGCATCGAATATTGTGCCCAGCCCCTGGTACTGAAGCAGGATTGCCACTCCTCACTGGTCTTTACCTCCAGCGATGAGAGAAAGATCCCCCACGATCAGCTCCAACTCTTTGCCTCGAAGATGAACCGGGAGCTGAGCGCGATGCTTACGCCGCAGCGGTCCCAGAATCGGGCCGCCTAGATTCCGCAAGCCATTCTGTAGTATTCACTCCCTCGAGGGCGGGCTGTGAAGACCATTTATACCGAGATAACGCCGTATAGGACCAAAGACGGGTCCGAGATCAGGGAGCTCATGCATCCCGCAGTTCACGGCAGCCAGCAGCAAAGTCTCGCGGAAGCAATCGTCTATCCAGGAGAACGCACTTCGCTCCACCGGCATCATCGGACAGAAGAGTTGTACCATTTTACCGCCGGAGAGGGGCGGATGACCCTTGAACAGGAGTGCTTCGCGGTGCGCGCCGGAGATACGATTCATATCCCCGCAGGTACCGCTCATTGCATCGCGAACACGGGTCACATTCCGTTGAAAGTTCTCTGCACTTGCGCACCCGCCTACAGCGACGACGACACACATCTCATTTGAAGATGCGCTTCAATGCCATGTAACGGCCGGCGTGCACCGGTTCAACGCGTAGATCTTGCGCGAGCCTCAGCATTGAAAGCACATTAGCGTGGATTCTCTCACGAGTTTGAAACTTCGCCTCTTCCGCTTTCTGCTTTGTTCGCAGATTTTCCTCGTTCGAAACCGGTGAGGTCATCTCAACATATGCGGCGATAATCCCGCCGGGGTTCGCCACAAAATCCGGAATGACGGTGATACCCCGCTCGAACAACTTCGTTCGCGCACTCTCTGTGCAAGGATTGTTCGCACCTTCTACAACAAAACGTGTGCGCACTCGTTCAGCATTATCTTCGCGTAAGACATCTTGAACCGCACATGGGAAAAGGAGATCCGCATCTTGGTAGAGAATCTCCTCGAGATCGAGTTTCGAGGGCTCATACTGCGTGAGAATTTCACGTGCGCGGTCCTGTTGCAGGCTGGAGATCGCGTCGATCAATCCTTCCGGCGGACCATCGTCGAATACAAACAGTCCGCCCAACTTCCGATCGGCAATCGCACGCAGCTTCCCGCCCAACTGCGAAAAATAGCGGACAACCGCTCCGCCCATCGCTCCCGCCCCTTGCACCGCGAAGGTGGCTCCCCGAGCTGATTCACCACGAAACGTTAGAAGCGCGGCGGCGGCGGTCGCAACACCGAGGCCGGCGATCCCCTCGCGGTCATAATCAGTTCCACCAAGTTGAAGCGGCTTGCCGGTAAACGATCTCGTAGAACCCAGCTCGTCACAGGCCCAAAGTGCTTGTTCCGGGCGCGCTCCTATATCAAACCCGAACCCGCCGAAGATTCCACCATTTTCGTAGAGCACAGGCCGCACGAGAGAGACGAAACGGCGGTAGCGCATTTCAAAATCGGGTGCATCGGGATCTGCTCGCAGTCCCGACTTTGCGCCTCCGAGCGGAAGCCCGGCAGATGCATTCTTCAGTGTCATGATGCGAGCGAGCATCTTTACTTCGTCGAGAGTGACCGTTGGAGTGATGCGCGTCCCGCCCTTGCCGCACGGTCCAAGAGGTCCGTCCAAAGCCGCGAGCGTACTCCAGACAACGACAAATCCCTCCACGCCCAGCTCGGAGTCTTCAACGCGAAGCTCTAATTCCGGCTCGAGCGCGTTAAATCGCGCATCGAGCTCACCAAGCTCCCGGTAAAATTGTTCGCGTGTCATCACTCTTCGTCAATGTAGAGCACATACCCTTTCAGATACTCCCCTTCGGGGAAAAAAATCTGGATCGGATGGCAGGGAGCCTGGGTCATCTCGTGGAGGATGCGCACTCTGCGTTTCGAAGAAAGCGCCGCTTCGAAAATCGTCCGGCGAAATTGCTCTTTGGACACCAGTTGTGAGCAGGAAAAGGTAAAGATCAAGCCGCCGCGTTTGACCGCCTTCATCCCCAAAGCATTCAGCTGCTGGTAGCCGCGCAATCCCTGGTCGATCGCGCTCCGATGCTTCACAAAAGCCGGTGGATCGAGGACAACGAGATCGAACTGGTCCCGGTTCGCCGTGAGGTAATCGAAGCAATCCTCGCGAATCTCTTCAAGACAGGCTTCGGCCGGCAAAACACCGCCGGCATTCAGAGCCTTTCCGCGTCGAAGCATTTCCAGCGCCCATTCCGATGAGTCAACTGAAATCACTCGCGTTGCGCCGCCGGCCGCTGCGTTCAAGGAAAACCCGCCGGTATAGGAAAAGCAGTTTAGGACCTGCCTGCCGGCAGCATAGCGGCGGAGCAGCGATCGATTCTCACGCTGGTCGAGAAAGAAGACGGTCTTTTGTCCGCGCTCCCAGTCAACCGGGTAACGGATACCGCGCTCCGTTACCACCGTCTCAGAAAAGGTGCCGGCCAAATAGCGTCCCCCTTCCTCTTTATCCTTCTGATAGACGTTCTCGATCGTTCCGCCGGAGAGAGAAACAAGCAACTGCGCAATTGTCTCTGCGAATGGCTGGAGCCCCTGTTCTTGAAACTGGATGACCGCGGTTCGATCGTAGCGGTCGACGATCAGACCCGGGATGCCGTCCCCTTCGGCAAAAAAGAGCCGAAAGCAGTTCGTTGCCGGATCGGCGAAAAGCCCTGCATCGCGCCGCAGTCCAAACGCAGAGGCGAGACGGTTACGAAAAAACTGCTCGTCGATGGTTCCGCGCTCCCGCGAAAGAAATTTGAGTGCGATCGTTTTGGAGCCGTAGAGCGCGACCCCCCTTTCGACCCCTTTGGAATCCAGAACCGTAACGATGGATCCCTCCACCGTTCCGCGTTCGACCTTTTGCACCGCGCCGGAAAAGACCCATGGATGCCCCCAGTCGAGCGGTTTATCGCGGCCAGAGCGAAGTTGAACGACTGGATAGGGAGCAGTTAAAGTGGCGGACGTCATTGCACCGGGATGATAATCCAGCGCAGCCGGTTTTGAAAACTCGGCCGGACCCGCACCGGCGGCTACTTTTCTTTCGAGTCTTGAGGTAGATTTAGCGGTATGAATGGGCTTCGATACTCACCTCCCCGGCCGCGGGCAGCGTTGCGGAAGGATTCGTCAGAGGAATCCTCGTTCGCAGATTTCTCCGCGTCGCAGCTCCTCTGTCCGAAATGTAAAGTCGCCATGCCGGTGCGTGAGCGGCTCCTCTTGGTACTGCCCAGCGGAAATCTTTACGATTATGTCTGCACCAAGTGCGGCACTTCCGCCGGAAAGAAGCAAGGTTAACGGACGTTATGTGCGGCCGAATCTCTCGCAGGTCGACACGACACGTTGTTGCTGAGGCCTTCAGCATCGTCGATACGGGCCCGGAGACGCCCCCGCGCTACAACATCCCGCCCGGTTCCCAACTACTTGTCATGCGCTGCCGTCCGTCACTACAGAGCGAGCCTCCGGTACGGGAGCTCTGCTACCTGCACTGGGGGCTCATCCCTTCGTGGGCCACCGACCCAAAGATCGGCTACGGGATGATCAATGCGAGATCGGAAACTCTGGCGGTGAAACCCGCATTTCGCGGACCGTTCAAAACTTCGCGGTGTATCATTCCGATTGATGGATTTTATGAATGGAAATCCGCCGGGAAGGTGAAGCAGCCATTTTTCATCCGCAGGCGTGACGAACGGATGCTTCTCTTGGCGGGACTCTGGACCAGCTGGCGCTCGCCGGCGGGCGAGGTCATCGAATCCTGCTGCATCATCACAACGACCGCGAACGAGGTGTTGAGACCGATCCATGATCGCATGCCGGTTATCCTTCCGGAGCAGGAGCTCGATCGTTGGCTGGATACCCGGCTGCACGATACGGCCGAGCTTCAGAAGCTCCTCGTTCCGGCGCCTGCCGAAGAGCTCGTCGGCTATCCCGTGAGCACTCGAGCGAACAACCCACGAAATGATGATGCGAACTGCATTGTTGAGATCCCTTGGGCGGATGTCGCCGCAGGCTGAGCCGCAAGGACCGGGCGATGTACCTTTTTCACTAAACGCATTTCATCGTGATTCGGCATCGAGTTCGGAGGCGTGCTTCCCCGCGTGTCTCCGTCTAAGGATCATCTATTTCCCGTTTAGGAGATCGTCATGAACAGATTCTATCGGGCCATTTTCGTCGGGGCCCTTGTCGTTGTTCCAGCTTTGGCGCAAGCAGACCGTTGGCAACCGCTGTACCGGGGGGGCACCGGGTACCGGCAGCCGCCGATCGGCCACGGCAATCAATATCGACACCCCTTCTATCGCGGCGCCGATTGGAATCGCGGCTATGCTTGGGGAGATAGCAGCCGAAGCTATCAGCCGCGCGGGCCGATCAGATCCTTTGACCAGGGGGCCATCGAGCGCGGCATTCGGACCGGAGCCCTCAGCCGGGACGAAGTGAAGCGCCTGGAGAAAGAGCAGCAAAAGCTCGCGAAACAAGAGTCGAGGGCGTGGAGAGATGGACGGCTCGATCGTGATGAGCGGCGGGATTTAAGAGAAGAGCGCCGCGATTACTACAAAGATCTCAATCATCAGCTAACGGACGATGAGCGCGCAAAACGCTCTCGCCGCTGGGGTTGGTGAATGGACCTAGCTCACTTTGAGCAGGCAACGACTTGGCCGCTGCCACCTTCAACGCAGTACCGTCCGCAGGGATTCGGGATTGTGAAGGACGTTCTTCCGCCGACGGTAAACGGAATGCCGTCGTATGCCAGAACTTGGACAGTGGCTCCGCCGTATCCGCATCCTGCGCGTGAAAATCGGGCGAGACTTCCGTAACCGTTTCCGCCTCCTTTATTTTCTCCCCGTTCGCCATTGACGATGACGGTTGTTCCGTAGGGCCCTGTGTGAACGGCAAGTCGTCCGTCACTGTCGCTGACGGGTTTCCATAAGAATCGGTCGAGCTCTCCGGCGGTGATTGGATTCGTTTCACTCATCGCTTCCAAGCAGCGTCCGAGATCTGCTCCGCCGCATGAATCGTTCGTGTTTGCGCGAACGAGCCCGGTGGATACGAGAGCTTCAGCGACGCTCTCGCCCGAGCTGTTCAGCACTGAGCCGACTTCAACCTGCGTGCCGTCGGGAAGCGACTCGGTGCATCCGGCGCTTACGTAAATCAGCGACTGGCCGCCAAAATTCTGGACGTATTCTATTGCTTGATTCTGCTTATCGCCGCCATCGGCGCTCAGTCCATGCAAGCGGACGAGTTTCGTGCGGCCGAGATTGTCGCCAAGGATCACGACGTTGTGCGCTGGAGCCGTATTGAGAAAAACTCCGACACCGTCCGTTGACCGCACGGGGTTAATATATTTCCCATCGGCAACCGCACCGCACGAAGTTTGGCTGAGAAATCCCCCGGACGAGCTTCCGTCGGGCGTTGAAGATTGCTGTTGAGCAGGAGAGCCAAGGCAGCCCGTAACGGCTGCTAAAAATAGCAGCGCAGTCGCGAGGCGTGGAGTCGAGCGGCGATGGTAAAGCGGCATAGTCTCTTTCTTGTTATGGAGCAGATGAACAAGAAAGATATCGGTAGAATAGGCCTCACTCTGAAGGCCGGAACGACACGCCGCAAAAATCTCAAGATTTACGGACTAAAGCGCCATGAGACAGACTCGAACTCTACCGATCGGCATCGGTTTCGTAGAGGGTACCGCTCCTCTCAAGCTCGACTTTGTCCTTGGCCTGCTCGCGCTGCATTTCCGAGATGCCGATGTCCATTTTATCCGGCGGCCGTTTGTCAGGGTGAATTTTCTGCTCGGCTCGTCGATTGACGGCCTTGGCCACCCGCTCCTTACGACTGAGCTGCGGCCGCGCCGCGGCATTGTTTGCCTGAAACTGCGCTTCTTGTTCGAGACGATTCGTCTCCCCTTCAGTTCGGGTCTCTGCCACTGCGCTTGAAACAAAGGCGAGGCTCAGCGCTAAGGCGCTCATCAGAGCGGGAAATGTCTTCATAGGACCTCCAAGTTGGGTACATATCGAGAATAGAGGATCCGGCGGCCCCAAGCATTGACCTCGATCATGCTTCAGACGCACGACAAGAACCGCAGGTGAGGCCGCCGCTTCCTGGTATGTCCCGTGTGATCGGAATCATAAATGTTTAGAGGGCAGACAGCGCCATACTGGAGGTCAAAAGCGAAGCCGGCGCTTCGCATGAAAAACCTCAAGAGAAGGATGCGTATATGAAAATGATGAGATCGATTGCCGTACTGGCGATCACAGCATTGATGCTCACTGGTTGCTATTCCAGGCGAGTCGAGAAGACCATAGTGGAAGAGCGCCCGGTGATTGTTGAACGTCAAAGGGACATCGTTCGTGAAACCACAACCGTTGATCGGAATGGTGATACTATCGAACGAACCACGATTGAGCAGCGGCGATACTAATCGGCACCTGCGGTTTTCGCTGAAGGTTCCGCGGCGTCATCGCGGAGCCTCGGCACGTTTCTATAAACCTCAAACGAGGGGAATGTTATGCAAAACGCATTAAATCATCCCGAGTATAGTCCCGGTGAGCCGCGCCATTCCAAGTATGAGCGTGCGGGCGTGACGATCACCCAGGAAGCTGGAAATTTCGTGGTTTCGTATCTTATAAACCATCAGCGCATCGAAGATCGATTGCCGATTCAGGGGCCGGAGGATGGTGCGGGCGAGCTGCGCGATGAAAGAGTCGGTGTGCACGCGTGGTTTGACCGCAAAAAGGCCTGCTGGGTGCTGGTTCACACCTACTTGATCGAAACCGCTGAACGATCGGATTGGCAGATCGATACGGCATTCCTCCACCCAGACGGAGACATTGAAGTTCGTGAGGGATATGATGCCGGCGGACGTGTGGATCTGGAAGGCCAGTTCTACGTTGTCGCGATCGTGTTGCTCGTGGCGTTTGCCGCATTCGGTGTTTACAAGGTGATCCAATATGGATTCACGGGGTCGCCCTAGGGAGACGGGTCTCCCTAACGGTTCATCGGACTGTTGCGACCTTTTTCAAGCGCTTGGTTGATATTAACCGCCGCGCTGATGAGGCTTAGGTGGGTGTATGCCTGCGGGAAATTTCCGAGCATCTCCCCGTTTAATCCCATTTCTTCTGAATAGAGTCCCAAATGATTCGCGGTGGAGAACATCTGCTGCAGCATCAGATGTG
>CAYOAK010000060.1:12755-16871 GCA_964401925.1 uncultured Bdellovibrionales bacterium | reverse complement strand
GAATGGGCGATGACCGGCTCCCCAGAATGAATAATTGGAGCCCCCGTCCTCCCGAAGCCCTTTTTCTCCGAGGAGCTTTGCGAAGCCATGCGCGCGAAGCATCGTCGCATCAAAGCTATTCACCGTCGCGAAAAATGCCATGATCAGAGCATCGTCGGCCTCTTCTTCGATCGAATCAATGGCGCGATACATCAGCGCCCCAGAACGAACCCAGTGAACCCACGCTTGGAACTGAGGAACTTCCAGATGCAACTGGCCACCGCGGCGCCGGATCTGTGACTCGACGGCCTCCAAGCTCCTCAGACTAAGAAGCTTCCTCGGAAACCCGTTGAACTTTACGCTCTGTCGAAAGAACTCTTGAAGCATTTTTTCAATACGGACCGCGGTCGGGTCGAACCCGATGCGGCGTACAAGGGCATCGATGATCGTGCCCTCCGGAAGAGGCACTCGCTCCTCGATCGGTTTCATTTGTTCGATGAGTGCGGTGCTGTAGCCCGGCGGTCCTCCAAACTCGAGGAAAACGTTCGCTGGACCGTCGCCCAGGGAGAGAACCGATGCCATGACGGTAGCCATACGCACGTCGATAGCGGCATCTTCGAGGTCGTCGGTGGCGTCGTTTCCAGGATGAAGAAGGTATCCGCAGTGCACATTCATTCCCTGAATGGTGGAAGTTCGCCTTGATCTAGAACCCATTTGTGATCTCCACCCCAACCGATGGACATCGGTATTGCGAGGGAGACCACGTTGAAACTCATTACCCTGCTGTCCCGGTGAGGGATAAATCACCGGAAGACATAGGTGGACTGATCAAAGGAGATGAAAAGGGAGAGAACGACGCAGCAGACTATATCTGTGCAGCGGAATTTCCCATAGTGGCGGGTAAATCGCGCAGACAGGTCAAATTCCGTTCAGCCACAGGGCGCTTAAGAAGCCGAAAGAACTGTCGTGCCGCTTCCACTTTCGCACAACCTCAAAAGTCCAATTCGGATTGCTTTTCGTCAGCTTCGTCACCGGCTCGTCCCACCCGGTGGCACCAAACCCTCGTGGCCTGGAGATCGCGAACAACGCATTCGTCTCTCGAGACGCACCTTGGTGACACATAGTGCAGCTCTGGAGCTTTCCAATTGTTGAAACCTCATTTGGTCTCGGCTCTCGTTTGACGATCGAGAGTGCAAGAGACTGTATCTCGGTTCGTTCGTCACCGATTTTCGTGAGAGAGTTCAAAGGATCAACGAAGTACCTCAAAGGCGTAATCTCGTAGAGCTCAGGCTCCTCCTTGAGCAATGTAAACGTGCGAGCCTGAATACTCTCCGTGATCGGGCTGAGAATCATATCTCCCTCCTTCGATAGGAGAATCTTTCTTCGAACAAGGACGGCCCTTGTTCCAATCGGAAGCGCTTGACCGGTGGGGACAAGCCTTGGTTCTTCATGCGGCGGTGTTTTGAAAACCAACTCGCTGCCACCCGGCACTCGAATCAATTCAAAGAAAACATTTCGTCCATCCCTGGCGAGCGTATGAGAAGCCGCTATCGGCGCTCCCGATCGTCCAAGATAGAGCCATTCGCGATCGAGCGTATTCAACTCGATGTGCGGCAAAGAACTCGAGCCCAGCTTTGTTTTCAGCGGAAGGTAATTGTCAGGAAGCGCAGCGATCTCTCCTTCCGTTAGCGCCAAAGCACGGATGGCGGTAACCAGCTTCGCCATAATCTGATAGTTTCTTTCGGAAGGTTCACGCGGCTCACTCAGCACATAGCCCTCACCAGTATAACTTGCGTTTGAGCATCCACGGTAAAGCCAGTCGAATACCGTCCAGAGATCGTGCTGCATGAAAGCTCGCCTGGAGTTTTCGGTGATCTGCGATTCTCCGTGTTCGCGTGCAAATCGGTCCAGCAGCGCATCGAAGCGTTCTAATGATTCACCGGAGCTCAGATACTGCGACCCGCAAAGAAGAAGAGGATCAAGCGGGTCGTGAGAAGGGACACCCGCAACCGGTCGCGTATGCAACATTCCGTAGATCTCGTTCCAGAGATGTCTCGGATTCGGATCGAATACCGCCGATTGTTCGAATTGCTGCTCGGCGACGCAGATCCCAGTTGAGATCAGGTAGGCGATGAGGAGAACGAATGTGCGCATGATGGTCCAAGTGAATAACATCGGAATGCCGAACCTTTCCAGGCATAGAGTATGACGACGAAGCCAACGCGGAGAGACGGGCCAAGGTGCCTAAAAGCTCGCAACGTCGTATTGAGCAGCTCATGAGGCCGAAAAAAAAGAAAAAGGGCCGAGGTCCGGCTACTCCCCAGGCGCGGGAGATGAAGCGGAAGCCAAGCTTCTCCAAGCGGCTCGTGGTGATTCAGGAAGACGATGCGATTATCTCCATCGACAAACCTGCTGGGTTGCCCGCAGTGCCGATCAAAGGATCGGAAACTTCTTCGGTGCTCTCATTACTCAATGGACAACTGAGGGCGAAGCGGCAACGTGCATTCGTTGTACATCGAATTGATCGATTCACTTCCGGAATCATCTTGTTTGCGAAGACCGAAGATGACCGTGAAAATCTGATAAAACAGTTCCTCTCCCACAAGCCTGTTCGTGAATATCTCGCTGTTGTTCGAGGGAAGCTCGAACTCGAATCGGGAACACTCGTTCATTATTTTAAGCGCGATGAGCAGCGCCAAGTCCTTTCGACGCCGGATGATCGATCCGCTGCGAAGGCTAAGCTGTCATACACGGTGGAGCAGAATCTTCATGGCGCTACATTGGTCCGCGTTTTGCTCGACACAGGCTTACAAAATCAGATTCGCGCCCAGTTTTTGGCGGAAGGGCATCCTCTGATCGGCGATAGAAAATACAGCGCCGGCGAGGCCGCAAAGGGGCCAATCGATCGAGTGGCGCTCCACGCGACCTCGCTCACCTTTCAACATCCGCGCAGCGGTAAGAAGGTCTCGGTAACATCTGAAATGCCGCATGATCTGCGGCAACTCCTATGGAAATTAGGCAAAGCTCGGGGTTGAGGAAAGGTGAACTTCGTGGCCGTGAAATCCGAAGGGCTCTTTTAGCTTCTCGCTGGAGCAGAGCGCCCTACTTGGCCTTCGGAGTCGGTGCAAGCACGATGGCATGAGGAGGTTCATCCCTCCACATCATCCAAACACAGTCCTTACCGGAAACGAACTGACCCGTGCCGAGCGACTGAAGTAAACCTTGAAGTGGCCCCGCAACACCAATTGTCTGTGGGGTACCTCCGATAAACGCAGAATAGTGGTCGCCACAATCCAGCTTGGGCGGAGACATAATCCTTGCAGAAAGCCGGCCGCCAATCAGCGAATTAAGCGCAAGTGCGGTTTGATATCGCACACGCGGATCATTGAATGCTGCGACCGTCTCTGCTTGTTTTTGAAGCGCACCGATAAGCTTCGGCGATTTGGTGACCTCTTCAAGCAGAGCCTCTGTCGTTCGCTCCAAAGTATCTGACGTCTTCCAGCCGTTTCCAATCGCATTTAACGAATAGTCAAAAGCGCGCCTTAACTCAGGTCCGAGATCGGACCGGCGGACGAAGTCCTCGTTGGGAACGGAAGCAGTGGGCGAAGTGGATCTTGATTGCATCGTGCTCATAGACACGAAGTTATAACGAGGGTCTCCGCAACTGTAGACTATGACGTGCAGCCTCCGTTGCTCCTCGCCGGGCGGATCGCTTTCCGATAGCTAACTACCTGAGAACAGGAGAAGGATTTCGTTCCGCAAACCCGCGCTGATGCCAGTACGGATAGACCGGATGCCGCGCGCTAACAACGTCCAGCTTCGCCATCTGTTGGGGGGTAAGAGTCCAGCCGATTGCGCCGAGGTTATCTCGAAGCTGCGCTTCGTTTCGCGCGCCGATCACAATGTTGCAAACGGTCGGACGATTGAGGAGCCAGTTGAGCGCGATCTGCGGGACGGACTTACGCGTCTCCTTCGCAATTTCGTCGAGCACATCGACGACCTTGTAGAGATACTCGTCTTCTACGACGGGGCCTCCTTCTGCGCCCCCGGCTTTAATCCGGCCTTCCGGTAGCGGCTGATTGCGCCGGATCTTTCCGGTCAGACGTCCCCACCCAAGCGGACTCCAGACCATCAGTC
>CAYOAK010000060.1:11442-12745 GCA_964401925.1 uncultured Bdellovibrionales bacterium | reverse complement strand
CGACTCCAAGAGGCATCAGCTCCTCCTCATAATCGCGACCAACGAGCGAATAGTAGCCTTGGTAGACCACGTATCGGGCGAGACCATATTTTTCGGAAACAGCGAGGGACTTCATCAGATGCCAGCCCGAGAAGTTCGAACAGCCGATGTAACGGATTTTCCCGCTCGAGGTCAGATCATCGAGCGCGCGCAACGTTTCTTCGACCGGAGTCAGAGCGTCAAATCCGTGCATGAAATACAGATCGATATAATCTGTTCCGAGCCGCTTGAGGCTCGCTTCGCATGCTCTGATCAGATGAAACCGGGAGGAGCCCTTTTCGTTCGGACCGTCACCGGTAGAAAACGTTGCTTTCGTCGAGATCAGAAGAGAGCTGCGCCTTCCCTTAATCGCTCTGCCGAGGATCTCTTCCGACGCCCCGTCAGAGTAGATATCTGCGGTGTCGAAGAAGTTCAGGCCGGATTCCGTGCAGACATCCACCAGGCGACTCGCTTCAGATACATCAGTACTTCCCCACTTCTTGAAGAAGTCTGTCGTTCCGCCGAATGTTCCGCAGCCAAAGCTGAGAACGGGGACTTTCAAACCTGATTTTCCGAGCTGCCTGAATTCCATCTTCGATCCTCTGTTGCAGCTGTCTTTCCTCTCATTCAAAGGCGGGTGGATGCAAATGCAGACATGACAGCTTTTCAAGAGCACCTGTCGGCCCTATCCTCTGAGCCAGGAGAGACCATTGAGCATACCTTTAGCGACTCGCTTACAGCTGGATGAGTTCTCTCTCAGTGGCTCTGCGTATGAGCGTCTGCAGGAGATTGTCACTCCGTTGCGTCTGGGGGCGGTGAGCGAGTCGCCCGCTCTCCAGAGCTCGCTTCGGGAGATCGGTCAATGCCTGCCGCAAGATTTCCTCGCCGTAATGAAAGAGTTTCTCACCTTCGAGCGGCTGAACCCAGTAATGTTGCACAACGTGCCGGAAGTACCTCACGACGAGCGAATGGAGGCCTGTATCGAAGCCGAAGAGAGAACCTCGGCGGCACTTCGGTCTGCTGGGCATTGGATTTCCCGGGCGCTGTTCGAGCACATCGGCGGTTCGCTAAAGAAATCACTACTTCTCGTTCGTGAGAAGGGTGCGCCGGCCGCCGAGCGGGTCCTTCATAGGGATCTCCACCCGCTCACCAGTTTTACTTGCATTAGCAACAACGAACGTGCACCGACAGTCTTTGTTGATCTTCGACGCGTGCTGTCCGACCTGACACCGGAGGAGAAAGCGCTGATACTCCTCGGAGAGAGCTGGGCATTTCCGGAGATGAA
>CAYOAK010000060.1:0-11432 GCA_964401925.1 uncultured Bdellovibrionales bacterium | reverse complement strand
AATCTCGTTCAATACGAACAGTTTGATTCGACACTTGCAGCTGCGCACACGCACGAGCGTCATTGGATCTTTTTGAAGAGCGTTGAGGAGCCGGAAAGGATCGAACAGTCACAGCACGCAATTGAGCGGTTCAATGAGCTGGTGAATCTTCACGCGTTATCCGTCACAATCTTACCGGGACAAATGCTCTGCTGGCACAACAGCACCATCTATCATCGAGCCGCTCCTGCAACGGTTGAGCCGGAGGATGATCGAAGGTTTGGCCGAATCGTCCTATTCACAGGAGGCTGACCTATGCGTGCAACCACCCTACGCAAGCTCTCACGGATTTGCAGCTTCGTGCTCATCGCGGCGGTTTGCCTCTATGCCTACAGCTCGATTCGAAAGACTGAGCTCCCGCCGGCAAAGGAGATTCTCCCCAGGCTCCTTGATGAGCCGTTACAGGAGGAGATTCGTGCTCGGCCGTTTCAGCTTGAACACGAAGGCACCGCTTACACCGTTCATCCGGTAGCGGATTATGAGATTGCCGGACTTGTCGTCACACACAACGATATCAACGCGTTTACCGACATCTATCACTCGGGGCGTTCAGTTGATCTAAAAGATCTCTGTATGATCTGGGGTGAGAATCTTCACTCGGACGACTTTCGGCGAGTTCAGTACTGGAGCGAACCCTGGAGCTGTCACTATCAGTACAAGGAGGATGTCTCGGAATTTCATCACGACGCTCTCTCGAACACTCACGTTCTAGTGAGCTCGCCATCCGTTCGGAAAAAGATTCAAGAGGTGCAGATCGGTGACCAGATTTTTCTTCGAGGACAGCTGATCAACTACGCTCCAACCTGCTGCTCAGAGCAGCTCAGGAGCTCGAGCTTAGTTCGTGATGACACCGGGAACGGCGCCTGTGAGGTAATGTACGTTACTGAGGCCGAGATACTGAAACATGGGAATCCGACCTGGCATCAGCTCTACAGTTTTGGAAAGCTGCTTTTCTGGACCTTTCTTGTCTGCAAGATCGCCCTGTTTCTATGGATCACGTACGCCGAAGTTCCGAGAATCGGGAGATGAGTTCCTAATCAGTTGGGTTGGGCCGGCCTGCCCGGGCAAGGAGCAGCCGCGGATTCAGGCCTCGCGCTGCGCGATTGACCTCAGCGGAGACGAGGCCGTCAGCAATGTTCTCTGCGATGCGCTTAAGATACTGATCATTATCCAGGCGGGGATTACTAATCTCGCTGATCTCAAAAAGGATAGCCGAGTTCTTCTTCCCGGCGAACATATAGAGTCCTTCCCGGCCCAAATCATTCTCGGATCGAAGCTCAGAGCGCAAAGCTGCATTATCGACTGATGCGGCCTCGGTGAAGTCTCTTCCGACAGTGTGTGACCGCTCGCGCTTCTTTTCGTGTCCGCCGTAGATCACTTTCAATCGCTCGTAATGATTCTCGGCCCGCGCATTTTTTACTCCTTGAACACTGTCGATATGGAGGCTGATATGTGTTGCGTTCGCTCTTTCTGCAAACGCGCTTCGGGCTTCGCGGTAACTCTGCGAATCATCCTGAAGGTGCTTCGGGAGTGAGAGGAGCCGATCTCGGGGCCACCCCCGGGAAAGAAGTGCTTCCTGCAAGTGCTCACCGATCCTTTTTGTGACTTCGGACTCACGGCGATTGCCGTAAACGGCACCGGGATCCGCTCCGCCGTGCCCAGGCTCAAGGACCAGTGGCGCAGCGTCTTGTAGCAGCGTCCGATACTGCACTGGCGTTACAGGATTTGGCCGAAGCTGGTCGAGCGGAGCGACGTGGTCAAGAGCGCCGTTTCGCTGCGCTCTTTTTGTCAGTGCGTCCCGAAGTTTCGTCGCAGTCTCCGAGTCGAATACTCCGTTCGGCTCCATTCCAAGCTTGCCCTGAAGCCGCACAACAGCACTACGCGTGTTGATACCGAACCCGCCATCGGTCTTGAGCTTACGAGATAGTGATAGCTCCGGACCGAGATCTGAGTTCAGCAGCCTTTGCAGAACCTCCCCATCTCGCGTGTAGCGGAGGTTCCATTTGACCTCGCGGCCCTTGATAGAATCGAGGAGCTCAATCGGATCTTGGGTTGTAATCTGGTGTCGCACGGTCTGCCGAACTACTCTTGGAAATAAGTGGGGGTTCACCCCAGTCTTTCCTTGAGGTTATGCGAGTATTCGCGACTTTGTAGCCAGCAGGGCTTTTTCTGCCCTTGAGCCGCTGAAATCATTGACCCCTGCTCGTCCGCTCCCGTATCCAGAGGACGCTCCCGGAACTGGAATACTGCCCGATGCCGAAGTCTGAGACCCTCACTCCCCGAACCCGAAAGATTATCTCGGTCGCGATGCTCAAAGCCGATCGGCCCCCGGCTGAGATCGCGGAAATCGTAGGCTGCCGTGAGCATATCGTCCGCTACACTCTCAAGGAGGCAATTGAGAGCGGACTCCTCGCGCGACGCACGTTCATTAATGTCTATCGGCTGGGTTTTTTTCAGATGCTCATCTACTTCTCGTGCAAGCTGCCGAAGCGAGAAAGAAAAGAGCTCGTCAGTCACCTCATCGCACACCCTCGAGTAAGTCACTTCGCGGAGCTTGGCGGAGAGTATGATTATTCGATGGACATGTGTGTTCGCTCGATGTTCGAGGCGAAGTCCATCCTCGGTGAGCTTGGCGATCGCTTTGGAAACTTATTCGGCCGGCGTTCGATCAGCACTGCCTTTTCAATCACGGACTTTCCGCTTAAGACCTTCAGCGAGGAAGCAAAGCGGCTCCCTCCTCTTTCGATTCGCGATGACGGCACAAGATGCGAGATCGATGAGTTAGATCATCGAATTCTCTGCCGGTTGTCACGGGGAGAAGGCGAACGGGAACAACAGCTCGCCCACTCGCTCAAAGTTCCGCTCTCGACGCTGCATTTTCGAATCAAGCGGCTGAAACAGGCTGGTGTCATCGCCGGCACACGATACATCCCGCGACTCTCGAGCTTCGGTTTTCAGACTTTTAAATGCAGCGTGATCCTTGCGGGCGATCAGCCCGGCTGCGTTCGCAGGCTCACTGAATTCTGCCGCGCTCAACCGAACGTTGCATATTGTATCGAGAGCCTCGGTGCGAAGGATTTCACCTTCGCAGCCGTAGTTGAATCGGCGAGTGAGCTTTCGGAGCTGCTCAACGACCTTCGTGCCGAATTTACCGACGAGGTCAATGAGGTGAAGCTGTTCGCCGTGACAAAACTGCTAAAAAGCTCCTTCTTCCCGCTCGAAGAGGAGCATTTCCAAACGCCGCCGAAAAAATAAAATGCGGCAGTTCTTTCGATTTTGAAAGAATCTGCAATCGGCTCCAAGGTCGATTGCTGAAACCAACAATCCCCGTCCAACCCCTCGCCGCCCGCATATTGCGGCGATCTTCTTCGCATTCATACTCAATTCACAACTCGAGCGCCCAGCTCTCGGGCCGATCATTTTCAATGTTTTTCCGCGAGCAGAAGGAGAGTTTTCTCTCTCGAACTCTTCCCCGCAAGGGGAACCCGTCAGGGTTTTACCCATCAATGTTTGTAAGGAGTAAAGAATGTCTCATCCCATTTCGACAGACGAGCGGATTAACCTTCCGTTCATCGCGAATGTCGGTAACCGCGATCGGAATATCTGGCAGCATATCATCGCCCTGGTGGGAGATGCGGCGCCGATGTACCCCGTCCTGCTGGAACGTGTCTGCGGCTCGCAAGGCTGGAGTTCTGCGCACGCCGCGAGTGCCATCGAAGAGTATCGCCGATTTCTCTATCTCTCGGTGGTTACGCGGGAACAGATCGGGCCGTCGGGTCCGGTCGATGAAGTGTGGCACGAGGTAATCAAGCTTCACGAACCGTGCAACGGCGAGGGCTGCTTGCTTCATCACTACGTGACCTCTCACATCTGCGACTTCGGCGAAGAGGAGGACCGCCGCAACAAGGAGAACGCCGTTGAGGCGTACCGCAAAGCGTTCGGCCACCCTCCGGCGGAGTTTTGGAGCCCGAAACTTAACATGGGCGCCCATACCACCACCTGCGGCCCGGGCTGCGGCGGCCGCGACGCGCTGATCGAACCGTTTGATTACACTCCGGTCGAAGACTCCGAGTTCGGCGGCCATCCCGCGGATCGCAGACTCCGTTCGTTCGCTCTCCAGGGGTGGGCGGGCTAGCCGCGCCTCGATCAACTAGCATCGGCGACTTTCACCAGCGCTGCCGGAGAGTGCTTCGGCCTCACCGGCAGCGATTCTTCACTTCTAAGTTTTGAAAAGCGTTTGCAAGTCGGGTTCTCCCTCGGGGGGAAGAGTCCCCTCGCCCTATGGGTGGAGGATCTCAGAAAATGTTCTCTAGGAGGTTTAACTCATGACTATCTCGACCGTTCCCTCTTCGATTCACGTCGAAGTCACTTCTTCATGCAACGAAAGATGCTCGCACTGCTACAATCCGTGGCGTTTCGATTCAGAGAAGCGCCCGCCGGTAATGCAGATGACGGCGGAAACCGCGGCGACACTCTCAAGGCAATTCGGCGAGGCTAAGATTCAGGAACTGACGCTCTCCGGTGGCGAGCCCCTGCTTAACTGGCCTGCGGTCGCTGAGTTTGTTCGATGGGCCGGGCCGGCCGGTGTTCATTGCACATTGAACACGAATCTCGTTCTGTTGACCGAGGAGCACGCGGACTTTTTGCAAGAGCATAAGCTCGCATCCGTCCTGACAAGTCTGCTCGGACCAAATGCGCAAGTTCACGACGCGCGGTCGGGTGTCTCCGGTTCATTCGATAAAACAATCAGAGCGACCGAGATGCTCGCGAAGCGGCGCATCTGCGTCACCGCAAACATGGTGGTTTCAAGACCTACTCTGCCGATGCTTCGGGATACTGCCCGCACTGCGGCGAACGCCGGCGTCGGCACATTTGCCGCCGGTCCGGCGATCGACACGGGTTGCAGCTCTCCGCTTACCGACATTCCCCTGTCCCACGCCGAGCTGATGCGCATCTTCGAGGATCTCACAGCCGTGGCGGATGAGCTGAAGATCTTCGTCGAATCATTGTTCCCTTTCCCCTTCTGCGGACTTGTCGACCTCAAGGATCCGGAGCGGTTCATGCACCGGCGGTGCGGTGCCGGATTCACGGTGTGCACCATCGGATCGGATGGCGAAGCTCGGCCGTGCCCTCAACATATCGAAGCTTACGGAAAGCCGGAGATTGAAGGGCTCGAAGCCGTCTGGAGCCGGATGGGACGCTGGAGGTCAACGAGCATTCTTTCCAAGGAATGCCTCGATTGTCCGGCGCTCCGCCACTGCGGCGGCGGATGCCATCAAAGCGCATGGGCTTCTTCCGGATCTTTCGCTGGCCCCCTGCCTGGCATGCGCCCCGAAAATAAGGGCCGGGTGAAGGAGCTTCTCGTCAAGCTGGGAGTGATGTCCTGAGTTGTTTGCAGCAGACGGGGGACGAACTCCCGTCTGCCACTCAATGAGATTCTCCGCCCTTGCCTTTGTCCGAAACGAGCGGCGATAGCTGCTTCCTATTTCACGCTGGAATAAGTTACGACCGATAATTGATGCAGTACTGAAGCAGTGCCTCAAAAGAACCGCGATGGAGCGTTCGCACTGAATTTAGACCAGGCGATTTCTCGTAGTGCGGATCATAATATTCCAGCAGCAGGGGCTCAATCCATGAGCGATGCGCTTCGATACTTCCGGCCTTTCGCTGCTCCTCTAACGCGCTGGTCATCGCACTTTGCAACCGCGTCGCTCGCTCTCCCCCGAGATGCCGGCCAATTCTCCTGAGTGCATCGAGCAAGTAGGCGGAGAACTGCTCGTGGGCATCCGATTCATTGCCCCGCGCGAATCTTTCGAAGACGGAACTGATGTAGTCGTCCAGAATCCTCTGAACTCTCACCTCGAATGGAGCATCTAGTACGACTATGGCCCCTCTGGACATGCTCCGCCAAAAAGTTTCGGGGATAAACAGCCGGCCAATCCGGCGGCTTTCCGCCTCGACGAAGATCGGTCGATTGCGCGGGTCTGCGCCCCGGAGGAGTTGCACGGCGAGCGTGTTCTCGAACGATGCTTGCGAGGGTTGAGAGTCGGCGACATCGCCGAAGGCGGAGCCCCTGTGATTTGCAAGCGCTTCGAGGTCGATGACGCGTTGAACGCTGGCGAGCTTCTGCAGCAGTTCCGTCTTGCCGCATCCCGTCTTCCCGCTGACGACGACAAACGGCGCAGCTTCAGGGAGCACTTCGTTCAGATTCAGGAAATAGTTTCGCAGGGCCTTGTAGCCGCCCTGGACACGCGGCACTGAGCATCCCGCTTCGGCAAGCCATTCTTGAGCAATCTCCGATCGGAGACCACCGCGCGCACAATACAGTCCACCGTTCGCGCCTGGTTTGAACTGCTCCTGCCAAGCACGAACTCGCTGGTCCTTAACTTCGCCGCAGACAAGCTGATGCCCGAGATTAATCGCAGCGGACTGCCCTGACCTTTTATAGAGGGTTCCAACTAAGGCACGTTCTTCGTTTGCGAGGATGGGAACGCATACAGCTCCGGGGGCGGCACCGCTATCGAACTCGCCTGATGACCGGACGTCCAGAAGATGGAACGGCTCCAAAAAGAGCCGGGAGAAGTCCGATCCGTCGAGTAGAGCGCCCAGATGTCATTCCTCCATTAAGAGAGTGTTCCGAAATGAACATTTCTCAAGGGACCCGAAATAAGAGAGACGATCTTTTCGATGGATCGATTTTTCCAGGAAATTCTAAGAACGTTCATCTTCAAACCATGTAGTTGTTCCAACGCTGCCCTCTTTGTCTTTCGCGCTCTCTGAGCGCGGGGCCCGAAAATCGCCGCGGCGGCCATTTCGCTACGGGCCCACTAAAGCCTGAGCGCAGGTAATAACCCAACGGCGGAAAAAGTCTCACTACCGCCAGAGACTCATCGCCAGGTTGTATATTTCTCCCTGCATTTCGCGATCGGCTTGAATCTTTAAGTGCAGCCATAAGGGATCAATCGCCTCACCTCGATCATTTAGGATGCACGTCACATTTCGCCCCTCCCCGGAGAGCGAATACCGGAACCACTTCGTGAGGAGGCCGGAGGCGGGAGCTCGCGAGCTGGACTCGTCAATCAGCTGTCTGAAATCGGAGAATGAAAGCGCGCTTCCGCTCAGCGGATATGACCCACCCAGGGGCACCGCAGGAACTACCGCTTTCAGGCAGTGGTTACACCAGCGACTCGCCCCGAGCTCAACGTAGGGTACGGGGAGCTCGGTCGTGCAGACAGGGCACTTGGTATCAACGAGATTCATTTGTGACTCCCAGCAAACAATCGTTCAACGTTGTCGTCGAATGTTGGGATGACGATTAAGACAACAGAACTTTTCGCGAAAGATTCTATCGAGCAGCCGCAGCGGGGATCGTTCGCACGATATTTAGAGCCGTCGAGCAGACCACACGTAGCGCACGGTTTTCGTGCCTGAGCTCTTGAGCTCCGCGGGCGCTTCCTCCAATGTCGTTCCGACAAGCGCGTCACGTTTGGAGTCGTAGGTCACCTCTGAGGTAATCGTGCGCCCATCCCCGCGGAGCTGCATGCTAAGCAGGATCGTTCCGTCGGAGGCCACTGATTTCTCACCTTGAATGTTGCGAACGGAAAGCATGCTCCGTAGCTGGGAGGAATTTCGCCGAAGCGGAGTTTCAATGAAGGAGTAGCCGGCAATCTTCTTCCCCACGTCGCGAATCGTGAGCAGCCCTTTCTCGGCCTTACTGTCGAACTCGGAGCCCGTGCTCCAAATCCATTGACCGGAGAAGTTGACTTTCGAGACTTCATCCTTGCCCGCCGCTTTCGTCCGGACTGCTGAGGATCCTTTCCCTGATACAGCGGCGACGCGATACGGCGCGCCATACCAATCGATCGATCGCCCAACGCGAGTCGTCCCCTCATGGTTTAGGGTGTAGCCGCGCGAAGCGATGATATCGCCGGTCTTTTCGTCGGTTCGATCGGGAGTGAAATACAGTGCCGATACGCCGGCGTCGGCACAATCAACGACTTCGCCTTCGTCCGACACTCCATCTCGGTTGCGGTCGAACCACAGCCGCACCTCGGCTAGCTCAGCGCCGCTAATCTCCTTGTCGAGATTGGCATCGAGAGTTGCAAGAGCCGCGAAACCGTCCTTGAACCGTTTGCCGAAACTGAAATTTCCGAAGAGCTGCGTTGCAGAGACGATCTTTCCTGATTTTGCCGGATCGTGAACGAGGAGCGGAAAATCGGCTGATGCTTTCCAAGTGAACTCCGCACCGGCTTGGGCGGGATCCAACGGGAAGCGCGTCACTGCGACTTCGGAATTGATATCTGCGCTCTCATTCCAGACCAGCGAGATCGGAGAGCCTCGAAGCTGAATGAGGATCGTCTGAGAATCACAAAGCTCGCTTACCGGAACGCCGGTTCGAACATCGCAGTTGTCACCCAAGAAGACGTCGGAGAGTTGGTTGTTCGCGATCTCACGCATGAGGCAGTCATCGGAGGAGGCCTGAATTGTGGGTAAACGGAAGATGTCGCTACTGAGCAGATCGTTCGGGTTCCCAGGAGACGAACCGCCGCCAATGGTGAGAAGCTCAAGGTCCGGCGCTGCTCCGTTCGAGCAACGTCCCGTCGATGTCAGTGCGGCGAGTTCCTGTTGAGCGGCGTTTGCGTCGCTATCGGAAACACTTCCTGCCTTAACTTTCCACGTTCCGAGATTCGTCACATCCTCAACGGCGCCGTAATCCGAGGGGACCCCATCGGCATAGGAAGTGAACGAAACGCCGCAATTGACGCGAATACCCGCGGTTGAACCCAAGCGCACCGCATCGGATTCTCGCCAAATGCGCACATTCATGATGTCTGCACATTCAGTATTCGCAGTGAGCTGTCGGAGGCAGGCGAGCGTTGAATCCGGGGCAGTCAGCGCGGTGCCGCCGATCGCCGTATTCTGGTCTTGCACAGAGCGGATGGGCCGATAGCAAGTAGAAGGTTGAGGCAGAGTCGTGGTCGTGCTGCTCGTTGAAGTAGTGGGAACGGTTGTTGAAGTCGCGGTGGCTTCACCGGCATCTTCTGACAGAGATACACTTTGTGCTCGGGCGTCCTGCGAAGGAATCGTCAGGGGAGCGGCTGCTATGGCAATCAATAGTCCAAGCTGACTTCGCTCACGTGCGTAAGCTTTCATCATCGGCTCTCACCTCCCTTGCGAGCGGCCTGTTGCGCGTGAACCTTAGCCTGGCCGAGGAGCTTTCCGTTTCCACGCTCTTTCTAAGTTATGAGGCGCGCAGGGCGAAGAGAATCAATTGTTTCAACACTGGAAAGTGCCTAGGAAACGGGACCTTGTGACTTTACCGAGGTGATTTAGGTGTTTTCGGATCGCATCGCGGCCCGAAAAATCAGGATGGAGGCAAAGAAGACAAGGGCAGCGCACGGACGCTGAATTGGATTCTCCAGCCCGCTCCTACCGGACGGCGACAGCCGGTGCATAGCCCACGATAAAATCGCGCACGGCCGGATTCTGCACGTCGACAAAGGCGACGAACGAGCCCTCCGTGCATCCGGTTAACGAACCGACACTCGTCACGCCGACAACTCCCGTTACACCGTTTACGGTTCGCACCGCCGGGCCGCCAGAATCGCCGCGGCAAACAGAGCTGCCCGTTCGATCGAACTTCGCCACGACAAATCCGCCTTCCTTCACCTCGACGAGCATGTTGCCGCCTTTGAGCGCACGACGGCCGACATCGATTCCGGAGACCCCCTCTTCATCGTTACCGTAGCCGAAGACAGAGATTGGCTGCCCGGGCTCGGTCGTACTTGACGTCAGAAGTGGAACTGGTGGAGCTCCGACCGGTTCAGTGAGTGTGACCATCGCTATATCGTAGGGATTTCCCACCACGCCATTCCACCGGGGATGGTTCGACCCACCATCAATCTCGCGCACTTCTCCGTCCGCGAATGCGTATACTGTCGAAGCACCCGGGATGGAGTAGAGCTGCGAGCAATGGGCAGCAGTCAGAATATCTCTGCTGGTCACAAGCGTTCCGCTGCAAATACCCACCGTGTTGCCAAAACTGTTCACAGCGAAGATCGCGGCGACCGGACCTCGAGAAGAATTGCACGAGCTTCCGCCTGAAACTTTGATTCCGAGATCGCTACAGGCGTTCGGGCCACTTTCGTCGTCGCCTCCTCCACCGCAGGAGGCGAAGCTGACCACACAAATGACAAGGAGAACGATCCTAATTTTCTGAGTCATTTTGCTTCCTTTGGGCCCGGCACTACCTGTCCGTTGACGCAAATACCTAACAGTTTCGTGCTACGCTTCGCCAGTCTCGCTTGAGCGAGCACGAACGGCTAAAAAGTGAGCATAACTCACCGGAATAGTTATGGCCGGAATTTCATCTGCAAAATCGACACTCGAAGATCAGCTCCTGAAATCGCAGGAGCAAGGCGCCGCCCTTCGCGAGATCATGCGAACCGATCGCGATCGGGGTTTCGGAGAGCTTGTTGCGGGCACGAGCGACTTAAGTCGTCTCCTTGAGATGCGAAAAGGATTGAAAGTCCTGCGCGAATCAATCGAGAAGGAGCTGGTTAGCTCGCTGGAGCGATCGAATGTCGCGTCTTCCAAAGAGATCCTCGATTACATCAAACAGAACGATGTTGAGATTCGATACGTCAGAAAGGAGGCGTTTCAAGGAAGAACCCAAGGCGTGAGCACTCCGGCGAGCGCGATCGAGGGGAACGTCATTCTGGTCAATGCCGATATGCTTAAGGAGCTGATCGATCAGCGTATGAGCACGCTGGCTCCGGACGGAAAATTCTCAGGAGAGAAGTGGGAGCAGCAGGCAAAGATTTTCGGCAAAGAGGTGGCTCCCCTGCTTCGCCACGAGCTTCGGCACACAGTCGACAGTGCGAATCTGAAAAAGATCCTAGGACGCGATTTTCCCTTCGCCAATTTCATCGAAGGTGAATTTTCGGGTCATACTGAGGAGGCCCTCACAATTCTAGCCGATAAGGATCCGGCAGTTGCGTGGAATAACAATCGCAACCCAGTGGGCCGACTTTGGTCGCAGATGAAGGCGATCGGCGGATACGAGCACAAATGGACACTCGCCCTTCAGGAGATGGCAAAAGCTGTTGATTCCGGACCGCAGGCAGTCGCGAACATCATTGAACGCACAAATCCGAATCTGATCTCTTTTAAAAACGATCGCACTGAGGTTGCGAAACTGGTCGAGGAGAGCATCCATCAGGCGACGCTTGCTCTGAATATGCTTGACCGAAAGTCGAAGGGTCAGACTATCGGCCAAAATGCGGAAGAGCAGCGGACGATCGAGTTTCTCAACGCATTCGACAACGATCCGGCCCGCATTACTCAGTACCGAAAGAAGCTTGAGGCCGTCTCGGCGATAACTTCACACCCGG